>JAAYKF010000143.1 GCA_012522535.1 Bacteroidales bacterium
TGCTGAATCTTTTAATTCTAAAATAAAACTATTCCGTGCTAATTTAAGAGGAGTAATAGATACTAAATTCTTTCTATTCAGAATGGAGAAACTTTTTGCTTAGTCCCCAAAAAATTAAGGTGAGCCTATAAACCATTAAAATATGAAGTGAGAAAAAACTTATAAAATAAAATAAAAAAGCGTTAGCTTTTATTCTTGTAATCGAAAACTGGTAATTTTCATATAAGACAAAGAATAATAAGTGATACGCTCGCGCTTAGGCATGGGCTAAACTTATCCTGTCTTATGGACAAACCAGTGTCTCGATTACAGATAAGCCATAAACCCACGCTTTTTTGTACTAAATAAATTAACCGCCAAGTTTTGGGTTTGCAGGCATAAAATCAATCTCTTATGAAAAAGTATTTATTAACAATGGTAGCCCTTTTGTGCTTAGGCTTTACAATGAATGCACAAGTAAGTGTTTCTGCTGATTTTTTGGTCTCAACTAAGTCTAAAGTTAAGCCAGATTTAGGTGTTAGCCTAATGTATTTACACGACATTGATGGTGCTTTAAATATTGGCGGACTTGTGGGATATCGTCAATATTTAACAAAAGAATTTAATGCAAATATACCTTTTATGGCTATTGCAAGATATTACGTTACAGGCTCTTCGTATGGTTTTTATCCACAACTTGGTTTAGGAGGTAAATACTACTTTTGGAGAAAAACTTTCACAATCCTTGGAAACACAAATGTAATTAAAGGCTCCATGACACAATTTGCATATAGCTTGGGTGGCGGATACAAAGTTAGTGAAACACTGGATTTAGGCTTGCATTTTGAAGGTAGCGGAAATAATGTTAATGGCATTCTTTTTAGAGTGGGATTTGGTTTCTAATTTATTAAAACAATTGTAAAATGAAAAAAAGTATATTATTAATTATTGCATTTTCCTTATTTCTTTTCTCATACGGTCAATGGTCGGCATATCAAAGACAAGACTTATTTGACTTAGCTATGAATAATTTTGTCTTAAATAAAGGCTTGAGCACAGAGCAACAAAAATCATTAGCAAAATGTTTTATGAGAAAAATTTCAGAAGAAAACACTGTACAACAATATAATAGTCTTATAGAAATTGAAAAAGAAGACATATTCAACTCTGCCATTGACCGATGTTCAAAAGAGTTAAGTTTTATATTGGTAAAAGAAGAACCAGTAAAAACAAAAGCTTCTGCACCTTCTAACACCACCAATCCCGCAGATAACTTTTTCGGAAATTGGCAATTAGAAAATGGAAGTGATGAGTTATATTTACTTAATACTTATCGATATGTATATAACTATGGTAGTGGCATAGAAGAAGGTACGTGGAAGATTGAAAACAATAAATTGGTTTTGACAAAAGACTATTTACTAATCTCTTCACCCAGATATTACTCAATATTATCAGTTAAACCAAACGAACTAATATTAAAAACTGGTAGAATATTAAAATTCATAAGAAAATAAAATTTTTATAAGCACTATAACATAACAGTGTACATATTTTATCAAAGGGTCTTGCTACAACACTTGACCCTTTTTTGCTAATGAACAATGAAATCATCTCAAAAATAGACCTTTACACACATAAATACAAAAAAACTAAACAATGCCCTATAAATTCAGTTCGTAAGAAATTCTTACTAACTGAATTCCTCTATAACAAAACAGAGCTTACCGATAATCGATAAGCTCTGTTTATTTATATAGAAATATCTATTTACTATCTTACGGCGATAGTTTCAATTTCCACCATTACACCCAAGGGCAGTTTTGCCACTTCATAAGCTGCACGCGCTGGAGGATTTTCAGTGAAATATTTTGCATAAATTCCATTCATAATTTGGAAATTTCCAATATCACTTAATAAGCAAGTGGTTTTCACAACATTATCAAATGTTAAACCTGCTGCTTCCAAAATAGCTTTAATATTTTCCATCACCTGAACAGTTTGTTCTTCAATTCCGCCTTCTACAATTTGTCCAGTGGCTGGAACCAAAGGAACTTGTCCTGAAATATAAATAAAACCATTTGCTTCAATGGCTTGGCTGTATGGACCTACTGCTTTTGGTGCATTTTCTGTGCTAATTACTTTTTTCATATCTCTTAGTTTTAAATTTGATGCAAAATTAAAACAATTCTTCCATTAGACACAGTTTTTCTTATCTCTTTTTCTCTATAAAGTCAAAAATCATTAATTTTGAACTATATTTATCTCAAATTTGAAAAAATGGACAAACTTAAAATAGGAATTGAAGGATTTTTAGAAAAAACAGTATTGAGCTGCGATAGTGCAAAAGCCTATGGCTCAGGCTTGGTTGATGTTTTTTCAACACCTGCCATGATAGCTTTTATGGAAAATACGGCACAACAAAGTGTACAAGAATATTTGTCGGAAGGGTTTACTACTGTTGGTACTGAAGTGAATATCAAGCATTTAAAAGCAACGCCCATAAATGCTCGCGTTAATTGCAAATCGAAACTTGTAAATATTGATGGAAAAAAGCTTCTTTTCGAGGTTCAAGCTTTTGATGAAGAAGGAATGATAGGAAGCGGATTTCACACTCGATTTGTCATAAATATGGACAAATTCATGAAAAATATTCAAACTAAATGAGCTTAGAAACCACTTTTGCCGAAGTATTACTGCCCATTCCCGTAAAAGGAACTTTTACCTATCGCATTCCCCGAAACTTGGTTGATTTTGTACAAATAGGTGCAAGAGTTGCCGTGCCTTTTGGTAGATCCAAAATTTACTCTGGAATTGTTACTGAAATTCATAACAACATCCCCGAGGCTTATGAGGTAAAATACATTATTGATATTATTGATAATCAGGCAATTGTACTGAATGACCAATTGGAGTTTTGGAATTGGATTTCAGAATATTATATGTGTGCAGCGGGCGAAGTTATGCAAGCCGCTCTGCCATCGGCACTTAAACTAAGTAGCGAAACCATTGTCTATATAAATCCAAATTTTGAGGGCGATATTTCCAATCTCAACCCTACGGAGATGAAAATTGTTGACCTTTGTGCTCATAGTGAGGAAATCAGCTTAACGCAAATCAGCAAACTTATTGGCATTCAAAAACTTATGCCTATAATTAAAACCTTAATCGACAAAAAAGTACTTCTTATAGGCGAACAATTAAGTGATAGATTTAAGCCTAAACTTATAAAAAAAGTGGGTCTAAGCGAAGAATATAGAGATAATGAACTAATGCTTAGCGACTTACTTAGTAGCTTAAGCGAAAAGCAGACAACTTATAAGCAGATGTTGCTTTTGATGAATTTTTTAAAACTAAGTCATTCTGATACAAAAAAATTAATAGATGAAAAAGAGCTTCTAAACTTTGAAGATTCATCCAAGAGCTCATACTCTACTCTCGTTAAAAAGGGAATTTTGGAAGTTCACGAAGAAATTATAAGCAGGTTCCCAAAAATAGAGATTGAAAATCAACTTAAAGAAATTAATTATTCCGCTGAACAGAAAAACTGTATAGAGGAGATAGAAAAGGGCTTGAAAGAGAAAAATACTCAGCTTTTATTTGGTGTTACAGGAAGTGGAAAAACCGAGATTTATGTACATTTTACCAGAAAAGCTTTAGAAGAGGGAAAACAAGTTTTATTTTTGGTTCCTGAAATTGCTCTAACATCGCAATTGATAAATCGTTTACGAATATTTTTTGGCGACAAAATTGGAGTTTATCACTCTCGGTTTAACGAATTTGAAAGAGTCGAAATTTGGAACTCTGTTCTAAATCACTCTAAGGACGGCGAGAGTCGATATCCAGTAATTATTGGAGCTCGTTCGGCACTCTTTTTGCCATATTCAAATTTAGGCTTGGTTATTGTTGACGAAGAACACGACAGCTCCTACAAGCAGTTTGACCCTGCACCACGCTACAATGCACGCGATGTGGCGGTATATTTGGCTATGCAGCACAAAGCTCACACCATTTTGGGAACAGCCACCCCATCTATTGAAACTTATTATCAAAGTCAAACCGAAAAATATGGAATTAATGTTTTAAACAAAAGGTTTGGCGAAGCCATTTTGCCCGAAATTCTTTTGGTTGACCTAAAAGAGGAGGCTAAGAATAAACTTCTGAAATCTCACTTTTCATCAGTACTGCTAAATCATGTAGAAGAAGCCTTGGCTAAGGGCGAGCAGGTTATACTATTTCAAAACAGAAGAGGCTTTTCAACCAGAATTGAGTGCAACGACTGTCATCATATTTTCTACTGCAAATCATGCGATGTGAGTATGACATATCATAAAAGAAGTAATTTGCTGAAATGTCATTACTGCGGATATACTTTGGAAATACCACAACATTGCCCTGTTTGCAAAAGTATAAAATTAGATACAAAAGGCTTTGGAACAGAAAAAATAGAGTCGGAACTATCAATATTTTTCCCCGAAGCCAAAATTGTGAGAATGGACTATGATACAACCCGTTCAAAAAACTCATATCAAGAAATAATTAGCGATTTTGAAGATAAAAAAATCGATATATTGGTTGGTACTCAAATGGTTACAAAAGGTTTGGACTTTAATTCTGTAAGTGTAGTTGGAATTTTAAATGCCGATAATTTAATTAATTTTCCAGATTTTAGATCCATAGAGCGAAGCTTTCAGATGATTTCGCAGGTGAGTGGACGAGCTGGCAGAAAAGACATAAAAGGTAAAGTTATAATCCAAAGTTATAATGTACAACATCCTGTTTTACAATGGGTTGAGAGCAACGATTATCAGTCGATGTATATGACTCAAATTTTAGAAAGAGAAAAATTCAACTATCCCCCATTTATGCGAATTATCCGCATAAGCGTGAAACATTCAGATTTTTTAAAACTCAATAAAGCTGCAAATTTATTAGCAAAAATGATTTCTGAAGCCACCAAACTTCAAATTATCGGGCCTGAATTTCCTTTAGTAGGAAGGGTGAAAAATCTGTATATAAAGGACATTTTGATTAAAATCCCTCGGAATTCAAATCTAAAAGCCTACAAAAGTGCCATAAGTCAAAGCATTGATTATTTTGGCAATATGCCCGATTATAAATCTTTTAAAATCAGCATCGACGTTGACCCAATGTAGGAATTAAATCCTTGCCAAACCCATAAATATCGCATGTAAAGATATGGTAGTTACAAGCCATAAACTACGTGCAACCGTAGGACTTAAATTGAAAAACTTATACTTTATGGAAGAAAATTGACATGCTTGCAAACAATCACCACAATATGTACAAGTTAAACCCGGTTTCCTATTTCTTATAGTTTCGGGATTGAGGGCATTATGTTTGCAATATGGCACACATTTCATACACTCTATACAATTACTGTCGATGTACATTCGGAAAGGGTTTACATGCTTAATAATATTTACCAAACTACCCACAGGACAATAGGTTGAACAATGCACCATTTTGTTTTTGCGTGTAGAAAAAACTAGAATTATAAATATTCCGAAAACGCCGGAAAAGGCTGACATAGCTATTACAATGGATATATTTACCATGAAAAACCTCAATAATAGAGCGGCCAAAACAAATATCATTAAAAATGTAAATTTATAGTTCCAAATTTTCTTAATAAACCTCTTAGGCTTACCTCGCGATGATGCCCAATAGTCCCAAGAGCCAAAATAGCAGAGTTGACTACACCACGCTGGACCCGAAATAACAACTGTACTTAAAAAAAGTATTGTCATAAACGAGAGTTGCATTCTATATATCGGACCTGAAATTATAAGTGCTGGAATTGGAAAATGAAGTTTTCCTGTCATCAGAAAATTCTCAAAACCCAACAATCCCAATGCCAATTGTCCAAAAAAAACAAAAGAGAATGCCAACCAGCTACGTTTTCGCCACTTGGCAGTTTGGGTTACATCTTGCATTTTGTAAACCAAAAAAGCTGCATAGAGCGACAATAAAATAATGGCTAACCAGCCAGAATTGATAAAAAATCTCTCAATCAATATCATGGGAGATTTCATCTTAAGCTGCATTATACTTAAAATTGCAAAAACAATAAAAGCACTAATTATAGAATTTCGATATTTTTTCATTTAAAAAGAAAGGAAGTTTGCAACTATTCAGTTACATTGTTTTCATTAGGACGAATTATTAAGAATATATCCTCATCATCACGTTTCATCAAATATTTTTCGCGAGCATATTTCTCTAATAAATCAATATTATTTAACAACTCATAAGTAGTGGTTTGATTCTCTTTTATCTCTTGGAGATAGTATTGACGCTCCTTTTCAACTTTTTTCAACTCTTGTAACAAATCCTTTTGACGTAGTAAATTGTTGGAATCGAAAAAGCTAATATAAACCACAAACACAAAAATTGTGATGAAATATTTGTTCTTTAAAAATGACGGAATATACTTCATAAATCAGAATTTATTGTACAAAGATAAATTTTTTATTTCAAAACAGAGGGCTCAAAAACAGATTGTATTCACACTTAAGTGTTAATTTAAAATTTACTTGATTTTCAATTCTATCAAACTTATTTCAGGCGGAAAGCCAACCCTCGAAACAAAGCCAACACAGCCCATGCCAGCACTTACATGCAAATAGTTTTCTTTACCATTTTGCGAGTGCAAATACAATCCGTGCCAGTGCTTGCTGATATATTTCACAGGACTCCATTTGAAAAATGAAAAATTAGCTCCAAATTGCATTGCATGTGTATGTCCAGATAGTGTTAAATCAATATCGTAATTATTTTCCATTAAAAATTCCCAATGTGATGGATCGTGGGATAGTAGAATTTTAAAACCCTCGTTATCAACACCTTGCAAAGCCACATCAATATCTCCTTGATGGTTAAAATGCCTACTTTTGCTCCAATTTTCAACTCCAATAATTGAAATATATTCAAAAGAATCGGGCGAAAAAACCCTAACATTTTCATCTTTCAAAAGATTCCAGCCCATTTGCAAATTCAAAGATTCAAAATCCTCCATGTTTTGCACCATCTCCTGCCAATTATTCCACTTCACATAGTCGCCATAATCATGATTTCCCAATACATTATAAACTCCATATTGAGCTTTTAAGTCTGAAAGAACATCTAAAAAAGGCAATATTTCATTAGCTTTAAAAGAGACCAAATCACCAGTTATTAAAATCAAATCTGCCTCCAACTTATTGATAGCTTTTACTGATTTATCAAGCAGTTCAGCCGAAGTCCAGCTAACTAAATGCAGGTCGGAAATATGAATAATTTTGAAATTTTCGAAAGACTTTGGCAAATTCTCAAACTCTATCTCTATCTTTTCAATATTATAAGTTCTTGTGGAAAAAATGCCAAATACAAACAAAACAATTGTTGCCAAGAAGCCTATAAAAGACAACTTAATCATCAATAAAACTCTTTTAGGTCGATAAATTGTTTTTATACTTTTGTCGCTTATTACAAAAAACAACCACTGAAAAAATCTAATTAAAAACTCAAAAAACAGAACAATAAGAGCTGAGAATTTTGATATAAAAATAATCAAAGTTAAACCTAATGTTACTGTTGAAAAGGTGTTTTGAGCATCGAAATTTAGAGGTAAAAGCGAAAGAAGCAAAACTAAACAGACAGCAAATTCAGGTATCCAATAAAAAACTTTGAAAGCATTATACAAAAATCCCCTTTGAGTTTTAAAAAGTTTTTTGAGACTGCTCCACAAATAGAAATCGGCAATAAAAACGATGGCAAAAATCCACAAGCGTGAAACATTTTGGGAAAAAACATAAACAAGCCCAACAAGGCAATTACAACAGCAATTCCTATAAAGAGATATTTAAGTTTTTTTAAGCTTCTGAAATCATTGTTCATACAAACATTTTGTAAAATTAAGCGTCTTAGTTATGTATTAAAAAAACAGAATTTTGAACTATTATTTTGTTGAAACTAAATAAAAAAATAACTTTGCAAAGATAAATAAAATTGATATGAAACAAACTACCCTAATTATCAGTATTTTAAGCTTTTTTTTTGTGTCTAATTTCACTTATGCACAAAAATCAAAAAACGCATACGAAATAACAATTAAGATAAAAAACTCCACTGACTCCATTATTTACCTTGCCAATTATTACGGCAAAAATCAGTATCTTAAAGATTCAGCTAAGGTTGACCCCAAAAACCCTGGAACTTATGTTTTCAGAGGCGAAGAACCCCTACCAGGTGGAGTGTACATTATTGCCAGTCAAGGCAAAGCAAGACTTTTGGAGTTTTTGGTAGATAAAAATCAAAAATTCACCTTTGAAACCGACACTTTAGACTATTTGAAAAATATAAAAGTGAAAAATTCACCCGAAAATGAAGCATTTTTCGATTATATAAAAACCATTTCAAACCATCAAATGCAGCTTAGCAAGCTAAATAGCGAATACAAAACCGCCAAAGAAGGCGAACAAAAAGAACTTGCCAAATCGTTGAAAAAAGAAATCACAGAAAAACAAGAAGAAATTGAAAATTTCACCATCAACTACATTGAAAAGAATAAGGATCTATTTTTGAGTAGAGTTTTGAGTTTGAGTCGCGAAGTGAAAGTTCCAGAATATCCAAAACTTGAAGATGGCACAGTAGATTCTACATTCGGTTGGAGATATTACAAACAAAATTATTGGATGTATGTAGATTTAACAGACGACCGTCTTCTTCGCACTCCAGTTTTTCATAATAAACTCCAAAACTATTTTGAAAATGTTATTGTACAAGATAACGACAGTATTAAAAAAGAAGTGGATTGGATGATTGAACAAACTCGCCCCAACGACGAGATGTTTAAATACTCAACTTGGTTTTTGACCAACTTCTACGAAACTAGTAAAATTATGGGTTTCGACGAAATTTTTGTTTATATTGTTGAAAAATATTATATGACCAATCAATGCACATGGGTGGCACCACACACATTGGAAAACCTTGCCAAAAGAGCCACACAGCTAAAAACTATATTAATTGGAGCAAAAGTTCCTGAACTGATTATGCCCGACTCAAATAATGTTTGGCAAAGTTCGTATCAATTCAATACAAAATATACCATAATGTGGTTTTGGGATCCTGATTGTGGACACTGTAGAACAGAAACACCAAAGCTGAGAGACCTCTATAATACATTGGGAAGAAAGCTGGATTTTGAAGTTTTTGCAGTTAGCACCGACCCAGATGTAGATAGATGGAAAAAATATATCCGCGAAAACGAACTTTCGTTTATGAATGTTGGCGGACATTCAGCCAATATCGACTACTACAAAGCATTTGATTTATACGCAACGCCAGTGATGTTTATCTTCGATAGGGATAAGAAAATTGTAGCAAAACGACTTGGAGTTGATGATGTGGAACATTTTCTAACATCATACGAAAAGATGTTGGAAATGAAGAAAAATAAAGAGTAGAAAAGGGGAAAGTAGAAAGTTAGAAAGGAGAAAGTAATTTTCATGCTTTATACTTTAATTTTTTATCTATTAAGTGTTTTTCATAACTTTGTAAAAAAAAGATGACATTAATAAAATCAATTTCGGGCATTCGTGGTACAATTGGTGGTGTGCCTGGCGACGGACTTAGTCCCATAGATATAGTGAAATTTTGTAGTGCTTATGCACATTTGATAAAACAGAAATACAATAAAAAAACTGTAGATATTGTTATTGGTCGTGATGCTCGTATTTCGGGCGAAATGGTCAACAATATTGTCAGTGGCACTCTTATGTCCATGGGTTGCAAAGTGCTGGATGTGGGTCTATCCTCCACTCCCACTGTGGAAATGGAGGTGGTGGCACAAAATGCTGACGGCGGAATTATTATCACCGCCAGCCATAACCCCAAACAGTGGAATGCACTGAAACTTCTCAACGGTAAAGGAGAATTTCTTTCGGCAAAAGAGGGCGAAGAAATATTAGAAATAGCTGAAAATCAGGCTTATGAATATTCGGAAGTTACAGAAATTGGAACTTACACCGAAGTTGAAGGAGCTTTTGAAAGACATATAGAGAAAATTTTAGCTCTGCCATTGGTTGATGTTGAGCTGATAAAACAAGCCAAATTTTCTGTAATTTTTGATGCTGTAAATTCCACTGGCGGATTGGCACTACCCCTCCTTTTGAAAGCACTTGGAGTTGACGAAATTCATCCGCTTTACGACACTCCCAACGGAGAATTTCCACACAATCCGGAGCCACTTCCAGAGCATTTGACCGAAATTTCCTCAAAAATTGTTAAGCTGAAAGCCGATGTTGGTTTCGTAGTCGATCCCGACGTGGACCGTTTGGCAATTGTGATGGAAGATGGAAATATGTTTGGCGAAGAATATACTTTGGTAGCTGTTGCCGACTATATTCTGAAAAATGGTGGTGGCAACACTGTTTCAAATTTATCTTCCACTGGTGCTCTGCGAGATATTACGGAAGATGCTGGCTATGAGTACAAAGCTTCCGCTGTTGGCGAGGTTAATGTGGTTGAGATGATGAAAGATACCAATGCTGTAATTGGAGGAGAAGGAAATGGTGGTATTATTTATCCAGAACTTCACTACGGCAGGGATGCCTTAGTGGGAATTGCACTATTTTTGACCCATCTTGCCAAAGAAAAATCTACTTGTTCGCAACTGAGGGCAAAATATCCCAATTATGTTATTTCTAAAAACAAAATTGAGCTAAATGCAGATACAAATATTGATAAAATTTTAAAATCTGTAAAAGAGAAATACTCTCAAAACCCCATTAATGAGATTGATGGTTTGAAAATAGAATTTGGAAAAGATTGGGTACATCTTCGCAAATCGAATACCGAGCCTATAATCAGAATTTATTCAGAATCGACAAGTGCCGAAAAAGCCAACGATCTGGCTCTGAAAATTATGGATGATATAAAAAATATATAATGATTTATTTTGATAATGCAGCTTCCACAGCGCCTTTGAAGGAGGTGATTGAGGCTATGAACGAAACTTATAAAACTGCATGGGCAAACCCTTCGTCTATCCACACCGAAGGACAAAGAGCACGCGTTGCCATTGAAAATGCCAGGGATAAAGTTGCAGAAGTTCTTTCGGCAAAAAGTTCGGAAATATTTTTCACTTCATCAGCTACAGAGGCAATTAATTTGATGATTCCACTTATTGTAGAATCCAACCAAATTCAAAATATAATTACCTCTCACACAGAACATCCAGCTATTTTAAAAACTTTGCAAAGTCTAAAAAACATAAATATCCAATATGTAAAATTGGACAAAAATGGCGAAGTTGAATTGGCACACTTGGACGAAGTTTTGAGCAATAATTCTAAAAAAACTTTAGTTGCCTTGATGCATGCCAATAATGAAATTGGCAATCTTTTGCCCATAAAAAAAGTTGTAGAAATTTGCAAAAAACATCAAGCACTATTTTTCTGCGATATGGTGCAAACAATTGGAAAATATAAAGTTGATTTAGAAAAGCTGCAAGTGGATTTTGCTGTTGCATCGGCACATAAATTTCACGGACCCAAGGGAAATGGAATTTTATATATAAAATCGGGCAAAAAATATGCTCCACTACTTTTGGGTGGCAGTCAGGAAAGAAATATGCGTTCTGGCACCGAAAACATTTCGGGAATTGTGGGAACAGCAAAAGCATTGGAAGAGTTTGAGAAACATTTTGAAGATAGAAGCAAGCACATTGAAAATTTGAAAAAATATTGCGTTAAAAAACTCATTGAAAACTTTCCAGAGGTGAGTTTCAACGGCACATCGCAAAATGGCGGTTTATACAATTTGATAAATTTCAGCTTGCCACTAAAAAACATTTCGCGACAAGCCATAGATATGAAGTTTGATATGGCAGGCATAGCCATTTCGCAAGGTAGTGCTTGTTCTTCAGGCGTGAATCAGTTATCAGAAATTGTAAAAATTGTTCATGGCGAAAAGAGTAATGCCATTCGTGTTTCACTTTCCTTTGACAACAAAATTGAAGAAATCGACAAATTTATTGAAGTTATAAAAACCAAGTTTATGAATATCAATTAACAGATACTTGTTTGTAAACTATAAACTTATATTCAATAAACATCAATTTTTGACCTAATATTGCACTACAATTACCTTGGAATGAAAAGCACTCAAAAGTCGAAATTGGCAAAACAAAAAAAGTCTAAGAAAAAGAAGCATTATAAGTATAACTTCAAGTTATCTGAAAATAGAAAAATGCAATTAGACTTATATTGCAAACAAAACAACACCACTTCTACAAAGGTGATAAAGGGTCTTTTGAACGAGCTTTTAGACGATTTTCAAAAGGAACAGAGACATAAAAAGAAAGAGGGCTTAAAAAACCAACTCAAACTTTTTGATGTGGAAGGATATTACGATAAAGGGGGGACACAGCTAGATTTTGATATGTAGCTAGCGTTTTTTCACATGGGTGATTTTTATAATATCTCCAGTCATGCATTTACTACGCATATCGGGCACTGGCAAATAGTGAAATTTTATTTTCTGTCCGTCCACCAAAAACTCTCGAGGCAACTCCAATGCTTGATATTGCTTGCCATCTTTGGTTTCGACAACCCACGCACACGAACCCTGCAAATTGGGCAATTTCTTTACAATTCCACTGGCTTTAAACTCACCTTCTTGAAGTTTAACTTTATTGCAAGTTCCACAAGATGTGGACAATAGGCTTACAAAAACCAAAAAGCTAAAAACTACAACAAGACCATACTCTCTTTTCATCTCTTTATATTTTAGTACATTATATGTTTTTTAGAATTATTTCGCCAACCGGCATCGCTTTTGTAGTCGGCAAAATAAATTATTAAATTGGCATCACTTTTATAATCACAGAAATAGATAGTTTTGTCGGCATCGCTTTTATATTCGCAAAAATACCATAAACCACTATTCCCAATGGCATCGCTCTTATATTTACATTTATAAACTACTAAATCGGCATCACTTTTATATTTGCTAACATAAACCTTAACTTTGGCGTCGCTTTTATATCTAACACTATACACTTTCTGCGAAAAGGAGATATTGCTAAGCAAAAGCAGAACCAAAGTTAAAAACACAAATTGTAAACTCTTCTTTTTCATATCAAAACTTTTTTCCAATGATAATGCAAAAAGTAAACCAAATTTTATTTCACAATTAAACTCTATTTGCAAATATGATAATTATTTTTCAAAAAACAATATCTTCTACGTTTTCGCTACGCAAAATTTCCGTTAAATTGAGATGTTGAAGAAAATTGTTTTTATGAAAATATTGCCAAAGCTCTTTTAACCTACCCAATACAACCTTTTCATTTTGATGCCTATCTATAAGATTATCAGTCAATTGAGTATATAATAATTTGAAATCGTCTATGGAGAACTTTTTCCTATTTTGGGATATTTCATTGATTAAATTGAGGTTCGAGAGCAATCCACGACCTATCATCCAATCGTTAATTTTGGGGAATTGGGATTTCAAAGATTTATAAAACTCAATATTATCAATATCGCCACTGTAAATAATTCTATGATTTGAGTTTTTGTAGGCAATATTAAAAGTTTCCAAATCCACATCTCCATCATACATTTGCGACGAAAGTCGGGGATGAATACAGAGCCATTCCAAGGGGTATTTGTTTAGAACTTCAATTAGCTTGACAAAGTTTTTATTATCGTCGTATCCAATTCTAATTTTAATATTCAATTGAAAGTTAGTATTTTGGAAATAATCATTTAAAATTTGGTCTATTTGCGAAATATTTTTCAGTAAGCCTGCTCCACGTCCATGTTTTGTAACTTGCGTTGAAGGGCAACCCATGTTCCAATTCATACTTTTGTAGTTTAGAGAGTGAAGTATTTGTGAAGCTAAAAGAAGTTGTTCGCTTTTATTTGCCATAATTTGCGGAACAATTTCCAGATTTTTATTGTTCTCTGGAAAAAAGTCGAAAAACTTTTGAACTCTCTCTTTTTCAGTGGATGTTATTGACACAAAGGGTGCAAGTGCAATATCTATATTTGGAAAAAAAACCGCATATATATTCCTAAAAGTGTAGTCGGTAATTCCGTGCAAAGGGGCCATCCAAATCATAAAGCTTAGTTTACTTTTTCGATTCTATCTTCGTATATCATAATTAATTTCTGTCGGAAAAGTCCACCCAAGGCTTTTTTGAAAGTTTTTTTGCTCATTTCGAACATTTCATAAATTTCATCGGGCGATGATTTATCTGAAACATATAAAACCCCGTTGTTTTCTTCTAATTTATGTAAAATGGGGTCAAAACCGTCTTCAACTTTTCGGTATCCGAAACGGTGTATTGTGAGGTCGATTTTTCCATCATCTCGCACTTTTTTAATATATGCCTCCAATTTTTGACCAATTTTCAAGTCTGTAAATACCTCATTTTCGTACAAAACACCCCAAAACAGATTATCAACAATTATTTTGTAGCCAATATCAGTTTTGTCAACTACCAAGGCTTCTACTTTGTCGCCGGCTTCGTATGGTGCTTGATATTCGGATATAAATTTATCAATTTTGGCAGATGCCACTATCCTATCGGTAGATTTATCCACATATATATAAACGATATAAGAGCGTCCTTTTTGCATTTTGGTTTTTTGCTCACGAAAAGGGACTAAAATATCCTTACTCAAACCCCAGTCTAAAAATGCTCCAACGGAGCTAACATCAACACATTCCAACAAAGCGAAGTCGTCCACAAAAGCGTATGGAGTTTCGTTGGTGGCAATTAATCTATCTTCGGAGTCGCGATAAATTAGCACATCAACTTCATCTCCTAGTTTGGCACCTTCAGGTATGTAGTTAAATGGCAAAAGTATTTCGCCAGCTTCGCCACCATCAAGGTAAACGCCAAAATCAACCTCTTTTGCAATTCGCAATGTATTAATCCTTCCTAATTCAATCATATTTATCTATTTATCAGGATAGTACAACTATCCTTTAATTATTTTTCTATTTATTTTGTATTTAGAATTATGCAAATTCAAGATATAAACACCTTTAGGAAAATTGTTGGAGTTTATTTTTATAATATTTTTGCCACTATCTAAACTTAGTTCTTTTTGGTGTATAATTTTACCCATTAAATCTACAATTTGCAGATTTACCTTTTCGGCTGATGCTATGGAAACTACCATAACTAACTCATTATCAAAAGGAAGTGGTAAAACTTCAAGTTCAATATTTTCAGACTTATTATTGATTCCAAGACTTACATTTGTAGTCAAATTTTTCAATAAAATCTCATTATTGGGATCGAAGACAAATTCTACTGGCATAGATTCGAAAGTGAAGCTATACATTTGATTATTTTCGGTGTTCCAAACTTTAATAATTGTATCTGAGCCGTTATCAAATCTAAATAAAAGCTCTACTGGCATTTGGTAAAAAGTTTCATGGGACTGACTTTGAGCCACTTCCACGTCAACAATAATATTGTTTTCACTATAATTCGCAAAGAAGTCAACAATATATTTTGGGTGATTGGGTTTGAAAATCCACTGTTCCATAAACCAATGTAGGTTTTCGCCAGTAACTTCTTCTACTACATTAAAAAAGTCGGGAATTTTGGCAGAATTGTATCTAAAATCTGGACTTAAGGCATAAGATTTTATGGATTGAAAAAAGAGTTCGTCCCCAACAACATATCTCAACATATGGAGGATTGTAGAAGCTTTCATATATGTTATACTATAATTGAAAAGGTCCATCATATCAGGCGTATTATAAGCCCAATCCTCTTCGCTAATTGCCCATCCGGGATTGTTGTTCAGATAGTAATTTGCGTTGTATTGCAAGTGATTTTTATAGCTCAAATACCCTTGAGTATTTTCTACCCAAAGAGCCTCTGAATAAGTTGCAAACCCCTCATTTAGCCACACATCAGCCCATGTGGCACAGGTAATCATGTCGCCAAACCACTGATGGGCAAATTCGTGAACTGTTAGCAAATCTGTCCAGCAATTTTTACATAAGGTTGTGAGTGTTTGATTTTCCATTCCGCCCCAATTGAAAAGCGTATCTACGGTGGCAAAGCCGTTTTTCTCAAAAGGGTGTGGACCGTAGAGAGCAGAGAAAAAATCTGCCATATCTTCTATTTTACTCTTAATATTTTGCACATTTTCGCCTTCATGGTAATAGAATCTTATTGGCACTATTTGGGAGGGGTTGTAGTGTGGATTCCAATTAACAATGTCCAATTTGTAATTTATACTCGATGTTATAGACATCAAGTATGTTGCCACTGGGTCGCGACTTTTCCAGTGATAGTAAAGGGTGTCTTGAATCACGATTGAATCTTGCAGTGTTCCGATGGATCCCAAAACTACATTTGTGGGAACTTTGGCTTTTAGCTCAATGGTGGCTTTGTCGTTGGGCTTGTCCCAGCACGGAAACCAGCATCGAGCACCTTCGGGTTCGCAGTCGGTGAAAAGTCTGCCTTTGGCTACATAAAAAGCTTCGTCAAAAACATCTTTATGGCGATAGTATATTTTCAAACTTACGGAATCGTCAATATTTAGAGTGCTGTTGAAGTTGATTTTTAAAATATCATTTTCGTGGATAAAAGTGAAGTTAGAGGGCAGAATTGAGTCGATTATAAATGAAGTATTAACTGCATTAAGTTCGATAAAGTTAATCACAGAATCAGCTTTTAGCAAAATAGTATTTGTAGCCGAAAAAGATTGCGGATAAGGCTCTATATAGCAATCGAAAATATCCAATTCTAAATTGTAGTGCAATATATCAAAAGTGTGTTTATAATTATTAGATTTATCAAGTGGTTTTGTCCTATTATTTATCTTTTTTTGGTGGCAAAACCACGCTCCACTCTCCTGTTGTGCATGAACAAAAAGAGGTAGGAAAACTACAATTACAATCCACTTTTTCATAAAATATTATTTTGTTTTTTCTTCAGCTTCTTGTATAAGTTTATCAGCTTTAGCCTGAGCATCGTTGAGGATTTTATCTGATTTTTGTTCAGCTTCGCGGTTCAACTTATCGGCGCTTGCTTTGGCCTCTTTAACAAGTTTTTCGGCACTCTTTTCGGCTGCAATTTTAGCCACAGGATTTTTGGCTTCGGCAATAAGTTTTTGACCTTGTGTTTCGGCTTCGGCTACCAGTTTATCGCCAGCTTTTTTGGCTTCATTTTTAGCTGCATCTGCTGCTCTGCGTGCGTCAGCCATAATGGCATCAGCTTTTTTCTTGGCTTCGGCAACAGCTTTACTCGCCTCTTTTTTCACTGTTTTCACCACTTCTTCTTTCTTAGCTTCAACTTCTTGCTTTAGGCCTTCTTTGGCATCATCAAGAAGGTTTTGAGCCTTATCTTTCAAGCCAGTTTTAATGACAGGATTGGTGAAAGTGCCAATAATTTGAACATCAAATTTAATAATTTCATTCAAATTAACATTGACTCCTTTTTGACTGATTTTACCAGTTAAACCGTCAACAAAATCGTTGGTGGCATTTCCGAATGCCTTGCGAGGAACTTCCATTTGCAGCAAATAGTCCAAACTTTGGTCGAGGCGACTAAAGCCCGAAACTGTGGCTTTTACATTGGAAAAAGCAATGGTGAAAGGTTGTGTTTCCAATCTGCCATCTTTTATTTGATATTTAAGGGCTAAGTTTTTTAGCGACATAGCTCTAAATTCATCAATTTTAGTCGCTTTGGCAATTTTTGACATCATTTCGGAGCCAACAATTCCAACAGATTTTGTGGAGAGATTTCCTTTGGAATTTAAAGTTTCTAATTTTGGATTTAAGTTTTTATCCAAAACCATGTCTATATCAAGTCCTGCTGTGAATTTACCTTTGGCATATTCGGCTATGGGTGCAAACTTTTTCACAAAATCGAAAGCCTTCCAAGTATTATATATATCCAAATCCTTTATTGATGCCCCAAAGGCTATCTGGGGAAGCACTTCTTTTGCCGAATAATAGCCGTTCAAGGTCATCAATCCTTCAAAAATATTAAAATTCAAATTGGAGAGTTCCGCTTTTTTATCTTTTAACTTCACAGCTCCTTTGGCATTTGTAAGTTCTAAATTATCATAATGTATCTTTTTGAAATCTACGTTCAAGGCAAAATCAATATTTGCAGGAATATCAAAAGCTTCTAAAGTGGCTGATTCTTCCTCGATTGTAGTTTCTTCTTCGTCAGATTCTGGAATTGCACCCAAAAACTCATTGGCATTGAAATAATTTGAATTTACATTAAACTTCGCTCTAAGAACCTCTTTTCCAAACAGATACGACATTATATTATCGATTTTTCCGTTCATGGACATATCGCTTTGCAGAAATTTGGCATCCATCTGCTTCAAGTCGGCATTGCGAGGATTAACAGTTAGGTGCAATTTGGGTATGGAAACACCTTGAGGCAATGAGTTGTCGCTGTAGAAAAAGTCATCAATTACCAACGAACCATCGGCATCAAATTTGTCGTACTGTTCTTTTTCAATCATGTCGTATGTTCCTTTGAAAAGAATATCTGCAGTTAGTAAACCTTTCAACTGCGTATTGTCTTCCAATGGATAAAAATCTTTTACCACTTCCATATCAAGCTTACCATCGGCTTCGAAATCAATATTTGGATTGCTAATGGGTGTACTAACTAAGAGCTTGATTTTAAACGGATTACCAGCCATTGTAAAGGAGAATGGATTTACATTTATCACAGTATTATCTTCAGAGCCACCTTTGTTGCTGATATTGGCATCGATATTAATATTGTCAATTGGTTTTGGTAAATCTGGATACTTGAATTGAGCATTTTTTACTTTCATATTTAGGGCAAAAGCGGGCAAAGAGTTGTCGGTATATTTACCTTTTGCGAAGCCCGAAAGCTCGAAATTTCCAGTAGCATCAATGCTTTCAAACTCTTTTTCGTAAATAGCGGGTATCATTGATAGAATATGTTTGAAGTCGGTTGAAGGTGTCGAAAAATTCAAATCCATATCCATATCGTCATCGTTGAGTTGCAAAAAGCCATCAAAATTTAGCGTTAGCTGATTTAGTTTTATATAATTTTCCAAAAGGTCAAAACGCCAGTTGTCTAAATTTGCATTGAGATCGAATTTTGATTCAAAACTATTTCTCACCAAATATGGTACATTTTCGTAGCTAAAAGATAATTGTTCGGCATTTGTTTTTGTACGAATTTTTGTAATAGAGGCTGATAAATCGCCCTTGAGAGCGTGGTTAAGATTTACAATTTCTGCCAACATTTTGGCTTCATCATCTTGATATTTTACATATCCATTTCGAATTGTAAACTTTTTCAATTTCAATTTGAAAGATGATTCACCATCTTCAATCTCCTCATCGTCTTCCGCCTCTTCAGACTCTTTCATAATATCCCAGTTGGCTTTACCGTTTTTGAGCACAATGGCATTCACTCGTGGCGAATTTACATATATGCTTTTTATTTCGTATCCATCGCTACCAAAAACACTGAAAAGATTGATTTTTACGCCAAATTTATCAGAAGAGATCAAAGTGTCGTTTTCGAAATCTTCAATACCTTTTACACTAAGCTTGTTAATCTCCAACGAAAAATCGGGAAAACTGCGAATTAATCCCAAATCAATTGACTCCCAATTTACTTCAGCATTTAGATTTTTATTTATCTCGGTTTTAACAGCTTCGATGATTTTATCTTTAAAAATTATGGGTAAAATTATGAGCATTACCAATAGAAAAGCCATTATTGACAGGCCAATAACAAATATTTTTTTGCGTTTCATATTATTAGATTTAAGAATTAGTACAAACTTACAAAAAAGATTAACAGATTAAGTATTTATTTGTTTGTAATGTCGTTTATTAGTGAATAAATTTGGCTAATAAAATTTCAATTAATACCGATTGGAAAAATATTGTAGTCCAATTTTCATCCCGGTATCTATCGGGACTCAATTGTTCTGTATATTTAAACCATTGGCATTTACCATTGTAAAATAATAAAATAGTTTGGACCATTTTATTATTACAATTGATATAATTTATTTTGTAATTTTGCCACAACATTATGAAAGACAATCAATATACACAATTTTTCGATACGCCAACAATTGCGGTCATTGGTGCATCGCGCAATCCGGGAAAATATGGCAATATGATTTATGTTGGTCTTAAGAAATTGGGCTACGATGTTGTTCCTGTAAATCCTTTTGCCGATTTTATTGATGGCGACATTTCCCACAAAGACTTGTCTCAATTAGACCCAAAGAGCACAGCTCTAGTTTTGGTTACACACCGAAATGATACCGACAAAACTATGCAAGAAGCCATAGAGATGGGTTTTAGCCAATTTTGGGTTCAAACCTCCTGCGACACGCCCTCTACTCCTATTTTTGCAGAAAACAGAGAGCTGAATGTAATTTATCAAGCTTGCATTTTGATTATTATGAAGAGGAAAGAGAAGATGAAACTTGGGCTGTAATGGTGGATAAACAATGAATGATGAATAATTTCGGATTACGAATTGAGAATTGTGAGTTTTAGGGGAAAGTTAGAAAGATGAGAGATTCGGAAAGTTTGAAACTTGTTTTTTTTAACCACGGAGACACAGAGGATTTAATGAACAATGAACAATGAATAATGAACAATTATGAATTAGGGAGTATTGAATACAATTCGTAAAATTCACAATTCACATTAAATTCCTCAGTGCCTTCTTTATGCCTTTGTGGTTTCAGCAGCGGCGTTTCGGTTGAAAACAGACTAGCTTTTTCTATCGGAAATAGAAATCGTCTGTTATATTATTGGCTTTACAATTAATAAACAAGCTTGTATATAAAATTTTCTTAGTTTTGCAGTCTAAAACTTATAGATATGAGTAATTATTTATCACGAGACATAAGCAAAATTACCACGCATGTTTTGCAAAAAATGAAACTTAAGCAGGAAAAAATCAGTATGCTAACTGCTTACGATTATTCCATGGCAAAACTTGTTGACATGGCTGGTATTGACGTAATTTTGGTTGGCGATTCGGCTGCAAATGTTATGGCTGGCTACAAAACCACTTTACCCATAACTTTAAATGAAATGATTTATCATGCTTCTTCTGTAGTTCGTGCTGTAGATCGTGCTTTGGTGGTTGTTGATTTACCCTTTGGCACCTATCAAGGCAACTCCATTGAGGCACTAAATTCAGCTGTTAGGATTATGAAAAAATCTGGTGCCGATGCTGTGAAAATGGAGGGTGGTAGCGAAATTATTGAGTCTGTGGACAAAATATTATCAGCTGGTATTCCTGTTATGGGGCACTTGGGCTTGATGCCTCAATCTATCAATAAATATGGAACATATTCTGTTAGAGCCATGGAAGAAGAAGAGTCTAACAAGCTTATTGAAGATGCCAAATTATTGGAATCGCATGGCTGTTTTAGCATTGTTTTGGAAAAAATACCTGCCAGCTTAGGTCAAAAAGTTTCAGAAACTCTTAAAATTCCCATTATCGGAATTGGTGCAGGCGGCGGTGTGGATGGACAAGTTTTGGTTTTGCACGATATGTTGGGAATAAATCAAGATTTTTCTCCAAGATTTTTAAGAAGATACAACAGTCTTGGAACAGAAATTATAAACTCTGTTCAGCATTATATTAAGGATGTAAAATCAAGAGATTTTCCCAACGAGAAGGAACAATATTAAACTGTAGGGACATAAAGCTTTTTCAAAATACTACCATATCAACTTTCCACTGTAATAAAAAAGTACGAGAATATAGATTAAAAGTTTTGTTAGCTACTGTTTTTTATTTTATTAATTGAATTGTTCCATTTAAATTATATATTTTTCCTTCGGCACCCTTTGCTTTAATGGTATAGTAATATACACCATCAGGACAATCTGAGTTTTTAAATTTTCCATTCCAGTATTCGTTTATATCGTTTGTGCTATAAACACAATTTCCCCATCGTGTATATATATTTAACTCAAACTCTACAATTGATTTATGTTCTATAATAAATTTATCATTTATGCCATCGTTATTTGGTGTAAATACATTTGGTACATTTATTTGAGACTCAACATATTTCAGCGAAACTCCATCAATATAATAATAAGCATATTTAAAGGGAAAATCTTCTACGGTAACTAACATATCTGTACTATCAATAGAGTAAAAGTTGCCAATAGTAAGATAAATTTCGCCCCCTTTTGCAATAAATGTTCCTGATATTTTTGTCCAACTGAGGGTGTCTGTAATAATGTTGTGTCGTG
Organism: Bacteroidales bacterium; assembly: GCA_012522535.1. Classification (GTDB taxonomy): domain Bacteria; phylum Bacteroidota; class Bacteroidia; order Bacteroidales; family WCHB1-69; genus JAAYKF01. The sequence goes on from JAAYKF010000143.1 coordinate 22,273, forward strand.
GATTAGATATTTGTGGTATAGCATCCAATATCAAAGCATTAGGATCATCGCTGAAAATCTTATAATCTGTTAATAATGCACCAAATCTATCAATTGCTAAGCACATTTCATCATCATTGCTTTTATTTACATAAAACTCCATATAATATTCACCACCTTTGGATAACGGTCGTTTAAGTTTTGTTTGAATATATTCTCTCCAATCATAATCTCTCCAATCATATTCATCATTATTAGGACCATAAGCCATTGCATAAATGCCTACATACCCATTTCCATCAAAAGGCCACTGATAACCATGAATATTTATAGGTACTCCAACAGCATATGGTTCCGCACAAGTATGAAAGAAATCGGGAGTACCTACAGTGGGGGCATACCAATATTTACATCTTTCTATTTGCGGGTCATAAGGCATACTCTCCGCAAATGGGCATTCCCAATACTCTTCAAAGCTACCATTTCGCACAAGATTCTCTTGCGAAAACATCATATTTGCACTGCAAAAAAACATACAAAATCAAAAAATAGAATAATACTTCTTCAACAATTTAGCCTTATTTGATAATTTACCTACAATTATAATAAATACTTTCATTGCAAGCAAGCTTTTTTGTGGTTTTTGCTTTTTATTTATCAAAATTCCAATATTCGTCTTAGTGGCTTTTTTGTGTTTTAGGTTTATATGACTAAGTCCGATTTATAAAAAAGCAACGTAGCAGTTTGGCTTTTAAGAGACAAGTTCTCCTGACTTCGACACTTTTAATTTAACAATTCTTCAACTCACTGAATTTCAGTGAAATACAATTTTTGGGACACCATTTTGGGTGTCCCAGCCCAAAAAAGATATATCTTTGAGGCATGTTTATACGAAAAAAACATAACCCAAGTGGAGTTATTAGTATTCAAATAATTGATAAAAGTAGGGGCAA
>JAAYKF010000144.1 GCA_012522535.1 Bacteroidales bacterium
AAAAATTATGGCAAATTATTAAGTTTTTTGATTTATTCTGATTTGGGTGATTGAGTGTACACCAATAAATCTGCATATAAAAAGTGCCAAAAGTTTTCACTTTTGGCACTTTTATTTATTTATAAATTCTGTATTAAACGTTTTTCAGAATTACAGCTGTTCCCATTCCGCCACCTATACAAAGTGAAGCGAGTCCAAATTGGCTATTGCGTCTCTTCATTTCATATATCAAGCTTACTGTGATTCTATTTCCAGATGCTCCAATGGGGTGACCAATAGCTATAGCGCCACCGTTTACATTACATTTTTTTTCGAACCAATCTGCTGTAACGCCATGGTCTTCAGATAGTTGTTTCATCACGCCAATAGACTGGGCTGCAAAGGCTTCGTTAAGCTCCAAAAGATCCATATCTGAAAGTTTCATATTAGCTTTTTTCAGGGCTTGTGCTATGGCTGGAACTGGTCCCATTCCCATAATTGAGGGATCTACTCCACCCTGTCCAACGGCTACAATTTCCACCATAGGTGTTAAGTTATATTTCTTAAGAGCCTCTTCGGATGCCACAAGAACGAAGGCTGCACCGTCATTAATTCCAGAAGCGTTTCCGGCAGTAACAGAGCCATCTTTTTTGAACGCTGGGCGTAATTTGCCAAGTTTCTCAATATTTGTTGTTCTATTCACATATTCATCAGTGTCGAATACAAAAGTTTCTCTACGTTTTACTATCTCCACTGGAACTATTTCATCTTTAAATTTTCCTTCATCAATGGCTTTAGCGGCATATTCTTGCGAACGTATGGCAAAAGCATCTTGTTCTTCTCTGGAAATATTGTATTGCTCGGCAATATTTTCGGCGGTTATTCCCATATGTAGATTGCTAAAAGCATCTGTTAGTCCGTCTAAAATCATGGAGTCAACAACTTTCATATCACCCATTTTCACACCATCACGAATTGATGCAGGCAATAGGAACGATGCACCTGACATGGTTTCGGTTCCACCAGCCAAAACTAAGTTAGCTTCGCCAGCTTTGATGGAAGTGTAGGCACTCATAATTGTTTTCATGCCGCTTCCACAAATCATATTTAAGCCGTATGCTGGAACCTCTTTGGGTATTCCTGCATTGATGCTTGCCTGACGGGCAACACCTTGCTTTTGTCCAGCCGAAAGTATATTCCCTACCACAACTTCATCAATATTTGAGGGATCTACTTTCGTCTCTTCCAAAATATTTTTTATAACATGTGTTGCAATATCTGCAGCACTTAAACTCGATAGGCTTCCGCCAAATTTGCCCACTGCTGTTCTTTTAGCAGCTACAATATAAATTTTACTCATATATAAATATTTTATTTTTCTCTATTAAATTATGCTAATCGCATGGGAATTACATTGTCGGTTATAAGTTCAGCTTCTGTTTTTGACTGAATATCTTCAATTGTGAACTCTGGATGTAACTCCTTCAGCACCAAACCCTTATCTGTTACCTCCATAACTCCCATCTCTGTTACAATTAAGTTTACTTCTCCCTTAGCTGTTAGTGGCAAAGTGCATTCTTTCAGTATTTTATGATTTCCTTTTGCTGTATGCTCCATGGCTAAAATTACTTTTTTAGCACCCACTATAAGGTCCATAGCACCGCCCATTCCCGGGGTAATTTTGCCAGGTATGGTCCAGTTTGCCAAGTCTCCTTTTTCGTTCACCTGCATTGCACCTAAGACAGTTATATCAACGTGTCCACCTCTAATAATTAAAAAAGAAGTTGCACTATCAAAAGATGAAGCTCCGGGTAGAGCTGTTATATATCCACCACCAGCATTGGTTAGTCTATCATCCTCTTCACCCTCTTTTGGCGATGGTCCCATGCCCAAAAGTCCATTTTCAGATTGCAAAGTTACACTTACACCTTCGGGGATATAATTTGGCACCAATGTTGGCAATCCAATTCCTAAATTTACAACGTCGCCATCTTGTAACTCAAGTGCTACACGGCGTGCAATTATTTCGCGAATTTGATTTTTATCCATGATTTTAAATATTTTATGCGTTATTTCTTCTATTTATTTCTTCTACAATATAAGATGCCACATTGTCGGCATAAGAATTCATGCTAAAGCCAGCATCATAGCCCAATTCTTTAGCCAATTCGTGTGAAATTCGTGGACCACCACAAATCAGAAGAACATCTTTTCTAAGTCCTTCCGCTTCAAGCATTTCCACCAACTCAGTTAGGTTTTGAATATGAATATCTTTTTGTGTTACTGTTTGCGATACCAACAAAACATCGGCTTTCATTTCGATTGCTTTTGCAATAAACTCTTCACTTGGAACTTGACTTCCCATATTCAACGTTTCGAACATTTCGTATCTTTCCAAACCAAAATGTCCTGCATAGCCTTTCATATTCATAATGGCATCAATTCCCACAGTGTGTGCATCTGTTCCAATACTTGCACCCACAATGACAAGTTTTCGTCCAATATTATCTTTTATATATTGGTCGGTTTCTTCCATTGTCATAACGTTTGTCTCAACTTTTGGAACATGAATATTTGTATAATCAACCGTGTGAACAGATGAACCATAGCAATTGAAAAAGGTAAACCCTTTTGTAAGTTCCTTATAATATACAATTTGTGGGTCTTCAAAGCCCATTTTTCTCATTAAAATCTTAGCAGCTTCGATGGCTTCGTCGTTACAAGGAACTGGTAGTGTGAAACTTACTTGCGTTTTCCCATCATTCATCGTATCGCCATATGGCTTTATTTTGGTCATGTCCAAATTAGTATCTTTATTTTTTTCTTCCATAGAATATATATTGTACTCTTATCAAAAATTTGAATTTTATTATTTGTTCAGCATTTCATTCACAAATGGATTGAAATAGTGAGTAGATTTTTGCACAACTCCAGCCAATCCCTTTCCTCCATCTTTGGCACGTTTCACATCGGCAAACATCCCTTTTTCTAATGCTGTCATCAATCCTACTTTTTCAATATTTTCCAGAACTTCATAGGCATCATTTACAACTTTATGCACTCGTTTTTGGATTATTCCATCTTTTTTAAACTCCACTTCATCGCCTATATTTTTCATATTATTGAAAATATATTGTGCATTTTCTATGGCTAAATATCTATCCGACATAAATGGTGTATGCACAGCCTCTGTAATCATTCCCAACAGCTGAATTCCTTGCCCTGTCCAGATAGATATTTCGTTAAAAAGTGCATTTTGAATTTGCCCTTTAAATATATTTCCTGTCATAAATTTTGTTGGGGGCATATATTTCAGGGGTGCTTTGGGGAATATTTCTCGTGTCATTTGGGCTTGAGCCAATTCGTAAAGGAATCCATTTTCCAATTCTGGGTCCATTTCAAAGGCGTGCCCAAGTCCCATTTGCTCTTCGGGAATCCCAGCTATAAGTGCCAATTGTTCATTAATTAAATCTGATGCCAAAACTGTATGTGCCTGTTCAAAGGCATCGGCAGTGGTCAAATAATTATCTTCACCAGTGTTGATTATTACACCTGCAAAACCATTTATAACCCTTGAGAAAAACTGGTCAACCAAGGTGCGCTGCATATTTATATCGCGGAATAAAATCCCATAAAGAGCGTCATTCAGCATCACATCTAAGCCTTCTAATGCACCCATGGCGGCAATTTCGGGCATACATAGCCCTGAACAATAGTTGCACAAACGAATGTAGCGACCCACCTCCTCTCCAACTTCATCTAGGGCTTTACGCATTATTCTGAAATTTTCTTGGGTGGCAAATGTTCCACCAAAACCTTCGGTTGTTGCCCCATAGGGTACATAGTCCAACAAGCTTTGACCTGTCGTACGTATAACCGCCACAATATCAGCCCCTTGTCTGGCTGCTGCCTGTGCCTGAACTACATCCTCATAAATATTTCCAGTGGCTACTATTACATATAAATATGGTTTATCACCCTCGCCCAAACGCTCTATATATTCTTCTCTACGCTGGCGATTTGACCTGATTTTTTCTATGCTTTTTTGCACATAAGGCTCCACGGCTTTTTTAATGGCTACATCATCATTTATTTTTAAAGTGGTCAAGTCTAAATTCTCAAAAGCAAGCTTTTCGGCTATCTCTTGCGGAGATAATTTTGTTTCGATGATGGCATTTCCAATGTAGAACATAACGCCCTCTCCGATAACATTTTTATCTTTTAGGTTGTCAACAACCACATTGGGTAGAGGCACATCAAATTTATCAACACCGTCAATACCCAGCAAACGACATAAAGTACGCTCTACGGCAACTGTTGTGTATGATTCTATGTTTTTTTGAACATCTTGAGCTATGTTTTTTGAAATCTGCTTGGCTTTTGCTACTTTTTCAAAATCTAAGTTTAATTTTGAATTACGCATAAATATCTGAAATTTAATTACTTATATAGTTTGTTACAGTTTTTATTATTTTATATGTCAAAGATAGAAAATTTTATTCAATCTGTATTAGGATTGTTCAAATACTTATTAGCTTTCGACAACAATTCTCCATCTACTCCCAAAACTTTGGCTATATCCAAAGCTTGCATATAGCTGTGGGATTTGTCTTCGGGAACCAAAGAATAATCCATAAAATTTCCAATATTTTTCACATTTATCTCTTCATTTTCTGCTGGTTTTCGCAAACCCTTTACACGCAATCTGTGCCCATCCCATTTTATTTGCCCATAATGTGTTGTAATTACCGATACTACATTATAATTATCCAAAATTTCAAGAACGGCACTCAAAATTGCTCCTCCTTCGTCGGGATTTGTTGTTCTTGCCAATTCGTCCAAAACTACCATAATTCGTCTTCCACGCTTAGCTGCGCTGATAATATCATTCACAATAAGCATCTCTGATGCAAATGACGACAAGCCGCCAACATCTGATTGAGTATCGCCAGAATTGAAATAAATCTCCTTAAATATCCTAAGCTTTGCCTTTTGGGCAGGAACATAAAATCCAAATTGAAATAGATATTGTATTAGAACAATTGTTTTCAGCATCACTGATTTTCCACCCATATTAACCCCTGTAACCAAACATGGGGCGGTGTATAGTTCCAATGATAAATTTTGAAAATCTCGTCCCTCACTTTGCAACGCCTCCTTTACCATAGGGTGAAATATTTCAATATATTCTATCGTTTCATTGCTGTATTGAGGTTCAGAAAAATCTAATTCAATTGCTAATTTTGCCTTAGCAAATATGAAATCTAATTCAGAAATAGTGGAAATGTTTTGAGATATAAATAAATGATAATCAGCAAGTTTACTACTGAGCATCTGACGCACTTCTTGTTCTATCTTCTCCGATTTCAAAAGAAGATTTTCTCTTACTGTTTCATCATCACTCTTATCTATTTCATCTCTAATTTTGAATAAATCATCGTCATAGTCTGAATAGATATAAAAATGAGGAATTCTCTTTTTTTCAGGGTCTAAAATATCGGCAACGGCAGTTAAATCGTTCCATTTTACAAAGTCAAGATTAAATGTATCAATAACTTCATTTAATTCTATACAAATTAATGCAAATTTCTTAATTTCAAAAAGTTCAACATCATCAAGAGTTTGGGCTTTGGACAAACGATTTATGGTATTTTTAATATCGTTGATTTGATGAAGTTTGGCTTCGAATTTTGCTATGTTAGAAATGCTTTCTTCCTTTTTAAGAATTTCAAGTATAGCATTTAACTTATTCAGTTCCAACAAGATAGCCTCTTTTTTGGTCATGAACTTTTGATCTAACATTGTTTTACGCCCAAAAACTGAAGAAAAATTCATTTTATCAGTTACAAATTGTACTGCATTGTTTATTTGTCGAATTTCTCTTAAAGTTTTCATTTTTGAATTTTTATGCAAATTAAATCATTTTATAATCCAAGATACCATTTTGCCACTGTAAAGTAAATTATAACACCACAAATATCTGCAATAGAAGTAATTAGCGGCGCACTTGCAGTTGCAGGGTCTAATTTTAGTTTTGTAAAAATAAATGGCAACAACATTCCTATCAGACTTCCTGTTAGCACTATTAAAATCATTGTAATAGAAACTACCATAATAATTTCGGGCGACCTAAATGATGCAATTAGAGCCACCCCCAAAGCCATTGTAACACCTAATAAGAGCGAAACAACCAACTCGCGACCTATCAATTTATACCAGTCGTTAAGCCTAACATCGCCTACTGCCAACGAACGAATCATCAGTGTTGCCGATTGCGATCCAGCATTACCGCCACTACCAATCAGAAGTGGCAAGAAAAATATTAAAGAGACCATTGTTGCTATAACATTTTCAAAACATGACAAGGCTGCTCCAGAAAAAACATTCATAAAAACGAGTGCCAAAAGCCAAAAAATTCTATTTTTATATAGATTGAAGACACTTGTTCTCAGGGGATTAGATATGGCGCTTTTGAACGAACCAAATTTATGAAAGTCCTCTGTTGATTCTTCTTCCGCAACGTCCATCATATCGTCAACAGTAATTATACCGATTAAAATTTCGTCGGCATTAACTACTGGCAAAGCCACACGGTCGTAATCTTGGAAAGTTTTAACAGCAGTTTCTTGGTCGTCAAAAGCATTAAGAGCGACAAAATCTGGCGACATTAATTCGCTAATTATTTGATTAGGTGATGCCAGAATTAACTCTTTTATCTTTATGTCGCCTATAAGTTTCCAATTTTCGTCAACAATATAAATAACATTGAGTGTTTCGGAATCTTTTCCATATTTTCGGATATGTTCAAAGGAGTGTTCTACAGTATAATGAGGTTTTACAGCTATGTATTCTGTAGTCATCAAACGTCCAATACTATCTTCGGGGAAGCCTAATAGTCGAACGGCAATTTCTCTCTCTTTGGATAGTAATAAATCTAAAAGACTGTGTGTAATTTTTGTTGGTAGCTCTTCAAAAAAAGCTGTTCTATCGTCGGGTTCTAGGTCATTTAAGAGGTTAGAAAGTTTACGTCCATTTTCGGCCAAGCCCTCTATCATTTGCTCTTGTTTTTCGAATGATAATCGATAAAAGACTTCTTTTGATAAACTTCTATTTAAAAGTCGTAATATTAAAATATCGTCATCCTCATCGGCTTCTTCAATAATTTCAGCCAACTTAACCGCATTTAATGTATTAAGCTGGATTTTTAAATCTTTCCACTTTCTATCTTTAATCAACTCACGAATTTGGCTATTTTCATATGCCATAGCAATGCCTCCTTAGTTTAATAAAACTGCAAGATAGGTCATTGCCCTACCGCAGAATTATGGGGTTTTAATAATATTCTTTTCCGGTCCTTCGTCCATTTTTGGTTGAATTTTCATTTTACGCTGGCAAAGATACAAAAAACATTAAAAATTAAAAAGTTTTCGAACTGTTTTATTCTTATACAACAGTATTTTCTATAAACAGAGCTTATCCACTTATAGAATAATGATTGTAGATAGAACGCAAATTAGCTTAGAATCCAAATATAAATCCTGCAAAGCCAAATATTAAACCCAGAATTACGCTAATTCCTTTTATTATAAAAAACGTCTTTTTAGAATCTGCTATCAAGGGCAAACTTCCATGCCCATCTTGAACTATTGAATTTGCCAAAAGTATGCTAAAGGGTACAACACCATTCATATAGAGAATAATAAATATTAAATGAGGTCCCGATTCGGGGATTACTCCCACCAAAACAGCAATCAATATAATATATACCGATGCAAATTGATTTTGCTGTACCCAAGCATTTATATCAAAATAGGCAAGCAAAACTGTTATAAAAGTTAAAGCCCCTAAAGTCCATAAAAAGATTTTCAAAGCATGATCTTTCAGCACATGCCCCCACAAGTGATCATCCACAAAATGCTTATTTGTGGTTAAAAGTACAAATAGCATAAGTAAGGAAATTGCAATCATTAATATTGTTTCAAATCCATGACTATGCTCATGGTCGTGTTCATGATCGTCGTGCGAATGGGCAGAGAGCGAGTGATGATGCCCATCTTCGTCAGCATGATGGTGTTGAACATGTTCCTCTCCTACTTCATGAGAATGATGAACATGGTGAATATCCACAGGTATATTAAATAGATGAGCATGATTTATAACTCCCGTGAGAACAGAGACCAAGTAAATTGACAAAAGAACAATCAGCGAAATTCTTTTAATAGAAATCTGAGATTTCTTAAAAATATTACTTATAAAAACATCGTCATGCTTATGTTCGTGGAACTCAAATTTATTATCACAACATTTTTTGTTGTATCTATCTTTCACAATTAAATCAACAATATAGCCTGTTACTATTGCTATGGCAAAGAGGATAAGCGACAAAATAAGAGTTTCTTTGGGAATAACTGCGAGCATAAAAAAAGCTTCGTCGCCAAAAGTTGCAATAAAAGCTGCCACTAAAGCACCTAGACTTATGAGCCTATGTGTGTACATAGAAACTGCTGCAAAGGCACCAATACAGCCTGGAGTTAGCCCCATAAGGGCAGCAATTAGAATTTGTAGAGATTTGTGTTTAGCCAAAAATTCGGACATTGAACCCCTACTTTTCACATTCAAATACTCAACTAACATTATCATCGAAACCACTATAAAAGTAATGTTCAATGAATTTATTAATAGGTTAATAGCAATTTCCATAATTATGATCTAACTGTTATTTGTTCAAAATCAATTCTATCTTTCAACGAACGTCCCAAAGTAACTTCGTCGGCATACTCTAATTCATCTCCAATGCTTATTCCACGGGCTATTGTGGTGATTTTCAAATCGCAATCTTCAATATTTTTATATATAAAATAATTTGTAGTATCGCCCTCTATTGTTGTTGGTAGTGCAAGAATTATCTCTTCCAAAACTCCAGCTTTAGCCTTTTCAAAAAGCGAATACATATTCAAATCATCGGGACCAATACCATCAATGGGCGAAATAATTCCTCCCAAAACATGATAAATTCCATTAAATTGTCTTGTATTTTCTATGGCTATTATATCGCGAATATCTTGCACAACGCATATTATTGCATGATTACGCTTGGGGTTGGCACATATTGGACATATTTCATTATCTGAAATATTATTACAGATTTTACAATAGTGAATATCATCTTTTAAAGCTCTAAAGGCTTCAATAAAGCTCTCTTTTTCCGATTCTGAAAAATTCAAAATATTCAAAACCATTCTCAAAGCACTTCTTTTGCCAACACCTTGCAGTCTATTGAACTCCATTACAGCATTTTCAAGCAATTTTGAAGATAAATTGTCCATAAAACTCCTATTTCTCTAAAAATCCAACAAAAAAAACTAAGTTTGCCTTTTATTTTACAAAAGTACCAAAATTTGAATTATATGTCCATACAACAACTAATTTTAATATGTTTTATTTCGTACACGGTGGTGATTTTTTTCATTTCGTGGCTAACATCTCGCAAAGCTACTAATCAAACATATTATATTGGAAATCGCCAAAGTCCGTGGTATGTAGTGGCTTACGGCATGATTGGTGCCTCTCTTTCGGGCGTAACATTTATGTCGGTTCCCGGAATGGTGAAAGATGAGTCTTTTTCGTATATGATGTTGGTTTTTGGTTTTCTTTTGGGTTATTTTGTAATTGCAACAGTCTTATTACCAATTTATTACAAACTAAAACTAACGTCAATTTATCAATATCTGAATAAAAGATTTGGTTTTTATACGCATAAAACTGGTGCTTCATTTTTCTTACTTTCAAGAAGCATTGGCTCTGCCTTTCGTATGTATTTAGTTATTAATGTATTGCAACTTTTTCTATTCGATTCATGGGGAATTAATTTTGCCATAACCACTTTAATTTTTATAACATTAATACTATTATATACTTTTCGTGGTGGCGTAAAAACCATTATTTGGACCGATACTTTGCAAACTACTTTTATGATTGCAGCCCTAATTATTACAATTTTCATGGTAAAAGATGCTCTTAATTTCGACATGAAAGGGCTATTTTCGAGTGTTAAAAACAGCGAATATTCTCGAATGATTTTCACCAATTGGCAAGATAATAGATGCTGGTGGAAACACCTGATTGGAGGCATGTTTATAGCTATTTCAATGACTGGTTTAGACCAAGAAATGATGCAAAAAAACATCAGTTGCCCCAACCTAAAAGATGCACAAAAAAACATCTTCACATTTAGTATAATCTTAGTTTTTGTTAATCTACTTTTCCTTGTCTTAGGTGCTGTTCTTTATATTTATGCTGATTCTATTGGTTTTGATTTATCAAACCTACGCACATCTGATGATTTATTTCCAACAATGTCATTTATCCATTTAGGTCCAGTGGCAGCCACAGTCTTTTTGATGGGACTTATTGCAGCAGCCTATTCCAGTGCCGATGGCACCATTACTGCACTTTCTACATCTTTTAATTTTGATATTTTAAATATGGAGAATAAGAATGTAGATAAGAAAAAGAAAAAAAGAATAAGACATTTTTCGCATTTTGGATTTGCAATTGTGTTGGCTACAATTATTTTACTTTTCCACGCCATCAACGACCAAAGTGTCATTAAACAGCTATATACCATCGCTTCATATACTTATGGACCAATATTGGGCTTGTTTGCATTTGGAATTTTCACAAAAAGAATGGCAAACGACAAACTCACGCCTTTTATAGCAATTTTCTCGCCATCATTTTGCTTCCTTTTAAGCAAATATTCCAAGGTGTTGATTGGCTATCAATTTGGCTTTGAACTCCTATTTATGAACGGATTGATAACCTTCCTATTACTTTATGCTTTCAGCAAAAAGTTGGAAAAGATTGATTTGGTTGAAGATTAATAAAAAAGACACAAACATATAAGAAATGCTTGTGCCAAAATTTTAAGATTTAGACTTTTTAGGTTTAGCCAACCATCATTGGCAATAGCTTTACATTAAGCCGTTAATACAATATTTTTTTTATTTATAATTTTCCTAAGCGACATTAAGGCATATCTCATACGTCCTAATGCTGTGTTTATGCTTACATTTGTTTGCTCGGCAATTTCTTTAAAACTCATATTTTGGTAGTGTCTGAGATACATAACAGTTTTTTGCTCAGCAGGCAAAAGGTCTAAGAGAGCCCGAACATCGGAATGTATTTGCTCCATCACAATTCTTTCCTCCACCGAAAGCTCTTCGCCACCTATCAAATCAAAGATGTCGAAATTTTCATTTGTAGTGTCAAAAATGGGCATTCTACTAAGCTTTCTAAAATAATCTATACTTAAGTTATGTCCTATTCGCATCAACCACTGCGGAAATTTCCCCTCTTCATTATATTTTCCTTTGCGTAATACGCTGATGGCTTTTAAAAAAGTATCTTGGGAAATATCCTCTGCAACTTCTTTGTTGCGTACAATCATATTAACATAGCTAAATAGCTTACTATGATATCTATCAAATAGTATCTCTATTCCTCTGTTATCACCTCTTTGATAATCTTTGATTAATTCATTATCAGTTCTCTCACGAATTTTCATGATAGTCTCCTTTCTTTTAAAGAATTTGAAAAGAGTAAAAAAAACCGATAATCCTCCTTTTTTTGGTTAATGAATATTGAGGCAAATTTACAACAAAATTAATCGTTTGTCAAGTTTTTATTGCTTAATTTTGCAAATCAGAAGTATTTAATTTTCTATCTACCTGACTATGAGCAACTTAAACTTAAAAAACTTTATTAGAATTGAAGGAGCAAGAGTTAATAATCTTAAAAATATTAGCTTAAATATCCCCAGAAACAAATTTGTAGTGATAACTGGATTGTCTGGTTCTGGGAAATCTTCCCTTGCTTTCGACACCATTTATGCCGAAGGACAAAGAAGATATGTTGAAAGCTTAAGCTCATACGCACGCCAATTTTTAGATAGAATTGCCAAACCCGACGTTGACAAAATTAGTGGAATTCCCCCTGCAATAGCCATAAGTCAAAAAACAAATACTCGTAATCCACGCTCAACTATTGGTACTACTTCCGAAGTGTACGAATATCTGAAACTGCTTTATGCAAGGGTTGGAAAAACCTACTCTCCCATATCTGGTGAATTGGTAAAAAGAGATAATTTGAATAGTGTTCTTAACTACATTTCTAAATTAGATGATGGCGTTGCAATATTATTTTATACCGAAATTAATCCCAAACAAAATAGAGATTTTAAAGAAGAGATTGTTGCACTTTTGAAAACTGGATATAGCAGATTGCTCTACAACGGCGAGCTTGCCAGAATTGAAGAAGTATTGGAAAGTGATAAAGAGCTAAACCCTGAAAACACAAAACTTCTTGTTGACAGAGTTAGAAAAAGTGATGAAACCGAAATTAGCAATCGCATTGCCGACTCCATCGAAACGGCATTTTACGAGGGTCAAGGTCAGTGCTATCTTAGAATTAACGACGGTAAGCAAGAGTTTGACATCTCATTTAATAATAAATTTGAAGCTGATGGAATTGTATTTGAAGAGCCATCGGTGAATTTTTTCAGCTTTAACAATCCCTACGGTGCTTGCCAAAAGTGCGAAGGTTTTGGTAGCATTATCGGCATTGACGAAGATTTGGTATTTCCCGATAGAAGTAAATCGATTTTTGAAAATGCCATTGCTTGCTGGCGTTTCGACAGCACTCTGCAATGGAAGGAGCAATTGGTGAAAAATGCACATGAATTTGATTTTCCACTTCATAGAGCCATAGAAAATCTTACTCCCGAAGAGTACAAATTATTGTGGAATGGGAATGAGTATTTTGAAGGAATAGATGCATTTTTCAAACATCTTGAAGATCATAATTATAAGATTCAAAATCGAGTTTTTATTTCAAGATTTAGAGGCAAAACCACCTGTACAGAGTGCCATGGTAGCCGACTTAGAAAAGATGCACAATATGTAAAAATCAACAATAAATCAATATCAGACATTGTTTTGATGTCGGTGGAAGAGGCTTTGGATTTTTTCACAAATCTGAAATTTGATAATGAATATGACAATCAGGTTTCATATAGAATAGTTCAAGAAATTACAGCTCGACTGAAAGTTATTAATGACATTGGATTGAGTTATTTAACCTTAAATCGACTTTCAAATACACTTTCTGGTGGCGAAACTCAAAGATTAAACATAGCCACAGCCATTGGTAGCAGCTTGGTTGGCTCACTTTATATCCTTGATGAGCCAAGCGTGGGCTTACATTCCAAAGACACAACTAAATTAATAAAAATCTTAAAACATCTTCGAGACATTGGCAACAGCGTTATTGTTGTGGAACACGATCCTGAAATTATTAAAGAGGCTGATTATATTATAGATATTGGTCCTGATGCAGGTCGTTTGGGTGGCAGCGTGGTTTTTGAAGGAGAGTTTGAGCAACTGAAAGACTATGACACTCACACGGCACTCTATTTAACTAACAGAAAAGAGATTGAAGTCCCTGAAAAACGCCGTAAATGGCGAGATTATATCGAGCTATATGGTGCTCGCGAACACAATTTGAAAAATATTGATGTAAAAATTCCTTTGAAGTGTAAAGTTGTTATCACTGGTGTGAGCGGTTCGGGAAAAACCACATTGATAAAAAAGACACTTTATGTAGCACTTAAGCGTTTGATGGGTGGAATTTCGGAAACACCGGGTAAGCACACAGAAATTAGTGG
>JAAYKF010000145.1 GCA_012522535.1 Bacteroidales bacterium
AACATCTGTTACAATTAAAAATATAGAAGAGAAATCATTTAGAATAAAAGTTCTAATTGACGATGAAAAACTAACTTCCGTTGACAAGCTTATTTACACCGAAAATGTTGATGGTCAAATTTGTGATTTAAGCTACGAACTTAAAGCTAATAAAAAGGGTAAATACTCTTTAGGTTTAATAAGTTTTGAGCCTGCAAAAGAGCCAGTGGTTGAAAAACAAGACAAACCCATTAAACACTACCCACCTCGCGACACCCGCCAAGCTGATGTTAAGATAGAACAAGAGGTGAAAACGGACAAAATAAACCAACAGACTGCTACCGCTGGAAAAGATGGTGTTAGCGTTAAAGTTAATGACTCGGAACTTGGAATTAATATGAATTTTGAAATTAATATCCCCGCCGATGCAACAGTAACAAGCAGTCAAACCACTACTACAACCACCACCACAAACAGACATGGCAATGTGGAAAATTCACGCGACAGAAACTACAATAACAGAACCAACAGAGAAAATACAATTAGAGATACACCCACTAGAAGAAAACCTGAAACTGACAACAGATGTAAAACTGCCATGCCAGCAGCAGATTTTGCCGATGCCACCGCACAGATAAAATCTGTTTCTTTTGCCGAAGACAAGTTGAATATTGCCAAACAAATAGCAAAAGGAAACTGTCTGTCAGTCAATCAAATTAAGGAAATCTGCAAGCTTTTCAGCTTCGAAGATAACAAACTAGAATTTGCAAAATATGCCTACGATTTCACTTTTGAACAAAACAGATACTATCTATTAAATGATGTATTTAGCTTCTCCAGTTCGAGAGATGAACTAAACAAATATATTAATAGTAAATAAAGAAAACAAAACCTGCAAGGTTTTAAAAACCTTGTAGGATTAAAAACAAAATATTCTTCTTATTTTTGCAAAAAAAATAAAGATGAGCATTTTTGAAAATACAGAACGTACCGAAGTTTCCCAATTGGGTGAATTTGGTTTAATTGATTTAATTAAAAAATCTTTTCCACTAAAAAATAGTAGTAGCTTATTAGGCATTGGCGACGACACTGCTGTTTTGGATTATGGAAACAAAAAAACTCTTGTAACAAAAGATTTGCTCACCGAAGGCATACATTTCAACTTGATGTATTCGCCACTTAAACATCTTGGCTACAAGGCAGTAGCTGTTAACCTTTCGGACATTTGTGCCATGAATGCTATTCCCGAACATATTGCTGTGGGCTTGGCTTTTTCTAACAGATTTTCTCTGGATGCCATAGAGGAACTCTACGAAGGTATAAAACTTGCCTGCGAAAGATATAATATCGACCTGATTGGCGGCGATACCACCTCATCAGCCAGCGGCTTATTTATTTCAGTTACAGCATTGGGAGCCGCCGATGAAGATAAAACATGCTATCGTAATGGTGCTCATAAAGGGGATTTAATTTGCGTTTCGGGCGATTTGGGTGGAGCTTATGCCGGTTTGTTGGTTTTAGAACGCGAAAGAAAAGTTTTTGAAGTTGACCCCAACGCAAAAATAGACCTTACAGAAAGCGAGTATGTTATTGAACGTCAACTTAAACCAGAGCCAAGAGTAGATATAGTGAAAATGTTGGAAGAATTGGATATTAAACCAAGTTCAATGATAGATATTTCTGACGGTTTGGCTTCGGAGCTTTTACATATTTGTACCCAATCGGGTGTGGGTTGCAGAATTATGGAAGATAAGGTGCCAATAGATTATCAAACTGACGAAATAATGAAAGAGTTTGGCATACCCCCCATAACCGCTGCTCTAAATGGCGGAGAAGATTACGAGCTTCTTTTCACCATAAAGCAAGATGACTACGAAAAAATCAAATCACGCTCCGAGGTAAGTGTAATTGGCTATATTACAGAGCCTAACGAAGGCTATCAGCTTATTACAAAGGACGATAAAATGTTTGAAATCACCGCCCAAGGCTGGGATCATCTGAAAAAATAAACTTTTAACCCTCTTCTTTGTTTTTGTATATTAGATTAACATTAGAAAGAATTTAATATATTTGCTTTTCAACAAAGAAAGAAATTAATATGTCGAGACAGAAAAACAGGTGGCTTATCGCCATAATGGGAACACTTGCACATCTTAGCATCGGAACAGTTTATGCATGGAGTTTTTTTCAGAACCCTATTTCCGAAACTTATAATTGGAACAATTCAACCACTGCTTGGACCTTTAGTATAGCCATTTTTATGCTGGGAGTAACTGCTGCATGGGGCGGAAAAAACCTCAACAAAGTTGGATCGCAAAAAATGGCAATGATAGGCTCATTTCTGTACGCCTTTGGCTATATTATTTCTTATTTCGCCTTTAAAACTGGAAATTTATTCCTACTATATTTAGGGTTTGGGTTTATTGGTGGTATGGGATTAGGCTTGGTTTATGTTACGCCAGTGGCAGCCGTTTCGGGCTGGTTCCCCGACAAACAAGGCTTGGTAACTGGAATGGTGGTGATGGGATTTGGCTTGGGAGCCTTTGTGATGTCTAAACTTATAGCTCCATTTTTCTTAAATATTTTTGGAGATGATTTGGCAAAAACCTTCCTTGCAATAGGATTTTTGATGCTGATAGTTTTGCCACTTTTTAGCTATTTTTTGGAAGCCAAAGAGAGTCCCAAAGACGAAACTGTGGTAGAAGAGAGTGTTAAACAGCACATTCTCACCAAAGATTATGCCTTGATTTGGGTAATGTTTATGCTGAACATTATTGCTGGAATGATTTTCCTTTCGTTTCAATCGCCGTTACTACAAGACCTTTTGATGAAAAATGGCGTCAGCGACCCTGCTATACTGGCAAGTCGTGGGGCTACTTTAATAGCTCTAAGTGCTATTTTCAACGGTTTAGGACGCTTTTTCTGGGGTGGAGTTTCCGATAAAATTGGTAGAATATTGACTTTTAGACTACTCTTTATTTTACAAATTTTGATTTTTGCCATCCTGATTTTCAACACCAATGCCATTGTTTTTTCTGTGGGTGTTAGTCTAATACTATTAAGCTACGGTGGCGGATTTGGCGTTTTACCTTCACTTATAAAAGAGAGATATCCAAACCTAATGTCCACAATTTATGGCATCACCTTGATAGCATGGAGCTTTGGGGGTATTATTGGACCTCAAATTATAGCTTTTACAAAAGATAGATATGGAAGCGAAGCTGGAGTTATTTCATTTTATATTGGCATCGCACTGCTGAGTTTGGGGCTTGTATGTTCTTTAATACTAAAAAACAGGAAGCCCAAAACACAAATTCAATAAAATCTTATTTTTGAAATAATTTTTTATCCTCCATAAACGTGTACACTACTCATTGCCGACGGCAAGTAGCGTATTCCCATCCATGTTATCACTAAAACTAAAAAGGAGAGCACCAACAAATTACTCAAAAGTTTATGACGTTTTGGGTGTGAATATTGAAGATGAATCAAGAGCATATAAAAGAGCCAAGTGAGGCACGCCCATGTCTCTTTGGGGTCCCACGACCAATAGTTGCCCCATGCAATTTTTGCCCATATGGCACCCATTAGCATACCCAATGTTAGCAAGGCAAAACCTGGATAAACCAACTTCATCGAAAGGTCTATGCTGTCGCTTAGGCTATTGGGGTTTTTCCTAATACTAAATCTACCTATGATGGCCGAAACACAGGCTGCACCAAGTATGGCATAGGAAATCATATAGACTACCACGTGGGGTATAAACCACGGACTTTGTAGTGCTGGCATCAAATTTTTACTTTGATATTCGGGATGAATTATATCTACTATCAAAAAGACTAATGCCATTATATAGCCCAAAATATACATGGGTTTACTCTCGGTTTTCAGGAAAACAAACCATGTAATCCAAGCCACAAAAAAGGAGTACCAGAGGCGTGTTTCTGCCATAGTTCGCATAGGTGGACGGTCGAGTTCTATCCACATCAGGGCTATGAAAATCAATATTGCTACATTCCCAATTAGGGGCAGAAGCCATTGGAAAAGTTTTACAGATTTTGTTCTATCCTTCTTAAAAATCAGCAATCCACCCAGCAACCAAGTGATTGCAAAAACTAAAGTCATTAATATAAACCAATGCCAAATCATAATACTAACTCCTATTTTTAATTTTTGCAAACATCATCCAAATTGCTCCAGCAATAAGCAAGAAAATTCCAGCATAAACAATGGGCAACCAAGGATCTTTAACAATCAAAAAGACACTATATTGAGAATCCTTGCCCATGGCACTGTCGTAGCTACTTTGATAAACATCCCAACCCTCTACTTTCAGCGGTTCGTTTACAGCAATTGTATGTTTTTCGCTAGCAATTCCCGATTGGGTATAAAGTAAAATATCAGAACCAAAATATGCAGGCTCGGGGTCTAACAATGTCAAAAATGTATCGGGATGAAGTTGTAGAAAATGTCCTTGGAACATATAACTTCCGGGCGCAATCCATGCTGCCGAATCGCTTCCATTTACCGAAACTTTGACAGCTACCATAGTACCGGGCATATTGCTCATGGGAACAATATTATCGCCCATGGCTACGGCTTCTTCCAAATAGTCGTGAACATAGATATCATAACCGCCATAACTTAAATTTTTACCTTTAGCGATGGTTATGGGATTATAATTTTTTGTATCATAAATTTCGCCTTCCTTGTTGAAAAGAACAAATCGTGGCGAGTGGAATTTCATTATAAACTTCTCTAATTTGATGGCAAAAGGGAGTTCCATATAATCACCTTCGCCCTCGTCGGCATACCAAACAAGCTCGTCAACACCCACTTGCATTACTGCTTGCTTTCGGTCGGCAAAACCAATTACTGCTGCCGCCAATGCCAACCACAAACCAAAGTGATTAATAAAAAAGGCTATTTGACGACCTTTGAATGGTTTGAGTTTTCGCAAGGTAACAAAGCCCAAAACAAAGAGCAAAAACGCCACCGAAACGGCATATTGCCACGAAAAAATCATTGCGTTAAAACCTAAAGCTCTGATAATTGCAGGAGCGTGACTGCTTTGTGGCGTAAGTGCCATAATTGTTACCACCAAAAGAAAAAGACTTATGGCTGTTGTAGTAGCCCATTGCGAAGCAAACCAACGCATTACAGCATGTTTTCTGAAAATCAACCAAAGGGCTAAAATTATAAAAAAGAGCTCTAAAAAGAGATATAAGCTAATGGGGAATTGTAGTTTTGTAACATTAATTTTCCCAAATATCAATTGCAAAACTGTGGAGACTATAAATAGCATAATTGCTAAAGCAAAGCTTCCACGTAAACTATAAAAATAATCTTTTTTGAAATATTTCATGTTCTAAATTTTGACAAAAATAATCAAAAAGCACTATAAAACGAATTGTATGCACAAAATAGACAAAGTGTTTTGCTAATCGGCACAAAAAAGAGAGATCAGTTTCCTAATCTCTCCTTCTTTTTACAGTTCAGAAATTTACTATTTCATATATTCGTAAACAAAGTCTGTTGGTGCGTTAAAGGTCTCTTTTATAGTTCTTGGACTTGTCCATCTAACTAAGTTAAAAGGTCCACCAGCTTTGTCGTTGGTTCCAGATGCTCTGGCTCCACCAAAGGGCTGAAGTCCAACAACGGCACCTGTTGGCTTATCGTTGATGTAGAAGTTTCCGGCTGCATGAGTCAACATTTCTGTTGCCAAGTTTACAGCATATCTATCTTTACCCCAAATGGCACCTGTTAGTGCATAGGGAGATGTTTGGTCGCAAAGCTCAAGAGTTTTTTCGTACTCTTCATCTTTATAAACGTAAACTGTCATTACGGGTCCGAAAAGTTCCTCTTGCATGGTTACAAATTGAGGATCTGTGGTAACGATAATTGTTGGCTCCACAAAGTATCCTTTAGATTTGTCGCCATTACCGCCAGTGATGATTGTACAGCTCTTGTCGTTTTTTGCAATATCAATATATTTCATCAATTTGTCGAAAGATTTTTCGTCGATAACAGCAGTCATAAAGTTGCTAAAATCGTTGGCATCACCTTGTTTAATTCTTCCAACTTTTTCTAAAACATGTCCTTTTACCTCTTCCCAAATTGACTCAGGAATATAGCTTCTTGACGAAGCTGAACATTTTTGTCCTTGGAACTCAAACGAACCCATTACGATGGCTGCTGCCAATTGCATTGTGTCGGCCGAATTGTGGGCAAAAATAAAGTCTTTTCCACCAGTTTCACCAACTATTCTTGGGTATGATTTATAAGCTGAAAGATTGTTTCCAACCTCTTGCCACAAGTGGTTGAAAGTTCTGTTAGAACCTGTAAAGTGGATTCCACCAAGGTCTTTATGTTTTAGAACTATATCGCTAATAAGTGGACCACTTCCGGGAACAAAGTTTACAACTCCGTCTGGCACTCCAGCCTCTTTAAATATTTTCATCAATACATAGTTTGAAAGAACTGCTGTTGTGGCTGGTTTCCAAACAGTTGTATTACCCATCAATACGGGTGCAAGATTTAGGTTGCAAGCAATTGATGTGAAATTGAAAGGTGTTACTGCAAAAACAAAACCTTCCAAAGGACGATATTCCAATCTGTTTACTTGTCCGGTAACAGATTTTGGTTGTTCTGAATAAATATTTGCTGCAAAATGAGCATTAAATTTTAAGAAATCTATGGTTTCGCAAGTGGCATCAATTTCGGCTTGGTGGCAGGTTTTACTTTGCCCCAACATGGTGGCTGCAAGCAACTCGTATCTATATTTTGTAGCCATTAGGTCGGCAACTTTAAGGGTAATTAAAGCTCTGTCAACCCACGACATTTTTTCCCACTCTTTTTTGGCTTCCATGGCAGCCTCGATGGCCATATGTACCTCTTTTTTGGTGGTCATGTGGAAATTAGCCAAAACGTGTTTATGGTCGTGTGGCTTAACAATGGGTGTGGTTTTTCCAGTGCGTATCTCTTTTCCACCAATAATTAGAGGAATATCCAATACTTGACTCTCTTGTCTTTTCAACTCTTTTTCTAAAAGCTCTCTTTCAACAGAGCCTTTTGCAAATTGCTTAACCGGCTCATTTGCAGGGTTTTCAAATAAATAAACAGCATTGTTCATACTTACAAAATTTTATTATGTTTTAAAATTGATTAATGCAAATATATGACTAAATATCTTATAATTCAAAATTAAAATTTGAAATAAACTTAAATTCAAATTGATTAATTGAGGGTTAAATATGTAAAACTATTTGATTTAGCTGAAAACTTCCGTCATTCTTTCCATATACAAAGTTTTAATTCCATAAAATTTTCACTAAAAAAAGACCTATTTTTCTTATTTTCAATGGAAATGAGATTGTTTTGCCACTTTTCACACTGCGTTGACAAAAAAGACAGAAAAATATTTTTTTATTTAAAGAAAAACTCTTTACTTTGACAAAAATATTACATATAATGAATAGGCAATATTGTCTTAAATGCTAATACTTGGACACTTTTTTCTAATTAATTACTCATATTAAGCTGCTTTCTTTTTCATTTTAATTCCATGTTTTTCAAGAAACGCAGCAGGCGATTCATATCCTATTCCA
>JAAYKF010000146.1 GCA_012522535.1 Bacteroidales bacterium
GAAAATTCAGCAGCAATATGTTGTGCATCGGCGGCACTACCGCCGTTTCCGCAAAGCATAAGTTTATTCCCTGAACGAAATGTTTCCACTAAAACTTCTACAATTTTTTCAATTTTCAATTGCAAATCTTTACTCTCCAAAAAAGCCTTTTTCACTTCAATGGATTTGGAAAAATGGTTTTGTATTTTATTTAGACTCATAATTTTAATATTATTACAAAGATAATATTGTTTCAATGAAATTGGACCAAGAATATTTTAGTTTTTCCTCTTTTATATTCCCTTCAAAATCAATTTCATCACAGGTTTTAAAATATTTCTCTATGGTTTCAGTAATGGAATTAATATTAGGTTGAGCAATATAACCTGTTTTTTTGTCGAGAACAATTTCTGCCAAACCGCCAACATCAGTGGTTATTATGGGTTTATTAAAGTGGTATGCAACTTGTGTAACTCCGCTCTGGGTAGCACTTTTGTATGGCTGAACAATAATATCAGCAAGCGAAAAATAATATCTGACCATTTCATTCGAAATGAAATTTGTGTGCATAATAAGCTTATGAGATATTCCCAATTTCTCTATTAAAGCCTCGGTTTCTTCTTTTCCAGAATAGTACTCACCTGCTATTATCAATTTAAAGTTTTTATCTTTAAGTCTCTCATCTGCAATGGATTCCAGAAGCCAATCGAGCCCTTTATAATCCCTAATAAAGCCAAAAAACAGAAGATATTTTTCATTTACATCTAATTTTAGCTTTTCAGCTGCCTCTTGTTTGCTGGCAATTTCTCCAAAATTATCATAGAGTGGATGTACAGTATTTATTTTTGGTTTAATATTATCGAAGCTAAGTAGGTCATTATAAACCTGTTGCGACATAGTTACAAATGCATCAACAGATTTTACAAAGTACTTAGTTAGAAATTTGTCGCCAAATCTTTTTTCGTGCGGAATTGCATTATCCACAACTGCTACAACTTTTGTTTTTCCACCGCGTCTTAGTCGCCTTGAAACTGTTCCCAATGAGGGTGCCATAAAGGGAATCCAATATCTTACCACCACCAAATCTGGGTTTAACTTCCTGATTTTACGAGCAGTAGAAAACCAATTAAAGGGATTTATGGAGTTTAACCATGAGTGTATTTTAAGTCCTTCGGGGGCAGGGTCATCACTATATTGCGACTTTCCGGGGAAGAATATACTGGGATATTGCAATGAGAAACTTACTATTTCTAATTCATATCCACCTTCAATAAAAGCTTTTGCCATTCTTTCGTTAAAGGTAGCAATTCCACCACCACGCAATGGATGAGCACTTCCTAAGATTACAACTTTTTTACTCATCTCTATCTTTTATGTTAATTGAGTCCTCAATAAGGTATCTATTTCTATCGGTGGAATTTCTGGAAATCATTTCGGCGAGCCAGCCTGCAATAAACAGCTGTGTTCCCAAAATCATCGCCACCAAGGCAAGATAGAAAAGAGGTTGCTGTGTAATTTCGCGGGCAACGGGTAGATTACTCCATATATAATATAGCTTAACGCCAATTATCCAAAGTGCAATTCCACCACCTAAAAGGAAAAATAGAAGTCCCATAGTTCCGAAAAAGTGCATGGGCTTTTTGTTGAATTTGGAAACAAAAGTTATGGATAATAAATCTAGGAAACCATTGATAAATCTGTTCATTCCAAACTTTGTAGTGCCATATTTTCGAGCTTGATGCTGAACAACTTTTTCCCCTATTTTTGTAAAACCATTCCATTTGGCAATAATGGGTATATATCTGTGCATTTCGCCATAGACCTCTATGCTTTGGGTAACTTTTCCGTTGTAAGCTTTAAGTCCACAATTGAAGTCGTGCAATTTTATCCCTGAAACACGTCTTGCAGCCCAATTGAAAAGCTTAGTGGGCAAAGTTTTGGTTATGGGGTCGTAGCGTTTTTTCTTCCAACCCGAAACCACATCAAATCCATCTTCCTTAATCATTTTATAGAGATCTGGGATTTCGTCTGGACTATCTTGCAAGTCGGCATCCATGGTTATCACAACATCGCCAGTGGCGTGAGAAAAACCAGTATTTAGGGCAGCCGATTTTCCGTAATTTCTTCTAAATCGCACCCCTTTTATTTCATCTCTTTTGGCACTTAAATCTTCAATAACTTGCCAAGAATTGTCGGTACTACCATCGTCAACGAAAACAATTTCGAAAGAATATTTATTCTCTTCCATAACGCGACAAATCCAATCCGAAAGTTCGGGCAAAGACTCTTCTTCGTTCAAAAGTGGTATTACTACTGAAATATCCATTATTCTACATCTTTAAATTGTGATTCAAATGACTCATCTTTTTTCTTTGTAAAAATAGAGATTATAAGAGCTAAGAATATTAGAAATATCACATTGCTCCAAAACAGTGTAACGGAGCTTGAAAACGGCGTTATCTCCATCATCTTTGCTATGCCAATTTCTTTAGCCTCTTCGGGAAAAAAACTATTAGACTCGATAGCTTCAACGCCCTGCATTATATTATTTTCAAAGCCCTCTTTGTTGATAAACTCATAATATGTAAAGTTGAAAGTTGAGATTAGAATGGAAGCAAAAAGTGAAACAATTATACTAGACAAGAGTGCTTGACCATATTTCAGATGTCCATCCAAAAGCTTTGTTCTGTACTCTTTAGCAGCACCTGCAAAGCAAAGTACGACAACGGCAAGCCACAAAATATAAAATATTGCCCGCCATATAAAGCTTTGCTTTTCAGAAAAAAGAATTTCGGTTATAAAGCTAAGACTCGTTAATCCTATAAAAAGAAACAAAGCCCATTTTAAAACTATTGACAAATATTTTCTGTTCATATATTCAACTTATTTAATTTCCACAAAAGTAATAATTATTATTGGATAATGAAGTAAATAAACTCATGTATAAAGCTTGAAATTCTTAAACAATCCTGCTTATTTTAACATAAAAGCGATTTTTTCCTAAATATTTTCGTTTTTAGTTTGTTTTTTGAAAAAATCTAAATATATTTGTTGCAAATAACAAAACAACCATTTCAATACACAAATATTATGAAAAAAAGTATCCTTTATTTATTTATGATTGTAGCCTTGGTTTTTGGTCCAGCTAAATCATTCTCGCAAATTGGGGCATCATGCGATGATCCTTACGTAATTAACGAAATCCCTTTTGAATTGACCGACATGAGTACATCTGGAAATTCTAATATTTTCAATTCAGACATGGCTTGTGAAAGCGAATTTATGAATGGCAAAGATTTTGTTTTCACCATAACACCAGATGAAAACAAGTTTGTGAATATTTCATTGAGCAATACTAGTCAAAATGTTGGCTTGTTTTTGCTTAGTGGCTGTCCTAGCGACCCCACCACTGAGTGTATAGCTCAAAGTGGACAAACATTAGGCAATCCAAGTTTGAATAGCATAATACTTCATGAAAATCAAACATATTATATTGTAGTTTCCACAAAGCCCACAGAAATTTATGGTTTTGTTATTGGCGAGTCAACCGATTTCAATATAAGTATTAGTGAAATAAATCCTTACGATTTGCAATTAACAAGCATTGTTAGCCCATCTGGCGGATGCGGTGCCATATCCAATACAAACATTAGTGTTGAAGTAAAAAACAATGGATTAGCCACTGCCAATGGTTTTGAAATTGCCTATCAGATTGATGATGGTGATATTGTTACCAAAGACATTACTGAAGCACTCGAAAGTGATGAGTCTGAAGTTTATAATTTTGACGAAAATATAGATTTTGAAATTGGAGAGACTTATACAATCAAAGCATGGATTAGTTTTGACAATGACAGCAATAACAACAACGACACCACTAGCAAAGTTATTACCATAATTCCACTAATTGACACTTTTCCTTATCACGAAGATTTTGAGGGTGAATATTCTGGCTGGGTTGCTGGTGGCACAAACTCATCGTGGGAGTTGGGCACGCCATATGGCTCAATTGCTGGTGCTCCTTCTGGAACAAATGCTTGGGCTACAAGCTTGACCGGTTATCACAATGACGGAGAAAACTCGTGGGTTGCCAGTCCATGTTTCGATTTAAGCAATTTGGATCTTCCTGTTGTTGAACTGAAAATAAATTACAATACTACAATGGGAGATATACCCTTTCCACTACCCATTGGAGCTTCAACATCATCCATCGACTACTCCATAGATGGAGGTAGTACATGGAACACTTTGGGTGAAAATGGCGATATTGTAAATTGGTACAACAGTGAACTTGGAACTGGTTGGACTGGTGCCAGTGGGGGTTGGATTACCGCCAAAAGGCAATCGCCCGAACTTGCCGGCGAATCCAACGTGAGATTAAGAGTTAAGTTCAATGCAGCTATTTCAAGTATTATAGAAATAGACCCCACGGAAGGTATTGCTTTTGATGATTTCAAAATTTATGATATGCCTCAAAACGATGTCTCTGTTGTATCCCTTGAAGGACCTATAAACAACTGCAATTTAAGCACTGAATTTATATCTGTAAAAGTTGCAAACCACGGAGCATTGGCACAAAACGATATTCCAATTTACTATACCATTGATGATGGAGAAAACTACACCTCAGGAAATGTTATATTCAATTTAATGTACGGCGATACAGCCATATACACATTCCCTGTTACAGCAAACTTTATTAATGTAGGCGTATATAATGTACAAGTATTTACTGCACTACCTGGCGATGAAGATTTGACCAACGACACATTGCATGCTATAATTATTAATTCGCCAGTAGTTTCAGAATTTCCATATTTGGAGGATTTTGAATCTGACGAACACAACTGGGAAGCTGGAGGTACAAATTCCACTTGGGAGGTGGGTGTTCCCGTTGCTCAAAGCATACCACCACAAAGTGCAGGCAACAGCTGTATGATTACCAATGCCTCAGGGAACTACAATCCCGGTGAAAACTCCTTTGTAACAAGTCCTTGCTTCGACTTTAGCTCACTTAGCGATCCATATATTAAATTCAAAATTTTCTACAATATAGCCACGGGCGAAGAAAACCTGTTTGGAGGTCCTACGGCAACCCTACAAATATCGTTGGATGGTGGATACTCATGGGAGGTAGTGGGCGAAAATGGAGAACCCAACAATTGGTACAATTCTGAGAGCTTGGAGATATTTCCAGGCATGGGTGGTTCAGTGGGATGGACAGGATATTCATCACAATGGCTGGAAGCTACTCACAAACTTGAGTCTGCCGCTGGAATGTCCAACGTAAAACTAAGAGTATCTTTTGGAGCTGCTGGACTTGGCGATGACATCCCATTCCCAATGCCAGGTAGCGACATAGTTAGCTCTGGCTTTGCATTCGATGATGTGGAAATATTAGAGTGCATACCTCCAAACCTATCTTTCTATACAAATATTCAAGAAAGAACCGTAAGCTTTAATAACACATCCACAGGTGCTACATCATACACTTGGGATTTTGGCGATGGACAAACTAGCAATTCAACCAGTGCAAACCATACATACGCAAACGACGGGATATATACCGTTACTTTAACTGGTGAAAATGAATGTACATCTATTACTATTTCTGAAGAAATAAATGTTGGTGGTGTGGGTATTAATGAAGCTTCAGCAGCTAATATAAATTGCGTGCCAAATCCAAATAATGGAAACTTCAGAATTGAATTTACAAATATCAATGGCAAAGCAAAAATAAACTTGATAAATACACTTGGCCAGCTTATTACAACAGAACTCATCGATATTAACCAAAATGGCATACACAATATAGATGCTAGCTCACTGAGTAAAGGAATTTATTTTGTAGAAGTACAAACATCAGAATCAAGATTTTTAAAGAAAATCATCATTAAGTAGAACTCAAATAGCTAATTTTATCACATAATTTTTGGGGAGGCTTGTTTTTGCAAGCCTCTTTTTTTGTCCTTATCTCTTATTTTTATATTTTTGCTTCTTTAAAAACAAAAGAAATTAAAATGAAACCTTTAGTAAGTATTATAATGGGTAGCACTTCTGACATGAAAGTTATGGAAGATGCAGTAAACTTTTTGGAAGATATGGAAGTTCCATTTGAGATAAACGCACTTTCGGCACATCGCACACCAGAACTAGTGGCAGAGTATGCCGAAACAGCTCATCAAAGAGGAGTTAAAGTAATTATCGCAGCAGCCGGCGGAGCAGCTCACCTTCCGGGCGTTTGTGCAGCCTCAACATCCTTACCCGTAATTGGTGTCCCCATCAACTCTTCAAATTCCATTAAGGGAGTTGACTCGCTACTCTCAATTGTGCAAATGCCTTCTGGCATCCCTGTGGCAACAGTGGGAATTGACAATGCAAAAAATGCTGCCATATTAGCATTGCAAATATTAGCTGTAGCTGACGAAAAACTTTTTGAAAAAAACCTAAAATTCAAAAACGAACTAAAAGACAAAGTTACTAAAGCAAACCAAGAGCTATCAAAACTTGAATATAAATTTTTAGTGAAATAATATCGTTTATGCTTTTATAAATACTTTTTTTATACATTTGTGAATCAAAACAACCAAAACAATTTAGTATGAAAAAAGTATTTATTTATACAGTAATTGCCTTTTGCACCTTTACTGTTAAGGCACAGTTTACCCTAAACCACACTGATCTCCCACAGCCTGGAGATACATTTGCCTTGAGATATTCACACACTCCCGACATCAATTTTGGCTCGCCATCAAGCGAAGCTCAGCACTTCGACTTTTCTGATTTAGAATTCGATTCCTTAAAGTTTGCCACCTATGGCATTACTAGTGAAATGGACTTTGCTGATGAGTTTCCCGAATCAAACCTTTTCACCTACGGACCATCAGTTATGTATGGCGGACCGGGTTCAACTGTTCCCACACTTGGCTGGGGCTGGATGCTCTTCAGAACAGATGAAGATGGAATGGATATAATTGGATATAGAATGGAAAACTCTCCGCAAGACATAATTATCAAAGAAAATCCTCCTTTAAAACTTATAAAAACTCCTTGCACATATGGCGATATATTTTCACCAACCTCCCATTGGACGCAAGAATTTAGTGAAGTAGCAAGCGACCCTGATACCGTATATAAAAGCCACAAACAAGTTTCGCTAAATTGTGATGCTTGGGGAACAATTAGTACTCCCATTGACGAAAATTTGGAAGTAATCAGAATTAATGAATTTAAAATCACTGTGGACTCTATTTATGCAAAAGTTGCAGGAAACATTGTATGGAAGGGAGAATTTAAAAGAGATACATCAAACACTTATATGTTTTTTGCAACCGAAAAGAGACATCCAGTAGTCACAGTTTTCTGCAAACACGACAACAGCATAATTGGAGCTGAATACCTCTATTACAGTAAATTATATAATGCAATTGAAGAAAACAGCAGTCATAATATAAAAGTTTTTCCCAATCCTGCAAATGATAAAATATTGATAGAAAACGGGCATAACTCCCAATATGAAATTTATGATTTAGAGGGTAAAATAGTCTTATTGGGAAAAATGGACAGCGACATAATTGATATTTCGAGACTAAAAACAGGATTTTATTTAATCAAACTTGCAAAAGGTCAAAACAGATATAGCGCCAGTTTCATAAAACAATGATAATAATAAATTCTCATACAAACGAACCCTATTTTAATATTGCAACAGAGGAGTATATCTTTCATAAATTCGCTGAAGACATACTCTATCTGTATGTAAACAGCGACTCTGTTGTTTGTGGCAAACACCAAAACACCATGGCAGAAGTGGATTATCTGTTTGCCATAAAAAACAATATCCCCATTATCAGACGCATTTCGGGTGGCGGAACCGTATTTCATGATTTAGGAAACCTAAACTACTGCTTTATAAACAC
>JAAYKF010000147.1 GCA_012522535.1 Bacteroidales bacterium
AATATTTTTTGTCTCCGACAAAAAACACACAGTATATAGATAAAGCTGTGATTTCAATATAGAATTATTTTGTCAAAGACAAAATAACGCATATAAGGGAAAAAAATAATAGAACGGTTTTTATATTTTGAGGTGTTCTATTATTTTTTTCGTTTATATGTGTTGACGAATTGTATGCATTACAATTCGTATAATTCCCAAGAAAGCTCCCTCTGTGAACTCCGTGCCTCCTCTGTGGCTCCGTGGTTTCAATTGTAGCCTCCTTTGTGGTTCCGTGGTTTTTAGGAGTCTTTATTCAAATTTTGCAATTACAGTTTTTTTAGTTT
The DNA here is from genome assembly GCA_012522535.1 of Bacteroidales bacterium. GTDB lineage: Bacteria > Bacteroidota > Bacteroidia > Bacteroidales > WCHB1-69 > JAAYKF01. The sequence continues at coordinate 327 of JAAYKF010000147.1, forward strand.
TAACCTTTTGTTCCAATTCCACCTCAATTTTGGCATCCAAGGGTAGATATACATCAAGTCTGGAGCCAAATTTTATAAGTCCAAACTCATTGCCTTGCGTAATTTCTTGATTTTCAGACGCATTACACACAATTCTGCGAGCTACGGCACCAGCAATTTGTTTTACTAAAATATCACCTTTTGGATTCGAAATCACTATGGAATGACTTTCGTTCAGAGTAGAAGATTTTGGCAACCATGCCACTAAAAATCTACCCGGATTATATTTTTTATAAACTATTTTTCCAGAGATAGGGGCGTAATTAACATGAACATTTAGTGGCGACATAAAGATGGAAATTTGCTTTCGCATATCCTTAAAATATTCATTTTCCATGGTCTCTTCAATGACCACAACTTTGCCATCAGCGGGTGAATAGATAGCGTTTTCGTCAATTATAATATCTCTATTGGGTATTCGGAAAAAGCGAATTGACAAAAACAAAAAAGTAGCTATGGAAGCATAAAGTAAGGCAGAAAAATAGGGATTGAAATTGATATAGAAATGCACAATCAAAGCCAATATTACGGCTACTTTTAACGATATTAAAGATATTAAATAACCCTCTTTGTGAATCTTCATATTCAAATAAGATTAATTAGTTTTAGATAAATGAAAATAAATATTGATGCAAAAAATATGGAGTCGAATCTATCTAAAATTCCACCATGTCCGGGGAGAATTTTTCCCGAGTCTTTAACTTTATAAACCCTCTTGATTAGTGATTCAGATAAATCTCCATATGTTGCCGAAACTATTATTAGAATTATAAAAAACAGAGCTTCAATATTGCTCATAAATTCAAATCTCATATTGAGGTAAATACCTGCTGCTAAGGCAAATAGCACTCCTCCAAAGAAACCCTCCCACGATTTTTTTGGCGAAAGACGCTCAAATAATCTATGCTTCCCAAAACTTATTCCTGTGAGGTAAGCACCAGAGTCATAAACCCAAATTATAATGAAAATTGATAGTAGAAAAACACCATTGCTCACAGCACGAAACTCGATATTATTAATGTGATTCAACAATGCCATTGGAACTGCCAAATATAAAATCGACATCAATATTTTAGAAATATTGCTAATTGCCCTTGTATGATTTTGGTACATCGCCACAATGAACAAAAGAGGCAAATTGAGTAAAACTAAATATTTCATTTCGCTCATTTCAGGAAGGAAAATCCCGATACTTAAGCCTACGTATGTCAAGATGGAAAATACAATTCCTATGGAAACCCACAAGTTTCGTTTGTCGGCTCTGACAACAATTCTTAGTGCTTCGTATGTTCCCACTGCTACCACAAATAGCATTAAAATGGCAAAAGCCAAGGGGTGAACTAAAATTGATGCTATCATTAAGATAACGAAAATTAGTCCTGTTAAGCTTCTGACTATAAGTGTTTTAAGCGACATATCTAAGGAAAAGAGTGATTTTAAGGTTTTTATTAAAATGTGTATTTCTAAGAATTATTGTTTGCGCCGGATAGCTGTTTGTGTTATTTTTCAATATAGTGCTAAGTGCCTCTTTTTCAGTCCTTTTAGCCTGAGTAGATAGTGCAATAAGCACAATGTGATTGAAGTGGTTTTGGATATTCTCCAAATTTGTAGAACTTGTGGAAATTACAATAGCTCCAGTTTCTGCCACCATGGCATCAACGGGCATAACAAAATAGTCGTAGGGTGATGAAATCAATGTTTTGTCGAAGGAGCTTACATTGCAAGCTTTAAGCACTTCGCCTAAATCGCTGTTGTTACAAAATATGGAGCTCAATTTTTTGTCGTGAAAAAAGTGTGTAATTTTTTCTACAAGCTCTTTTCCATTTTGACAAAGGATAAACTCACCTCCATTTTTTTGAAATTTTTCGGCAAAAACCAAGTCAGGAAAGTCAATTTTTGTCTTTTCCCTATCTATTTTTAGTTCATATTTTTCGGGCAATAGCTCTTCATCTTTGGCGATTAGAGCTTCGCGAATGGTCTTTAGAACTTTTTCTTTTGCCGATGCTGATTCCATATTTATAGATTTATTCCTCTGTGTTATTGTCTGATTCAGAGGGGTTTATCTTGTTTTCTTCTGTTTTATCTTCATCTTTGTTATCTATAAAAGCACTATCTTGATAGTTTCTTTTACCAAATATACTTTCCACATCTTCACGGAAAATAACCTCTTTTTCAAGGAGCATTTGTGCCAATTTTTCCAAATTATCTTTTTGTTCTATAATAATCTCTTTGGCACGATTATACGATTTTTCTACTAATTCATGAACTTCTTTGTCAATAATTCTGGCAGTTTCATCACTATACGGTTTTTGGAACGAGTATTCATTTTGTCCAGAAGAGTCGAAATAGCTAACATTTCCAATTTTCTCATTCATTCCAAAATACTTCACTATGGCATGTGCTTGCTTGCTGACTCTCTCCAAGTCGTTGAGAGCTCCTGTGGAAACCTTTCCGAAGAAAATGTCTTCGGAGGCTCTTCCTCCAAGGGTTGCCGTCATTTCGTCGTACATCTGTTCAAAGGTGGTAATTTGTCTCTCTTCGGGCAAATACCAAGCGGCACCCAAAGATTTTCCTCGTGGCACTATTGTAACTTTAACCAAAGGCGAGGCGTGCTCCAAAAGCCAGCTAACAGTGGCGTGTCCAGCTTCGTGGTATGCTATAACACGTTTCTCTTGCGGAGAGATAATTTTTGTTCTTCGCTCAAGTCCACCCACAATTCTGTCGATGGCATCGAGGAAATCTTGTTTATCAATTTCAGATTTAGCTTTTCGAGCAGCTATCAATGCGGCTTCATTACAGACGTTGGCAATATCGGCACCTGAAAATCCAGGAGTTTGTCTGGCAAAAAATTCCGAATCGAAATCTTGGGCAAGTTTTAAACCTCTAATATGTACCTTGAAAATATCTCTTCTCTCTTCCACGTCGGGCAGTTCCACATGAATTTGTCTATCGAAACGACCAGCACGCATCAGAGCTTTGTCCAAAATATCGGCACGGTTTGTAGCTGCAAGAATTATCACACCATTGTTGGTAGAAAATCCGTCCATCTCGGTCAGCAGTGCGTTAAGGGTGTTTTCTCTTTCATCGTTGGACCCCGAAAAAGCGTTTTTACCTCTGGCTCTACCAATGGCATCAATTTCATCAATGAAAATAATTGCAGGAGCCTTCTCTTTGGCGGTTTTGAATAGATCTCTAACGCGCGATGCTCCAACACCTACAAACATTTCCACAAAATCGGATCCGGAGATGGTGAAAAAAGGCACTTTGGCTTCGCCGGCAACAGCTTTCGCCAGCAAAGTTTTCCCCGTTCCGGGAGGTCCTACCAAAAGAACACCTTTGGGAATTTTTCCACCTAAGTCGGTATATTTTTTTGGACTTTTCAAAAAGTCAACAATCTCTTCAATTTCCTCTTTGGCACCCTCAAGTCCAGCCACATCATCAAAGCTAACATTAACTCCGCCTGAATCTTTATCGAAAACTTGTGCTCTCGATTTTCCAAAATTAAACATCTGCGAAGCACCGCCGCCACTACCTCTCGACATGGAACGCATAATGAAAATCCAAATTCCTATGATTACCACAAAGGGTAAAATTGAGATTAAAATATCCAATCCCCAATCCTTAGAATTGTCGTAGGAGACAATCAGATGCTTGAAATTGCGTACAATTTCCTGTTTCTCTTCTTCAGTCTTACCAATCGTGTCTTGCGACAAAATAAAGTCTTGAGTTTTTTCTAAATTACTATTGAAGGTTTCGATGGAGCCTATTGTGTTGAAATAGTGAGGTCCGTCGCTAGCCTTGCCCGACTTGGAATTTATAAAATTTTCGTACTTATCTTTATGCTTTAAAAGACTATCTTTTTTTAAGTAAATTTGTGCTTGTTCCTTTTTTCGAACAATTACAATCTTATCCACATGTTGGTTTATAACTAATGTATTTAGGTCGTTGGAGTTCACCTCCGTCATCTCTGGTTCGCTTTTCCAGAAGTAGCTAGCAATGAACAAAAAAGCTATTATAGCATAAATCCAGTAAAAATTAAAAGTTGCTTTTTTGTTTTTATTTGGTTTATTAGGCTTGAGTTTCATACAATATTTTAGTCTCTAATTAGTTAATCTTTTTAATGTTTGCATCTGCCCACAATTGCTCTAGTTTATAGAATTCTCGTGTTTCGGGAAGAAAAATGTGAACGATGGTATCGAAATAGTCAATTAAAATCCACTCCATATTTGCTTTACCTTCAACATTAATGGGTCTGAGACCACTAAGTTTTTTTATTGAAAAAACAATTTCTTCAGTAATAGAATCGGCTTGAATGTTAGACTGGGCAGTACATAGGATAAAAGTGTCAAAAAGCGAATTGGGAACACCGCCAAGCTCTATCAAGGTGATGTCCTCGCCATTTTTAGCTTTTATAGCATCTATTATCAATTCTGAAATGTTTAGTTCTGAAATCTCAGTTTTTTCTTTTTTCTCCCTTGGCATACTCAATATTTTTTGCAAAGGTAAGTATTTTTACATTAATTATATAGGCATTCACATTTTTTGACATTCTAAATTGTCAGAAATAATTAACATTTGTTTTTGTTTTGATTTTTTCGAGAAATAAAATAAATTTGGTCTATTCCTTTGTGTATTAGTAAGATAGTAGCAATGTTTAATTGTTTCATTGCTTTTTTTGTTAAAAACTGCATAAAAAGCTGATTTCGCCTTTCAGAAGTTGTATTTTATAAGGATAATATGAACATATGTTTTTAATTAATAAAATTGATGAATTGGTGTCCACAAGTAAGCATTTGGAGATGCTTGTCAAAACACATATGCAAAATGGAGGAAATGTAGCCAATATCGAAAATTTTATTCCAGAATATTACACTATTCAAAGCTGTTATCAAAAATCTGGTCGTGGTACAGCTTCTAATATTTGGCGAAGTGAGTATGGAAAAAATGCTCTCTTTAGTTTTATTATGTACCCACAAATATCGGCAGTTGAGCAATTTATGCTCACAAAGCTTATATCTTTGGGAATAATGGATGCTCTTAAAAACTATGTTCCCAAAACTGATAATCTGAAAATTAAGTGGCCCAACGATATCTATTATTGCAATAAAAAACTGGGTGGAATTTTGATGGAAAATTCAATTATAGGTAATAAATTGAGGTATAGTATTGTTGGAGTTGGAATAAATGTCAATCAAAATACTTTTCTAAAAAGCTTGCCCAACCCAACATCTATTAGTCTAATAACAGAGCTTATAAATGATGTGGATGAATTGATTATACAAATCCTAAATGCTGTAAAAAAACGACAAATAATTGCAGAAAGTACTGTTTCTACTGTTTTTGACGAAGATTACTTAAATATGCTCTATAATTATAAGTGTAGTCAAAGATTTGTGATAGATAAAAAGATTGTGGAAGCTGTTATTCATGGCGTAAATGAATATGGAATGTTGCAACTTTTAATGGATGATTACAGCCTTAAAGAGTATAGTTTTAAAGAGCTGAAATTTATAATTCCTGAGTAAATGTATTTGAAAGTAGGTGCATTCTTTTTAACCACAAAGACGCAAAGAAGCCACCAAGAACACGGAGGAGTTGCCAATGCCAAATAATATTTTTTGTCTCCGACAAAAAACACATAGTATATAGATAAAGCTGTGATTTCAATATAGAATTATTTTGTCTAAGACAAAATAATATCGAGTGTGATGAAATAATAGAACACAACTATATTTTACCAATAGTTCTATTATTTTATCACCATCGATATTAGCGAATTGTATTCAATACAATTCGTATAATTCCCAAGAAAGCTCCCTCTGTGAACTCCG
>JAAYKF010000017.1 GCA_012522535.1 Bacteroidales bacterium
ACGCCTGATGTGGTCTATGGCATTGTTCACCATAATCCTTCTCATCCAGCCCTCCAAAGAGCCATTGAATTTGTAGTCTCCAAGATGTTCAAAGATTTTAATAAATCCATCTTGAAACAAATCCTTTGCCTCGTGGGGGGCGTTGGCGTATCTATAACAAATATTCATCATGCTACTATAATACATTTTAAACAAATGCTCTTGAGCCTTAGAATTGCACTTTATGGCATCTCCAATCAGCTTTTCAAGATCTTTGTTATAATCATGTTTCATTATGACTACATATTTGTTAGACGAAACTTCCTTAGTTTTCCTTTGGTTTTTTTGCTAAATTATGCAATTTATTTAAAACGCCAACTTTTTATTTTTGTTATAAGGGGTTTTCTCTCAATTTATTGTTTTTAAAATCACTTTATAAGCTTTACTAATCTTATTTATATTGATGTTCTCAAATTTTCTATCTTTTTTTTCAAAAATCAGTTTTTTAATGTATTTTTGATGAAAATTATATGGCAATGAGATTTTACCCATTATTATTTCTCTTTTTATTGGTCAAAGTTACGGCTTTTGCACAAGTAGATAGTTTGGAGCTTAAACATCCAAAGCACGACGATGGTTTTTGGGCAAGTTTTGACGATAGACCGAGGACAAATAGTGCCAGGATATGTTTCTATAATGTTGAAAATCTGTTTGATACAGAAAATGACCCAGAGAAAAATGATGATGCTTTTACACCCGATGGAACTTATAGGTGGACCAAACGAAGATATTGGGATAAGCAAAATAAATTGGCAAAAGTGATAGTTGCCATGGGGGGGTGGGATTGTCCCGAAATTGTTGGAATGTGCGAGGTAGAGAACATGAAATGTTTCGAGGATATGATTTATAAAACGGCCTTGAAAAAAGGTAATTATGCTGCTATTCATTACGATTCGCCCGACAGCAGAGGGATTGACATAGGAATGATTTATAGAAAAGATAGATTTAGAGTTTTGCACTCAGAGCCAATTCCCATTACTTTCCCTGAAGAGCCAAACTCAAAAACCAGAGATATTTTATACGTAAGTGGGTTATTCCGATTCTCGAAAGATACAGTACACCTATTTTTCAATCACTGGCCATCACGCTACGGAGGATATGCAGCCACCATCGGAAAAAGAAATAGAGCTGCCAATATCCTTAGAGCAAAAGTTGATTCCATACAGAACATAAATGTAGAGTCAACAATTTTGATTTTGGGCGACTTTAATGATTATCCCTCCGACGAAAGTGTGGCAAAACATCTCAGAGCCTTGCCCGACACCAGTAATTCAAAAGAGAATGATTTAATAAATTTAATGTACCCCATACATAAACAGGGGAAATATGGAAGTCATAAATTTCAAGGGCAGTGGGGCATTTTAGACCAAATTATTGTATCGCAATCTCTATTTGTAAAAGAGAGCGGTTTGCGACTTTCAGAAAATGGAGCTAAGATATTCCGTCCGCCATTTCTTTTGGTGGAGGATAAAGCCTATTTGGGCTACCAAATTTACAGAACATATATGGGCTTCAAATATCAAGGCGGCTACTCCGACCACTTGCCTGTTTTTGTTGATATATACGAAAAAGAATAAAAATGAACTCAAAATCTAAGTCAAAAGGATCTTTTAAAAGCTTTACAAAAAATTTCTGGACAGTAATCGTAATGGAATTCTTCGAAAGAGGTTCCTACTATGGTGTGATGTCCGTTTTATCGGTTTATATGGCTATGAATGTAGCCGACGGAGGTTTGGGGTTTTCCAAAGAGAGTGTGGGGGTGATAAAAAGTACCATCACGCCACTTCTCTATCTCTTGCCAATTCTTTCGGGTGCCATAGCCGACAGATATGGTTACAAAAAAACATTACTTTTCTCCTTCGTAGCCATGAGTTTGGGCTACTATTTTGCAGGCTTGTCAACGGAGTATTTTACCATGTTTGCTTCGCTAATTCTGATGGCTGTGGGAGCTGGTTTTTTCAAACCAATTATTTCTGGAACAATAGCCCGAGAAACAAACAAGGAGAATAGCTCATTGGGTTTTGGAATATTCTACTGGACCATAAATCTTGGAGCATTTCTGTTTCCACTAATTTTGGTGCCATATCTAAAATCATTTTCCTATTCATACATATTATATATGGCTGCCATTATAACAGGACTTTTAGTGGCAGTGAATCTGATTTTTTATAAAGAACCTTCAAAACCCGAAAGCAATAAGTCCATGTCGGAGGTTTTGAAAGAGATAGTTTTGGTGCTGAAAGATGTTAAATTTGTATCCATGATATTGATTTATTCTATGTTTTGGATACTCTATTTTCAAATGTTCGACTCAATTTTGTGGTACCTTGGCGACTACCTAGACATGACAGAGGTAAATCTTGTGGTGAATAAATTCTTGGGGATATTTGTAGAAAATCCTCAATGGAAATTTGAGTCTGAGCATGTTACTGTAATAAATGCTGGTGCCATAATTTTGTTACAGTTGATAATTTCGGCCATAGTGCGTAAGACCAAAGCCTTGCCCACCATGATTACCAGAATTGCCATTGGAACATTAGGAATGTTAATTTTGGCGTTCTCCATGAGTCCATGGGTTTTCATAGCCGGACTATTTATTTTCTCCATTGGAGAAATGACTGCTCACCCAAAATTTATCGCCTATATTGGCGAAATTGCACCCCCCGACAGAAAAGCCCTATATTTGGGATATTCATTTATGTATGGTGTAATTGGAAGTTTTGTGGGTGGACTTTTGGGAGCATTTTTATATGTGAGAGTTATCGAAAATATGGGAATGCCCTATCTGTTTTGGTCCATATTTGCAGCCATCGGAGTTTGTACCATAATTGGTTTACTATTATATGATAGATTTATTGCAAAAAAATAATTGAGAAAATGAAAGTTTTTAAATTTGGTGGAGCTTCGATAAATTCACCCAAGGCAATAAAAAACATAGTTGATGTTATAAAGTCGCAAGAGTTTGAAAAACTTGTGGTGGTGGTTTCGGCAATGGGAAAAACTACCAATGCATTGGAAGATATTTTAAAATTTTATGTCCAAAGGGATATTAAAAATTTAGACGAAAAATTACGAGAGCTAAAAGAGTATCACAATGAAATAATTTTGGAGCTATTTGGAGATAAAACAGATGTAAAATTATATAATCTCTTTGATGAGCTTGATTTTCAGCTAAGCAAAGAGCCATCAGACAACTTTGATTATGATTACGATCAAATTGTTTCGCAAGGAGAATTGATTTCCACAAAAATCATATCTCAATACCTAAATTTACAGGCTATTGAAAATAGATGGTTAGATGCTCGACAGCTTATAAGAACCGACTCCAACTATCGCGATGCTAAAGTGGAATGGGAAACGAGTGCCGAAAAAATAGAGCATTGTGTTTCAGAATATTTTAATTTCGAAAACAACAGAGTGGTTGTTACACAGGGCTTTATAGGTGCAACTGCCGAACTTTCATCCACAACATTGGGTAGGGAAGGTTCCGATTTTTCGGCGGCAATTTTTGGGCATATACTTAATGCTCAGGATGTTACCATATGGAAAGATGTGCCGGGCTTGCTCAATGCCGATCCTAAATTAATGCCCGATGCTGTCCTTTTGGACGAAATTTCGTATGGCGAAACTGTTGAATTGGCGTTTTTCGGAGCTTCAATTATTCACCCCAAAACCATAAAACCTCTACAAAATAAAAAAATCCCCCTAAGGGTAAAATCTTTTATACAATATAATAATAGGGGTAGCATAATAAAAGATATTAAATCTAAGATCACTGTGCCTTGCTTTATTTTCAAAAAAAATCAGGCATTAATATCAATATCTACTCTAGATTTTTCGTTTATTGGAGAAGAAAATCTATCTCTAATTTTTGGACTATTTGCCCATTTTGGAATAAAAATAAACCTTATGCAAAATTCGGCAATAAGTTTTTCGGTTTGTGCCGAGTTTAATAATATCGATAAGTTTTATGCCTTGGTAGAAGAGCTGAAAACTGAGTTTAAGGTGCGTTATAATTTGAATATGGAACTTATAACCATTAGAAATTATGATGAAGATATTGCAAAGCATATTTTGCAAAACAGAAAAATTTACATCGAGCAACGCGATAGAACAACGCTTCAAATGGTGGTTAATGCTTCCAACAAGAAGAGTGTCGATTCATAGCTATCATCTATTTCAATAAGTTCTCTATCACCTCTGGAAAGTGCTTGTGTTCCAACTGGTGGATTTTTTCTGCAAGAGTTTCGGGTGTATCTTCCCCATCAATATTCACAGAGTCTTGAAAAATTATAGCACCTTCGTCATATTTTTCGTTTACATAATGTATGGTAATGCCCGATTCAGTTTCTTTATTTTCAATTATTGCTTTGTGAACATTCATCCCATACATGCCCTTTCCACCATATTTTGGAAGTAGGGCAGGGTGAAGATTTATTATTTTATTTTTATATTTCAAGGTCATTTCGTGGGGAATAAGCCATAAAAAACCTGCAAGAACAATCAAGTCAGGCTTAATTTCCTTGAGATGTTTTGCCACTACGGCATCTTCATAAAAATCTTTCCTACTAAAAATAATGCATTTAATCCTATGTTTTTTTGCTCTCTCCACCACAAACGCTTCTGCTTTGTTGGAAAAGATTGCCGAAACTTCGATTTTTTCAGAATTTTCGAACCTATCTATAATTTTTTGGGCATTACTTCCGTTTCCACTGGCAAAAACAACTACCTTCTTTTTCATAATATGTCTCTTTATTCGTTGGCAAAAATAGTGAAAATTATAAATAAAAGTCCTATTTCATAAATCTAGATCCTTTTAAGAAAAATGGAAAAGTGTTGTTTTTTTCATTTTACTATTAACATTTGTTAACTTTTATATCCCTTTGAGTTCAAAGCCATTAGGTCATTGAATTTTATTTCAATGTTGCAAAATGTCCTTTTTGTGGAAAAAAAGCATTAAGTTTGCCCTCGTTAATCAAAAAAAACAAAAAATTATGTCTGAAATTGCAGAAAAAGTAAAAGCTGTCATAGTTGACAAGCTAGGCGTAGAAGAAGCTAATGTAATTCCTGAAGCAAACTTTACAAATGATTTAGGAGCAGATTCACTAGACACAGTTGAGTTGATTATGGAATTCGAAAAAGAGTTCAACGTAGCAATTCCTGATGAAGATGCTTTGAAAATTACCACTGTAGGTGATGCTATTGCTTACATTGAAAAGAACGGAAACTAATTAAACATTTTGTAACAAACACTTTTTTCCGTATGGATTTAAAAAGAGTTGTTGTTACTGGCATAGGTGCACTTACCCCAATTGGTAATACTGCTGAAGAATATTGGCAAAATTTACAAGATGGGGTGAGTGGTGCAGCCAGTATCACACGTTTTGACGCAGAAAATTTCAAAACGAAATTTGCATGCGAAATCAAAGATTTTGACGTTTCGCAATTTATTAATAGAAAAGAAGCTCGTAGGCTTGACTTGTTTACGCAATACGCATTGGTGGCTTCAGACGAAGCTATCAACGATGCCAATCTGAGCAAAGAAAACTTTGACATGGATAGGGTAGGCGTTGTTTGGGGAACAGGAATTGGAGGTTTTAATACCTTTATTGAAGAGGTGGCAGCCTTTGTTAAAGGAGACGGTACACCCAGATTCAATCCGTTCTTTATACCCAAAGTTATTGGCGATATTGCTGCAGGTCATATCTCTATGAAACATGGCTTTGCTGGTCCTAACTATGTTACTACATCAGCTTGTGCCTCGGCAGCTAATGCTCTAATAGATAGCTACTTACATATAGCACTTGGAAAGTGTGATGCAGTTGTTACTGGTGGATCCGAAGCCGGTGTTAACGAAGCAGGTGTAGGTGGTTTTGGAGCAATGCATGCTATTTCTACTCGCAACGATTCGCCCGAAACAGCCTCAAGACCATTTGATGCTAACAGAGACGGATTTGTAATAGGTGAAGGTGCTGGTGCACTAATCCTTGAAGAGTATGAACATGCCAAAGCTAGAGGAGCAAAGATTTATGCAGAGGTGGTAGGATATGGGCTTTCAGCAGATGCTCATCATCTAACAGCACCACATCCAGAAGGACATGGAGCTATTAAAGCCATGAAGAGTGCCCTAGAACACGCTAATATTGAACCAGAAATGGTTGACCATATAAACACACACGGAACTTCTACACCTGTTGGTGATGTTGCAGAAGTAAACGCCATCGTGAGCCTATTTGGTAGCCATGCTAAAAATATCAATATTAACTCTACTAAATCAATGACCGGACACCTTTTGGGTGCAGCAGCAGCAATTGAATCAATAGCTACTGTTTTAGCCATCCATAATGGAATTGTTCCGCCAACAATTAACAACTTCGACTTAGACCCTCAAATTGACCCCGAATTAAACTTTACATTTGGAAAAGCTCAAAAGAGAGATATTAAGTACGCTATTTCAAACGCCTTCGGTTTTGGAGGACACAACACTTCAATTCTATTTAAAAAAGTAGAGTAAATTGAACTTGTTCCTCTTTTATAGAAACCATAATAAGAAGTTGAAAAAATATTTGAAAAATGTTTTTGGGTTGCGACCCAAAAACATTTTTTTATATGAGCAAGCCTTTACACACCGCTCTGCTGATATAATTATTAGAGGTAGAAAATATTGCAATGAAAGATTGGAGTTTCTTGGCGATGCAGTTATAGGACTCATTGTTGCCGACTATCTCTATCGCATATACCCCAGCGAAGATGAAGGTTTTTTAACCAGTTTGAGGTCGAAAATTGTATGTCGCCAAAATCTTGGAAAGTTGGCATATAAAATTGACCTCGAGTCGCAGGCAATAATACCCGACAATTATAAGCACTCAAAACATTTTGGTGGCGACCTCTTTGAAGCCCTTTTTGGTGCAATATATGTGGATAGAGGTTATAAATATGCCCACAATATTTTGGTTAATAAAGTTCTGAAGCTCTATGTAGATGTTGATGAACTTATGAAAACCGAAACAAGCTACAAGAGTAGATTAATTGAAGAGTGCCAAAAGAATAAAACAGAAATAGAGTTCAAGCTAATAAAAGAAGAGAGTGTGAATGGACGCATGGAGCACTGGGTGGAAATATTCATAGATAGCCAGCCCACAGGAGTTACAGCCTGCGGAAATTCCATAAAATTTGCAGAACAATTGGCAGCCGAAACATACTTCATTACCAAAATACAAGAGATTGACGACTGTAAATAAATACTACAAAATTGAAATAAAATAATCCCTCCATAAAAAATCAGCCTAAAGCTGGTTTTTTTTGTTCTTTTCTTTGAAAAAGATATGAAAATTGTTTAGGTTTGCAAAAACTAAATATTAAAATTATGTATTCAAGATTTCAACAATTTCTTAAAACAGAATTAGATTCTATTAGAGAGGCTGGCACGTACAAGGATGAACGCGTAATAGTGTCGCCACAATATTCTGAAATACACCTTGATAGCGGAAAAGAGGTTCTAAATTTCTGTGCAAACAACTATTTAGGTCTATCAAATCACCCCGCTTTGACTGAGGCTGCTGCCAATGCCCTTGACGAGCGTGGATATGGTATGTCGTCTGTACGATTTATTTGTGGAACAACTGACTATCACAAAGAATTGGAAAATAAAATTTCTAAATTTTTCGGAACAGAAGATACCATACTTTATGCAGCTTGTTTTGATGCCAATGGTGGACTTTTCGAGCCATTGCTTTCCAGCGAAGATGCCATTATTTCGGATGCCCTAAATCATGCATCAATTATTGATGGTGTGAGATTGAGTAAGGCGCAAAGATTCCGTTATGCCAATGCTGATATGGAAGACCTTGAAAAGCAGCTGATTGCAGCAAAAGATTGTCGTTTTAGAATGATTGTTACCGACGGCGTTTTTTCCATGGACGGAAACGTAGCACCTATGGATAAAATATTTGCCCTTGCAGAAAAATATGATGCCATGGTGATAATTGATGAAAGCCACTCGGCTGGAGTTGTTGGTCGTACAGGACGCGGAGTAACAGAACTATTCAACTGCATTGGAAGAGCAGAAGTTATAACTGGTACATTAGGAAAAGCATTTGGCGGTGCCATTGGTGGTTTCACCACAGGTAAAAAAGAAATTATCGAGATGCTTCGTCAGCGTTCACGCCCATACCTTTTCTCCAACTCAATACCCCCATTGGTGGCAGCAGCTGGAGTAAAAGCTTTCTCTATGATAGACGAAACCAATGAGCTACAAGATAGATTACACGAAAATACTGAATATTTTATCAAACAAATGATTGATGCTGGCTTTGATATAAAGCCCACAGAGTCAGCCATTTGTGCAGTGATGCTATATGATGCTAAGTTGGCAGGAATTATGGCAGATAGATTATTAGAAGAAGGGATTTATGTTATTGGATTTAGCTTCCCCGTTGTACCTCGCGACCAAGCTCGTATTCGTGTACAAATATCGGCGGCACACACAAGAGAACATCTTGACAAAGCCATAAATGCCTTTATCAAAATAGGAAAAGACCTGAAAGTTATTCAATAAGCAGCAAAAAAGATTAGTTTTCTCTATCTTTTAGAAACTCTTTTCTTCGACCTGCAAAAATTTCAAATTTAGCATAAGTACACTCTATTGGACCATTATAGAGTGTACTTCTTTTACTGGGTCTAAGCCCAATATATTTCATATTCTCTTTTCCGGGAAGGATAATCCAAGCAGAATATCCCTTGCAATTATTTTTTAAATGGTCTCCAATTTTAGTGTAAAAATCTCTGGCATTGGAGAGTCTAATTCTTTCGTCATAGGGTGGATTCATAATAATTATGCCATCTTTTTCAGGAAAAGCCAACTGCTCAAAGGCTGCCCTTTGAAAATAAATATCGTGATGTAGTTTTGCATTTTTAGCATTGGCTTTGGCATCGTCTAAAGCAATGTCGCTGATGTCGGAGGCATATATATCGCATTCAGATTCAACAATTTTACCATCTTCTTCATCTTTCACCTTTTGCCATAAATCTTTATCGAAATCCATATGATTCATAAATCCAAAGTGCTTGCGGTAGTATCCAGCAGGGATGTTTTGCGAAATAAGAGCCGCCTCAATGGCTAATGTCCCCGAGCCACACATGGGGTCGAAAAAGTCGCACTGCCCGTGCCAGCCCGAAAGCATTATCATGCCAGCTGCCAGAACTTCGTTCAGATTTGCCGAGCCATGTTTTAGTCTGTAAGAACGTTTGTAAAGTGAGTCGCCCGAAGTGTCTAAAAAGAGTGTGCAAACATCGCCGCTAATGCGAATGGCAAAAATAATATCTGGATTTTCAACACTCACAGAGGGACGCTGGTTAAATTTGTCTCTAAAATAATCCACTACGGCATCTTTGGTAAGCTGTGAAGCATAAAGCGAATGTGAAAAAAGTTCGCCAGAAATCATAGACTCAATGGCAAAAGTTTGATCGATATTCATATGATTTTCCCACTGAAAAGTTGAGAGAATATTATATAAATCCTCCTGATTTCGAATGAAAAAATGCTTGATGGGTTTGTATATGGAAATGGCGGTGCGACATGTGTAATTAGCTCTGTAAATTAGCTCTTTATCCCCTCTGAATGCCACCGCACGCCTAAATACTTGGGTGTGCTTTACACCAAGTTTTTTTAATTCATTTTCCAATACCTCTTCCAAACCCGACATGGATTTGGCAATTAACCTGTCATCAAAACTTCTGCTCATAATTCAAATTTGCACAAAATTACAAAATTTGCACCAACATATACTCTTATGAATTAACATAATACGAAAAAGAGCGAAATCGTTTCATTTAAGCTCAATTTTTATTATTTTTGCTAAAAAAATAAAGATGAATGTATTACTCATAGGTTCGGGTGGTCGCGAAAGTGCCATGGCGTGGAAAATATCGCAAAGCAATATTCTAAATAAGCTTTTTATAGCTCCCGGAAATGCTGGTACCAACGAGTATGGAACCAATGTGAAAATAAAAGAAACGGATTTCGACTCCCTTGCTAAACTGTGTTTACAAGAAAGTATAAAATTGATAATAATTGGTCCTGAACTGCCACTTGCAGAAGGAATTGTGAATTTCTTTTCTGAAAATAATGACTTGAAAGATATAAAAATTCTTGGTCCATCAAAAGAGGCTGCACAGCTGGAAAGTAGTAAGGATTTTGCCAAAGAATTTATGACAAAACATTCCATTCCCACGGCTAAATATCAAACTTTTAATGCTGAACAATTTGATGAAGCAATAGAGTTTCTAAGAAGTATGAATCCACCCTATGTGCTTAAGGCAGACGGTTTAGCCGCAGGCAAAGGCGTTGTTATACCCAACACCATTGAAGAGGCAACTGAAGTGCTGAAAAATATGCTTTTTGATGGACAGTTTGGAACAGCAGGCAATAAGGTGGTAATTGAAGAGTTTTTAAGTGGAATTGAGTTGTCAGTTTTTGTTGTTACCGATGGAGCAAATTATGTAA
>JAAYKF010000148.1 GCA_012522535.1 Bacteroidales bacterium
CTGCTTGGAGTTTTGGCAAGTCGGTATCTTTATCCCATTTTACAATTTCAATTTTATTTTGCCACTTGGCATAAGTGAAAAATATTTCAGCTACATCCAAACTATCCGAAACAATTTTTTTATAAGCTGCCAATGCTCTATCTCCATATGCAGCAACTTCTGCAAATGCAGTCTTAACTAATGCTATACGAGCAAATGGAGAAGGAATTGATGTTGGTTGATTTTCAGATTTCTCATTAGAGCTTTCTATTGCATTTATTTGTTTGTCATCATACATCCGTGATTCGTCCCAATGTTTGAGAGAATTTTGCAAATCATGTTGTCCTTTAGTTTCACTTTGCAGACGGAAAACATATTTTGTATCTTTATTTGCCATGATTTTTAAGATTTAAAGTTGATTAATGATTCTGTCGCACGGTAGAAAAGTTCGAGAAAGCGACTTTCATTACCCAATGCTTTGTCTGTTTTTGAAATTTGACGGTTGAGTTCATTATCAACTCTTGCCCAATTTTTATATCTGATATTATCGCTCCATATTGGTTTTGTTATCAGACTTATATCGCCTTTGACAAAATCAAAAGCATTGTTAGTAGAAAGATTAAAAGGAGAAAATCTACGGTTTTGATTTTCCATTTCTCTTAGCCAAGTGAAGAATGAAGATTGCAATGATTCAAGTTTTTTTATTGAGTTTTCTTTGCGGAAATCCTCATTAAATCGCCTGTGGGCATACGGTTGATATTTTCTTTCTTTCTCAAAAACAAATTGCATGTAGTTTCTGAATAGCAAAAAACGAGAAAGTGGATTTATGAGCATTTTTTGTGATTCATCTTCCAAATTTGCAAAACCGATTTCTGAAACATTCGCACTTATACCAAATTCTTTGTAAGTAGTGCTTTCAATCTTATCATCTTTTCTATGAATATTTTTTTGCTGCAATTGTGGATTCACAAAATCAAGTATTGACATTGCAGCCGCTAACTCTACAAAATGAGCATTGTTTTTTTGTTCATCGCCACCTTTGTGGTGTTCGTAAGTTGTGGTGTTTGTGTCTGCAATATAATAGAGTGTATCTAATTTTTTGTCTTCTGTTTTGTAATACGATAATGCAGCTTTTGATTTATCAATAAATGTGTCAGAATTAACTAAACTATTATCAGTTGCTGCTCCAACATTAAAATATGGCAATACAGAAATTGCTCCGATAGGAGCTTTATTCACTAATCCCCAATTTGGTAAAGGTTGTCCTTCTGCATCTTTCTGATTCGGAGATTGTAATACTTTCCGCAAAAGAGGGAAACCGCTTGCTCCAGTACCGCCAAAAATAGAACTGACAATAAAAATGCGGTCGCCGTCTTTAAAATCGTTCGCAAAAGCCTTGAAAATATCGCTATCATCAAATTGATTTAGCACAACACTTCCGATATTTGGGTTTCCTTGAAACCCCTCTGTCATATCCAATTCCAATGTTTCTTTTGAAAAAAGAATATCAACCAATGCTTTATTTTCTGAACTCATCGTATTTTTGCCGATAAATTCGTTGAATTTTTGAGTGTTATCTTTCAATTGCAGACAAAGTTCGTTATTCAATAATTCAATTCGCGTATTAAAAAAACGGTTTTTATATCCTTTTTGAGTATCCTCTTTCGGTGCAATATTATTTACTGTGATATAATTTTCTATCAATGTTTTTGTTCGCGTTAAGTCATGGTTTGACATATCTCTGTCAATCACGATTGGTACAATCGTATCCACGCCGCACTCCACTCCGGAAGCGAGCAACATTATCAATGATTTTAGAACTCTTGAACCTGTGCCACCACTTCCGAAAATATATAATTTGTTACTTGCCATGATTTTAGAATTTAAAAGGTGAAAATTTACAATTGCGACTTCCCCATTTGATTATGAGTGAACAAAGAACAAATGCAATAATAGATACAATGATATTTGTCAATCCAAATCCTAAACATTCTGCAACTGAAATAGCTGAAATATCCGAAGAAATATTGCCTGCAAGCAAATCGGAATAACAAATACCAAAAGCAAGTAGGAAATTAACTATTAGCACGATAACTAAAAAGATTAGCCATTTAAACCCACGATTCCAACGAGGGTGATTCAAAATATAATAATACGTTACACATGCCGCAATGCTAATTATTAATGAACTCATCCCAATAATAAAAAAAAGATTAGCTTCTGTGTAATCTCCTGTAACTTCGCTCCATCCGCTTAAATGTTCGGCTAAATTTGAGCCAAATAAAGAAGAGAGCCATCTGTAAATTGTTTCCATATAATTACTTTTTTAAATTAAATTTCATTGTTGTATAAATTGAACTTCCTGAAAAATTGTATGCTTCATAAATTCCTTCGGCTAAATACTTAATACCAAAAGTTTTATTGATTGCATCGTTTTTGTATATATCAAGTCCTTCCTCATCATTAATATCATAAATCCATTGAGGAAATTGATTTCTTAATATGATTTCTAATTCGCCTACAGAAATTTTATCTGTAGTTAGTTTCATATTATGAGTGTAATTTGTATTGGGATTGGTATTGTGTTCTATTTCAATAAAATAATCATTATTCGGCTGTTTGTTTATCAAACGAGCATAACTCTCTGTATTTGTAAGATATTCATCGCCTAATAAAACTGTAAAAAGAGACAAATCCATTCCAATTGTAAACATGAAATTTCCTTTATGTGCTCCGTTTGAGGCTTTTTTGATATTGTAGATTGAGGTTTTAGGATTAACAATATCTTTTTTCCTTGAACATCCCGAACCTGAAGAAGTTTGCCTGTTGAATGAACCCTGTTTTGGACTACTTAAAATTGCGTAATCAATTTTCATATTTACTGGAGGTAATAGTGTGTAGGAATGTTGTACACCGCCTCCTTTGAATCTTTCATCAGGAATATGTGCTTTCAATGAAGCGATATTCGCAACATCGCCAATAACCCAAATGTAATATGGACGTGAAGCATCAATATTTTCAGGCTTATCTTCACGATTGAAAAATCTCCCTTTAAAATTTGAAGATAACTGATAAACTATTACAGCTGTATTTGGGAAAACTTTCAGATATTCAGCCATTGAGGTTTTTATTCCTATTTGCTGATTAACAAGATATTGTTCCGCATCTTTCCCTCTTCCGGGTGAAAAAATTCCATCTGTAATTAATACCGAAATCTGTTTATTATCAGTTCTTTTCAACACCAAATCAAAAACATTAGAAATGTCAGAAGTTGCAAACACACATTGATTTGGGTTGAGTTTCTCTATAAAGTCCTCAACATCAGAACCCTTTGCGACAGACTTGTCGTTTATGTAAAACAGATTTAGTGTATCGGTTATTCCAGAAATTTTAATATCTGTCAAGTAATTATATACAGCCTTTTTAAAATCTGTATTCCCATTTACATAACCAGCCATACTACCAGAGTTCTCAACATAAACATTGACAACAGGTTTAATTTTAGAAGCGGTTACAGCTGGCAGATATATTGCCATTAACGTACATCCATTGACAACAGGTTTAATTTTAGAAGCGGTTACAGCAGTCATTTCTGAATTTTCAGAAGGCTTGTTTCCTCCCTTTCTTTGAGTACTTGAATTTCCGCAAGAGGCAAGGAATAATACTGCCAAACAATAGATTAAAATGTTTCTCATACTTTTATTATTTATTCTTGTTATTTTTATTCGTACCTTATTTTCTTCTCTCAATTAACGCACGCTCTTGCCTAAATGACAGATAACGTTTTATTTACGACACAAATATACAACATTCGTATATTCAAAGCTTATAACATTCGTATATTCTTTTTGTTAAAACCTAAAAACCAAGTCTAAGTTACTGTATTACAGAATTATACAAACTAAACTCATTTATTCATGTTTTTCATTTACGAATGTTTATTAATATTGATATTATCTTTTTCTTTTTGGGCAAAAGCCCATACCAACAGATTTATGACGATATATAAAACAATAATTGCTGCACCAGCATATATATTTCTGAAAGATATAGCAAATATCAATGAGCCAATAATTAAAATAATTTGAGGTAATAGTTTCACAAACTTCAGTTCTTTTACCTTAAATGAAAACATGGGAAGCTCTGATATCAACAAATATGATGATATTAGTATTAAAAAAAACAGGACAAGTGGTGTGGCAAAAATAGAGTTTTCTGGAATAAAGCACCACGAGCTTATAAGCAAGGCATTGGCAGGCGTTGGAAGTCCGATAAATGAGGAACTTTGCCTGTCATCAACATTGAATTTTGCCAATCGGACTGCAGAAAAAATCACCACTAAAAATGCTATGTAGGGAAAAAACTCTGTAAGAAAACAAGCATTGTTAAAACATATTGTTTTTTTGGTCAACAGTTCAAACATCATATATGATGGTGCTAATCCAAAGGAAATTAAATCGGCAAGTGAGTCTAGTTGCTTACCAATTTCGGAATAAGCTTTTAGCATTCGTGCCGAAAAGCCATCCAAAAAGTCGAAAATCATAGCCAAAATTATTAAGCCGAAGGCTATTTCGTTATTTCCTGCTACAATCTGTGTAATCGCTATGGAGCCCGATAATAAGTTTAGCGATGTTATAAAATTTGGTATAGATTTTACTATTTTCATCTGTTCTCTAAAATTGATTGGGCGTACCTTAAGCTTTCGCTATGGGGATATTTCTTAATAAATTGTTCTACTATTTCTATGTCTCTATATTTTGCAAATGCCGTTTGCGTGGCACTCCAAATGGCTTCGTCAACAAGACTTGCATCATAAAATTTCTCTTTTGCCATTTCGAAACATTCAATGGCTTTGTCTTCCCTATCCATTTTCAGATAGCACTCTCCTTGCTTAAAAAGAGCATAAGCTGCCTCTTCAGGATGTTGTTTTTCAATAATTTCGAATGCAATAAGTGCCTTTTTATGATGTGGAGATATAAAGAGACGTTTTGCATGGGCAATTTGCTCATCTTTTTCTCCATTTCTAACTGAGTTCATAAATTCAGTAAAAAGTGCAGGCGTATTTTCTTCCATTTTTAAATATTTCTGTTAGCAAAAATAGATATTTTTACTGTGCTTTTTACAAACTTAATGTAAAATAATGTATGTTTGTGATACCAAAACATAAATCATGAGAAAATCATCTATTATTCTATCAATTTTTATTGGTCTGGTAATTGGCTTAAGTTTTTGTAAAAAAACTGACGAAAAAATCAGAATTAACCCCATAGTAAAGCCCGGTTTTACTGTTATGGACTATGATTCTAACGAATACAAAACCATTCAAATTGGTCAACAGATTTGGCTTCAAGAAAATCTGCGAACTCTTCATTACAACGATGGCAGGTTGATTTCCACCATGTGGATTTACGACTCTGACACCGCTGCTGTTGAGGACTATGGTTTTTTATATTCGTGGAGCATCTTGGAGGATAGTTGTGGAGTTTGTCCAGAAGGGATGCACGTGCCAAGTGAGCACGAAGTAAAAGTTTTAGTTGAATATCTTGGTGGGATTAAATTAGCTGGTGGATATTTAAAAGATACAGACCCAAAATATTGGGAAACGCCCAACAATGGAGCCAACAACGAGAGCCAATGGAGTGGTAGAGCTTCGGGATATTTCTCGCCTGTTTCTTCACTTTTTATAAATAGAAGAAAAATAGGCTATTGGTGGACACAAAGTCAAAATGTTCAAGGTAAAGGCATGGCTTTTACATTGGATAAAGTTTCAATGGATGTTGATTTTATAAACTTTCCCTACGACTTTGGTTTTTCCATTAGATGCCTGCACGACTCTCTAGATTTGAGCGTCAGTATGTAAATCTACTTTTCCTGAATAAACTTTTCGAACTGGGCCTTTTAGCCTAATATCTGTAATGATTTCACCTTCTTTTTTGAAGCTAATATCAAAACTACCACCTTTGGCTTTTACTTTAATTTTATCATCGGGAATATCATAAAACTCTTTAGCTGCAATGGCTGAAGCTGTTACACCTGTTCCGCAGGACAATGTTTCATCTTCTACTCCTCTTTCGTATGTGCGAGCAAAAATGACTCCATTTTTGTGTGAAACAAAATTAACATTGGTACCATTGGGGGCAAATCGGCTATCGTAGCGAAGTTTTCGACCCATTTCAGTAATATCAATTTCATTTAAATTATCCACAAAAACCACCAAGTGTGGCGAACCTGTATCTAAGAAAAACTCATTGGGACTAAGCACTTCTACATTATCCACATCTCTGAGTTCCAGCTCAATAAGCCATTCGTTTTCGCCTTTCCATAAAATTTCAGCATCGTGCAAGCCATCATACGCCTCGAAGGTAACTTTCTTATCCATCAGACCTAAGGTGTCTAAAAACGCCACAAAAGAGCGTCCGCCATTGCCACACATTGAGCCCAAATTCCCATCTGAATTGAAATACAACATCTTGAAATCTACATTGGGAATTAGCGATTTGTGAAGTATAATAAGTCCATCGGCTCCAATGCCAAAACGGCGGTGGCACAATTTTGCCACATGTTCTGAAAAAATAAAATATTCCGAATCTCTATTATCTACCATAATAAAGTCGTTACCTGCACCGTGAAATTTTGAAAAAATCATAATTCTTAATTTAAAATTGGTTCTAATTTAGTAAATGAAGATGAGTTTCGTAGAAGATATTTTCTATCGTTGGAAATCATTATCAAATTATCATTATTACTCATAAAATGTACATTTTCAACATCTTTAATTCCGTAAATAACAAGTTTTTGCAACGATTTTTTATAACCTCTATAATTTATGGGCGACTGCCAAAATTCCACCTGAAGTGTGTAGCTGTTTTCCTCACTGGGATTCACCCCCATTAGCGTATCAATAAGGCTTTGGGTATTGTATTCCACTTCAAATTCTCGCACCGCCAAAAGAATATCTTTTTTTACAATTATTTCAGGATCATCGTCTAACAAATCGACATCTTCCATAAAAGAGCTTTCCGTGCCATCCCAAAGGTCGTCATCAAGCCACAAATCGTCATCTAAATAGTAGAAATCCTGCTCAATTTCATCAAACAAAACTGTATCTTTTTCCACAACTTCTTTCGGAGGTGTATATTTTTCAATTTCCAAAACTGGAGTTTGTTCCTTTTCTGAATGACCTGAAAGTCGTCCTATCAAGCTATGTATTTTCGCACTAAAATACCAATCTTTCTGACCAACGTACGACACCCACCAAATAATACTAAATGCCAAAAGAAAGCCGAGGAAAATACCAAGGATAAAATGTCGAATTTGACGAAAACGTCTGTTTTTAGGCTTTAGCATATATTAAACTTCTATGCAAAATTAATAAGATTAAACGATTTAAAGGCTTATTCTAAAAAATAAATCTACAATTATTAAAGTACGATAATATATTCCATTTTTTTGGCTATACTCATAAAACAAAATATCTAATTTTATCAATTATAGGCTAAATTGTTTTAACTTTGGCAACTGTATAAATTTATAATACCATAATTATGAGAAAAGGAATATGTTTTTTATCATTATTTTTAATGAGTTTTATGGTTTTTTCGCAGCAAAAAGTTAAACCAGACGAAATTAGAGAAAAGATGCAGTGGTTTGCTGATGCAAAGCTTGGAATATTTATTCACGAAGGAATTTATGCCGTTGAAGGTGTTTCGGAATCGTGGAGTTTTCATAACAAAAGAATTTCGCACAAAGATTATATGAAACAGATGAAAGGTTTTACCCTTTCGAAATATGACCCTGCTTATTGGGCAGATTTAATTCAAGAAACAGGTGCTCGCTACTCTGTTATCACCACCAAACATCACGATGGAGTGGCAATGTACGACACCAAATTGAACAAACTTAGCAGCGTAAGAGGAACTCCCGCAAAAAAAGATTTGATAAAACCATTCTTTGAAGAATTGAGAAAAAGAGACCTCAAATGTGGTGCATATTTTTCGCTTATAGACTGGACACACAACGATTATCCGGGATTTTTAAACGATAGTTCGAGATATGATGTTGAAAATGATTACGCTCGTTGGAATAGATTTAGAAATTTTTATCAAGCACAATTGGACGAAGTTTTGCAGCAATTCAACCCCGATTTGTGGTGGTTTGATGGCGATTGGGAACATAGTGCCGAACGCTGGGAAGCAGAAAAAGTTAGAAGAATGATTTTGAAGAAAAACCCCAATGCCATTATAAATGGCAGACTGCAAAGATATGGCGATTATGAAACCCCTGAACAGAACTTCCCTGTAACAAAACCCCAATACGATTGGTGGGAATTGTGCATGACGAGCAATCAAAGTTGGGGCTATCAGCCCGATGATAAAAATTGGAAAACGCCCTACGAGGTAATTACAATTTTTGTTGATGTGGTTGCCAATGGCGGAAATATGCTTTTGGCCATGGGACCCCGTGAAGATGGCACTATTCCAGATGAACAGATACATATTTTCAAGGAGTTGGGAGCTTGGAACAAAAAACACGGAGAAGCCATTTTTGAAACTATTTCTGGGCTACCACAAGGGCATTTTTATGGACCAAGCACCATGTCTAAAGACTCAACAACACTATATCTTTTCTTGCACGAAAACAATAGCGGAAGGGTGATGCTAAAAGGTTTACTAAACGATATAGAAGAGATTAGCATGGTGGGGAGTGGCAAAAAACTTGAGCACAAAGTTGTGGGAAAAATCTCATGGAGCCCAGTTCCGGGATTGGTTTACATTGATGTTCCAGAAAATGAAATTGACAAGTATGTTAGTGCTATAAAAGTTAAGCTAAAAGAACCAATAAAACTTTATAGAGGTCAAGGAGGCTTATATTAATAATTATAGGATTTTATGAAAAAGATATTTTTTATTACATTTATTTTGTCTTCAACCCTTCTGTTTTCTCAAAAGGCAAAAATCCATACAGTTGTTAGCCACGACAGGCAAACCGTTACAACCGACCCCTCTCAGGGAATAAACCCCTACTCATCCTGGGCGGTTTTTCCATCAGAAAAGACCCCCATTCGTAAAATCACCATGAATGTTACTTTAGGCACTCCCGACACCCTGCCCACAGCACATTGGGACTACCTTGACCATATTTATTTAGTGAAACAGGGTGGCGTTAATGGAAAGAAATTAAACTACGAAATTGGAAGAATGTTAACCCCCTACGGTGCATTTTACACCCAAGGCTGGAGCTGGAAATGGCAGGTTGATGTGAGCGATTTTGCCCCATTTTTGCGCGACAGCGTTGAGATAAAATATGTACATGCTGGCTGGGAACCTGTAACCGTTGGCTGGGCACTAACAATCAGTTTTGATATTCTTGAAGGCGACCCCATAATGCAGTTTCAGGGCATTACACCACTGTGGAATAAGGGCTATAAATATGGCGATGAAAATGAAAAATTAGAAGATAATTTATTACCCATAAATTTTGTTTCTCCCGAAGCTACTGAAATTAATCGCATTAGGATTCAGCACACTGGACATGGCATGGATAGACCCAACAATTGCAGTGAGTTTTGTTCCCGATGGCGAAAAATTGAATTTGATGGCAAAGAGGTTGACCACAGAGATATGTGGAAAAAATGTGGCACAAACCCACTCTATCCACAAGCTGGAACATGGCTCTACGACAGGGCTTATTGGTGTCCGGGCGACTTGCAAGACCCCGATATAATTGATGTTTTTGCTAAGGGCGGAAATCACAATGTAAGTATGACAATGCAAGAATATACAGCCACAGAAAATATACAGGCGGTGGAAAACATTTCGGCATATATGTTTCATTATGGCAAACCACTAAAAAAGCATGATGTCGCCCTGGAGCATATTAGCGTGCCCAGTGATGAGCAAAGATTTTCAAGAGAAAATCCAGCTTCTTTCGACCCAAAATTCACCATTAGAAATTTAGGTTCAGAGAATTTAAAATCTGTAATAGTTGAGTATAGAACCGAAGGTTTTGCCAAAAAATCTTTTAAATGGAGTGGTAATCTAAAGTTTAATGAAACTGCCGAAATTACCATTCCAGAGCAAATTGACATGAAAGAGGGCGAAAACAAATTCACCGTTTTATTGAAAAAGCCCAATGGCAAAAAAGATGGCTGGAATGGCGATAATCAGCTTAGCTCAAATTTTGTTTCACCAATGAAACTACCCACAGACTTTATTATTCAGTTCAAAACCAACAACTCCCCTGCCGATAATGAGATTTCCATAGTTGGAAAAAACTCGGAATTATTTCACAAAATATCACCCACAGAGAGCGACTCAAACAAAGTTTTTGTTGACACAATTAGCTTAGCCCAAGGGCAATACTTTATTGAGCTAATAGACACTGTTGGCAATGGTTTGGAGTTTTGGGCACAACCACAATTTGGATATGGATATTTAAGAATATTGGATATGGAAGGAAATCTAATTCATGCATTTGAAAGCGATTGCGGAAGCGGCGAAAAACTTTCATTTTCTGCCACAAATGATTTTGTTTTGGACAATAGCGAAATAAATTTTGATATAAATGTTTTTCCAAGAAGATTTTTCGATGATGAGTTCAGTATTTACTACGCCTTAAATAAAAGCTCAAAAATGAGAGTTGAAATATCTGTTGACGACAAAATTTATGAAACACATGAATATGAGGAGGCTAAAAATGGAAAATACACCTATTATGTCTCTAATTTACCAAAAGGTGTTATTATTTTAAGTGCATTTATTGATGATAAATTAGTTTTAAAAACCAGAGTTGCACCAAATTAGAAAGCATCTAAACAACCATTAAGAAATAGAATTTGTCTAAATTTATATATTAACAAACACAAAACATTATGAAAAAAATTACTCTTTTAACCTGAGTTCGATGTAAGAAAAGTATAAAAAAAAACAATCAAAAAAGTTGTGTATTTAGTCGTCCCTTAAAAACCACACATCTATTTGATTATCAATAATTTAACACACAAAAGGCTTTGATATTAATGCAAGATTTTGTATCTTTGTAATCTAAAACTTGCAAATTTATATGATGCCA
>JAAYKF010000149.1 GCA_012522535.1 Bacteroidales bacterium
CTTGAAAAATCGCTTAAAATTTCCGTAATTTGTTCTTGTGTAAAGTTCATATCTTATAAAATTTATAGTTTGTGTTTACAAATTTCATAATTTCCCTGGACTTTACACACTTTTTTGGGACAGTATCGAATATATCAAATAGCCTCCTAATTGTCAAGTATTTCTCATTAATTAACATTAGTTTATGATATGTGGCAGGCTGTTTTAATTAACAATCAATAAAACTGCATTAATAAATTTTTGAAAATGGTATTATCTTGCCTTGTTAACCATTATCATATCAGCCAAAACAATGGCTGTGCAAGCTTCAAGAATTACAGGCATTCGCAGTGCTATGCAGGCATCATGTCGTCCTTCAATATTTAAATTTTCTATCTCTTTTGTCTGGAAATTTAATGTTTCCTGAGTTTTAGAAATGCTTGATGTGGGCTTCACCGCCACTCTAAAAATCAAATCATTGCCATTGCTTATGCCGCCATTTATGCCTCCAGCATTGTTGGTGGCGGTTTTACCATCAGTGGAAATATATCTGTCGTTGTTTTCAGAACCCTTAGTTTTAGCTGCTTCAAAGCCATTTCCAAACTCAATGCCTTTTATTCCGGGAATGGAAAAAATCAAATGGCTAATCATAGATTCTAATGAATTGAAAAATGGCTCGCCCAAGCCTATGGGCATATTTTTGGCAGTGCACTCAATAATTCCGCCCAAAGAGTCTCCCTCGGCAATGGTTTTTTCTAAAATAGAACTGTAATCTTTTTCTCCGCCAATTTCCAATATTTCGGCTTCAATTTCAATTTCAGGAATATTTTTTTTAGCAATAACTCCTGCTGCCACCAAGGGTAAGCTCAATCTGCCCGAAAAATGTCCACTACCGCGATAATCGTTAAAGCCTTTGTATTTGCGTGAAGCCACAAAATCGGCATGTCCGGGACGGGGAGTTTGCAATACAAAATCGTAATCTGATGATTTTGTATTTTTATTTTCAAAATAGATATTTATGGGTGCTCCGGTGGTTTTGTCGTTGAAAATGCCAGAAGTAATATTTGGAAAATCCTCTTCAATACGTGGAGTAGTGCCGGTTTTGTTAGGTTTTCGGCGGAGAATATCCTTTTCAAAATCCTCAGATTTTAAACTTATCCCGGCAGGAACGCCGTCAATAAGCACTCCCACACTCTTGCCGTGCGACTCGCCATAAATTGAAATACGAAAAATTTGCCCAAAACTATTCATAATAATCTATTTTAAAATTTTCACTCTCTCCAAAGTTCTGAAAAAATCGGGATAGGATTTCTCCACAACATCGGGATTTAAAATTGTAATTTTGTCATCAGCCAAAGTGGCTGCAATACTTGCCATCATGGCTAAACGGTGGTCTGAATGTGGATTTATCGTAAGACCACCTTCAATTTTACCATTTCCAAAAACAAGCATTTCATCCTCTTCAAGTTGGATTTCTACACCAAATTTACCCATAATTTCCATTATTGCTGCACAACGATTGGACTCTTTGTGTAATAATCTTTTCCAGCCTTTTATGCGTGAAATGCCCTTTGCTTTGGCAGCTAAAACAGTTAAAATTGGAAATAAGTCGGGAGCATGGGTACAATCAAAATTAAATGGTCTAAATTCGCAGTTTTCAATAATTACAGAGCTGTTTGTAATGTCAATTTTTGCTCCAAAATTTCGCAAAACTTCCAAAATGGCTTTGTCAGCTTGTGGAGAATTTATATCCAAATTTTCAACTTCAACTTTGCCAGAAATAGCAGCAGCAACTAAGAAGTTTGCAATTCCGCTCCAGTCGCCATCGGCTTTGATTTCATGGTTTTGATAATTTTGATTGCCTTTTATAGTAAATTTGCTGTAATTTTCAACTTCTACTTTTATACCAAATTTTGACATCACTTCCAAAGTCATATCAATATAGGGTTTGCTGTTCAAATCTTTTACAAAAACCACTGTATCTTTACTTTGCAATGGGAGTGAAATTAGTAGTCCGCTCAACATTTGTGAACTAAAACTGCCATCAATAAAAATCTCTGATTTTAAAATTCTGCCCCTAAATTTCAAAGGAAATTTTCTTGATAAAATCTCTATTCCAGAAGCTTCAACGCTTTCCAAAAATACATTTAATGGTCTGTTTAAAAGTGTGGAACTGGCTTTGATTTCATATTCGTGGGCTATGTTGGACAAAATAAATGGCATCATTCGCAATGCCAAACCCGATTCTCCCACATTGACTGAGACTGAGTTCAGAAAATTAAAGTTAGAGTTTTCGATAATCAACTGATTGTTAGTTAATTGCACCTCAAATCCCAACTCTTTTACAATTTTCAAAAATGCATCTACATCTTTTGAACCTTCAAAACCATTAATTATGGTCTTGCCTTTTGTCAAAATTGCAATGGCTAATAGTCTCTGTACATGGCTTTTAGAAGCATTTGCACTAATTTGTCCCGAAACTTTAAAAGGCTCAACTTCTATGCTTTTTTCAAGATTTTTTTCAAAAACTTGCAGATCTCTTTTTAGATTTTCGAGTTCTGGAATGCCAGCAGCAACTTCTTTGGCATTTTCCAATCTTGCATAAGTGATTTTTGCTCCTTTGAAATAGGCTTCAATTCTGCTTTGGCGATAATTTTCACCCATCAAAAAGCAAATCAAATTATTGTTTTTGTTGTACAATTTTGAAACTGTCGCAAAATCACTATTTTTGGCCCCTTTGCAGACAATTTTTACCATTTTTGCACCTAATTCTACAAATTTATCAATCTTATTTTGCAAAAAATCAAAGTCGGGAGTGTGGTCGTAGTTGTGATAGGAGATAATTAACTCACTTTTTGAAATTACCTTATTTATCAATTCTTCATTCAGGCAATCTTCATCAATATCGACAAATTTTGGTTCAAATTTCAAGATATAATCTAAAATTTCATTGAAATTTTCTTGTTCAAAACTCTCTTTCCTAATGCTAATTATCCATTTTTCAAACTTTGGGATAAATTCATCTATAATTTCAAAATTCAATGGAATTAAATCTGTCCTGAGTTCCAAAATCTGAAAATCTGAGCTACTTATGGCAGTCTCAAAGTTACCAATATGGCTTAACACAAGACAAATATCACCCATTTTACAATATTTTTAGTTGATTTTTCAACAATTCCACATTTGTTTTCACAACACGACAATCGCCAATGGTAAATGGATAAATAAAGTTCACATCTTCGTCGTAACTTTTCTTATCTTGATAGATTTTTTCAATCACCTTGTCTAAATCATATTTAAACTCGGTTTCAAACTTAAATTCTTGAAGAATAAATTGAATTTCATCAAAAGTTTGCTTATTACAATATCCATTTTTCAGAGCCAATTTGGCTGCATAAAACATTCCAATTGCCACAGCTTTTCCGTGCGAAACTCCATAAATAGCCTCCAAAGCGTGTCCCATTGTGTGACCAAAATTCAACAATCTTCTATTGCCAAGCTCCTTTTCGTCCTGTTCCACAATGCTTGTTTTGAATTTTACAGATCGTGAAATAAGTTGTGTAATTATTTCAATATTGCGAGTTTTAATCTCTTTTTTGTTTTGAAGAATAAAATAATAATGTTCGTAAGAGTCTAATATAGAGTGTTTTATGATTTCAGCTATTCCATTTTTAAATTCCTCATCTGTAAGAGTTTTTATAAAATCAGGATAAATAGCCACAAATTCTGGATTTGTAATTGTGCCAATTATATTTTTTGTTTCTCCAAAATTTATTCCATTTTTGCCTCCTATGGCAGCATCGCACATCGCCAAAAGGGTAGTGGGAATATGTGCAAATTTTACTCCTCGTTTGAAAATTGATGCTACAAAACCACCCAAATCGCCAATAACACCACCACCAATATTTATCAAAATTGTTTCTCTGTGGGCTTTTAGTTGCAGTAGTTCAGTAATTATCAGTTCTGTGGTTTTAAAAGATTTAGATGCTTCACTTGTATCAATAATTATTTTTCTAAAATCTTCAAAAACAACTTGATGGTGCTTATAAACATTTCTATCTATTAAGAGTATGCTCTTCTCTTTGAAATCGTTCAGAAAATCGCTCAATGAGTTGATAAAGAATATATTATGATTTATTTTTTTCATCTATTTTTTCTGATAAAATTTTTTCTTGTATATTTATTGACTCTTGATGAATTAGTTTGAAAAGTTGTGAAGCAAAATTTTCGCTAAGATTCTCTTTTTGTGCTAAATCAATATTTTTCTGTAAAAGCTCATCCCAGCGTACACTTTGAAAAATTGTAAGGTCGTTTCGTTTTTTATAATCACCAATTTTTTCGGAAATTTTCATTCTTTTTCCAAGAATTTCTACCAAATTGCAGTCAATAATATCAATTTGCTCTCTATATTCATTCAATTCCTCTTCGTTGGCATCAATTCTGCGACGGAAAACTAATTTTCCTAAAACTTCTTTAAGTTGTTGAGGTGTAAGCTGTTGTGCTGCATCGGTGAGTGCTTTTTCAGGATTGCAGTGGGTTTCTATCACCAAACCGTCAAAACGTAAATCTAAAGCTTTTTGCGAAATTTCTAAAATATACTCTCTCTTACCAGCAATATGTGATGGATCGCAGTAGAGCGGAGTTTGGGGCATTTGCATTTTGAAATCTATTGCCAATTGCCAGTTGGGTAAATTTCGATATTTTATTTTCTCATAAACCGAAAATCCTCTGTGAATTGCATGTAAGTCGTTGATATTATTGCCTTTAAATCTCTCAAAAGCACCTATCCACAGTTTTAAGTCTGGATTTATGGGGTTTTTTATCATAATGGGTATTTTAGCACCTTTTAGAGCTTGTGAAATTTCTTCTACCAGAAATGGATTTGCCGTAGTTCGTGTCCCAATCCAAAGCATATCTATTTCAGCCCTAATGGCTTCTTCAACGTGTTTTGTACTAGCCACTTCTGTGCCCACTCTAAAGCCAAATTTCTCTCTAACTTCCACAAGCCAGTCTAAGCCTTTTGCCCCCACGCCCTCAAAATCGTTGGGACGAGTGCGAGGCTTCCAAATTCCAGCTCTGAAATAATCTAAACCCACATCCTTTATCTGCTCGGCGGTGCTAAGTAGCTGTTGGCGACTTTCGGCACTACATGGACCAGCAATTAGTTGTACGTTATTATGTAAATTCATTACAAAATCATTTCTGCAAAAGTACTCATTTATGGGGAATTATGCCAATTGTGTTTTGTCAAATACTTCAAATTGTTTTACAAATTTTTATTTGTGTTAAATAATTTCATTTGCCCATAATTTTTCTAAAAACACTTGCCATGGCAGAACCAAAATGTTACCCATAAGTCGTGGAAGTGGGTCATTGCTTACAACAATTTTCTTTTCAACAACATATTCTTCAGCGAAAGCTTTCAACCCTTTCAGATGTTCGCTTTTGACGTGATCTGTCGATTTAACTTCTATTGCAACTTCGTGGTCGCCAAGTATAAAATCCACTTCGATATTTGAGGCAGTACGCCAGTAACAAATATCATATTCTTTGTCAGAATAGCGACTGTGTGCATATACTTCCTGATATATTAAATGTTCGAATGCTTTACCAAAAAGTTCGGTTTTAGGTTCTATTTTTCTCCTATTCAGCAGGTAATTGGTAATGCCAACGTCAAAAAGATAGAATTTAGGTGCCGTTATAACTCTTCGTTTTGGTTTTTTTTGGAATGAAGGTAAAAAACGTCCTATCAAAGTGTCTTGCAGAATTTGAAAATACTCTTTTATAGTTGTGGCACTCACTCCGCAGTCAGAAGCAATATTAGAATAATTTACCATTTCACCATTTATAAATGCTGCTGATTCCAAAAAACGTGAAAATATTTCAACATTTCTGATTTTAGCTTCCGCAACAATTTCGTCTCGTAAGTAATTTCCAATATATGATGCAATTAATTTCTTTGGGTTTACAGAATCATAATGTCGTGGCAAAAGTCCGTTATTAATGGCACGGATTAAGTCGAAATTTGGAATTTCAGGATAAACAAGTGGATATAATTCATAACGCAAAGCTCTTCCTCCTAAAAGATTGGCACCAGAACGGATTATCTTTCGAGGACTCGAACCGCTTAAAATAAAACGTATGTTATGATTTGTGATTAACCACTGAACTTCGTTAAGCAAATTTGGTAATCTTTGAATCTCATCAATTATTACAGGAGACTTTTCTGTATTGGCTAAAATTATTTCACGCAGACTGTCTGGATCCTTTGCCAAATTGTTGTAAACTCTTGAAAGTAATAAGTCAAAAACTAAAGCATTTGGATACATTACTTTAAGTAGTGTGCTTTTTCCTGTCTGACGTGCTCCCCAAAAGAATACACTTTCGTTCTCAGCACCTATGAATAACTGTTTTCTAATGTACATAATTTTCTATTATTGACTTTGATTTATCATGATATTTCAAAGTGACACTTTGAAATATCATGATAAATCAAAGTATGACTTTGCAAATGTACGAAAGGTTTTTATAAAAACAAATTGAATTACAAGAACTTAGACGGTTTGATGTTTATATAATGCTGAATTTTTGTTCTAATGTTTTAGTCCTTAAAAATATACAAAAATTTGGAATTCTTATTGAAATTTCGTATGTTTATTCACATATAAATGATGTGAATTTTAATTATTAAAAAGGAGATAAAATGCTTAAAAATTATTTAGTAGAAGATAAATCAATTTGGGACGGAAGAGTTGATAGCGTTGATGACTTTGATGCGTACAGGTGGCATCAGTGGGTGGAATTGATAGACTTGAATGATGAAAATTTAGAGCCATTTGATGGAAAGCTTGGCATTGCATTTTTGGGTTTTAAGTGCGACAAAGGTGTGAAAAGAAACAAGGGTAGGACCGGAGCAGCTAAAGGACCCAAAAGCATCAGGCATGAGTTAACAAATCTGCCTTGTCAGTTCCCTAAAGATGTTAAACTTTTTGATGCTGGAAATATAATTAGTGATGAAATTTCGTTGGAAGAGGCTCAAGACTCCTTGGCAAAAGCTGTGGAAAGAGTGTTGGAGTTGAATATGTTTCCCATACTTTTGGGAGGTGGACACGAAATTGCTTTTGGACACTATATGGGCATTTTCAATCATCTGAAAAAGAAGGAAGAGGCTGAGAAAATCGGTATTGTAAATTTTGATGCTCACTTCGATTTAAGGTCATATTCGGATGGAGGTTCCTCGGGGACAATGTTTAAGCAAATAGCCGATGTGACTCAAAAGAACGAAGTTGATTACTCATATTTTTGTATCGGAATACAGAAATATGGCAATACAGTAAGTTTGTTCAATACTGCGGATAAATTAGGTGTTGAGTATATAATGGCAAAGGAGGTAGAAACAATGGAATTGTATCCCATGATAGAGAAATTGGACGATTTTTTAAGAAAACAAGACCATATCTATATTACTGTTTGTGCCGATGTCTTTTCGTCTGCATTTGCACCGGGAGTTAGTGCTCCGCAGCCTTTGGGTCTTACGCCAGACCGGGTGTTAGTGTTTATGAAACATGTGCTACGCTCTAGCAAAACAATAAGCTTTGATATTGCCGAAGTCTCCCCACGATTCGACCAAGATGATGCTACAGCCAACCTTGCTTCAGTGATTGTTTTTTCGGTGGTTAATACGCTTGCTAAGATTTATTGCTAATAGCGAATGGTAAAATATAATAGACCAAATCTATATAACTCTATTTCGTCCCTATCGGGACGAAATTTTTCTTTTTCTTTGTTTTCTATAAAGATTTCGTTCCTGCGGAACGATTATACTAATTGTAATAATAAACTAGTCAAAACAGATATATAATCGGTATTATATTGATTTTATTCAATGTTTTTCCAGTCCTTGTTGCATCTCAAGGGATGTCTTATAAAAGTCAGAATGCAAGGCGTTGAGGATAAGGATGAAGGATAATACTGCAGTATTTGACTGAGTCCGAATTCCGAAAACAACGAAGCAGTTTGGCTTTTATACTGACTTTATCACTTTACTTTTCCATTATTTGTAATTAGTTGATTATCAGTATTATTTGTATTTTCATCATGTATGTGCACAAAAAACCAAATAGTCATGAAGCACTACGGTTGTGATTGTAGAAAAACGCAAATCTATTTCCAAGCTATTCAAAGATTATTTTTGAATAGAACTTTTAAAAAGGTGTCGCATTGACGAGGTCAGAAAAATAGTTTTTCTTTATTGCACTTCAAGGGTGTCTTATAAAAGTTAAAATGCAAGGCGTTGAGG
Organism: Bacteroidales bacterium; assembly: GCA_012522535.1. GTDB lineage: Bacteria > Bacteroidota > Bacteroidia > Bacteroidales > WCHB1-69 > JAAYKF01. Next base: position 8,279 of record JAAYKF010000149.1, read on the forward strand.
ATGAGGATGAAGGAGAATACTGCAGTATTTGACTGAGTCCGAAATCTGAAAACAACGTAGCAGTTTGACTTTTATAAGACATCTCTATTAGTCGTTTTCTTCGTAATAATAAGAATAATCAATACCCTTCATAAACATTTCACGTTCGTTTATTTTGTTTGTTAAGGCATTTTTCAAAAGAAGTTTTAGAGCATTGCTTTTTGTCGGACTTAACATCATAGCGTTCATATAATCTTGTTTGCTTATTTTACTCCAATCTACACATTTTTTGAGCTGTTTTTTCAATATCAAATCCAACCAAATTCTTGTACTTCTGCCGTTGCCTTCCATAAATGGATGAGCAATGTTCATTTCTATATATTTTTCAACTATTTCGTCAAAATTTGTTTCGGGCATTTCTTCTATTTGTTTTAATGTTTCGCCAAGAAAACGTGAAACAGCAAAATGGAAGCCACCTTTTGAAATTTCTTTTTGACGAATTTGTCCTGCAAAATCATACAAACCGCCAAACAAATATGCGTGTATTTGTTGTAAGCCCTTGAGTGTTCCAACTTCGATATTGTCAAGTATATTTCCTTCAAAAAGTGTGTAAGCTTTTTTCTTGCTTTGCCCGTCGATACTGTTGTCGCTGTATAAGAACCAATCCAAAAATTTTATTGCATTGGTGTTTGGGAAGTTCTTTGCCAATTCAATTACACCTGTACTGTCTAGTGTGTCGGACAAACGTCTTTTGCCATCAGCAGCTACAAATTTGAAAGCGTGAGTGGTACTCACAACTTGGTTGTTTTCTGATTTCAGTTTTCTTTTTAGCCAACGCCAATAATTATTTGCTTTTGTATAGTCGTCTTGTTCATTCAAAATGGCGACAATATCAATAACATTAAACCACCATTTGGCATGTTCTTCGTCCCAAACTGCTCTAACTTCACGGTCGTTGAAAAATCGTATGGAAATTTTTGCGTTGCTCATAGCTGCTTTTATTGAAATTGTATAATTTGTGAGTAAATATACGAATTATAATGATTGGGAAATAAAACAGTTTGGACTATTTTATTACTACAACTGGCACAAGATGTTTCAAAAAGACTTTGCCAAAAGTCATGAGATTTTCGGCAAAGTCAAAGTATAATTTTATATTTCAGAAGGTTTTACTCTTCAGCGATAAGATTAACGCTTCTTTTCACAAACTCTGTCAAAGCTTCACCTTTCAGAATATTTTGCGAAAGTAGTGCTAAGTCAACAATCTGCTTGCTAAGTTCCTGTTTCTTACCTTCGTCGTTTTCGCTCAAGATTTTACCCATCAGTGGGTGATTGCTATTTATGACCATATTATACGATTCCATCTGTGGCATAAAAGCTTGTTGTCCGCTCAGCTGTTGCATATCTTTCCAGCGTCTCATAAATTCGGCTTGGGTGATAATAATGGGCATTTCGCTCTCGCTCAAATTGGCAGTAGAAACCATAAACTTCTCTTTATCTACCTGATTTTCAAAAACTTCTGTCAAGCTTTTAATCTCATCTTCACTAAGCTTTGATGGGATTTCCTCTTCCTTTTCAATCAGCTTGTCAATTACATCAGAGTCAACTCTTGCAAAACGTGACTTTTCAAATTTGCTTTCAATATGATTTACAAAGTGGCTATCCAAAACGCCGTCCATAATTAGTACGTCATAGGCTTTTTCTTTAGCATTTTCTATGTAGCTATGTTGTGCCACAGCATCGTTGGTGTATAGATATACCAAGGTGTCATTTTTGTCTTTTTGTAGAGTTTCAATATGTTTTTTGTACTCATCTGCTGTGAAATATTTGCCTTCAATATTTTTGAAAAGCATAAACTTCATGGCCCTTTCGTAGAATTTCTCATCGGTAATCATACCATATTTTATAAACACATTGATATCGTCCCATTTTGCTTCAAAATCTTCACGATTGTTTTTAAACATCTCTTCTAATTTGTCGGCAACTTTTTTGGAAATATGCCCCGAAATTTTCTTCACATTGGCATCACTTTGCAAGTAGCTACGCGAAACATTCAAAGGAATATCAGGTGAATCAATAACGCCATGTAGGAGTGTCAAAAAGTCAGGAACAATGCCCTCCAATTGGTCGGTGATATATACCTGATTTGAGTAAAGATGAATTTTTTCCTTTTGAACTTCTATGCTTTGTTTAGCTTTGGGAAAGTATAAAATTCCTGTCAAGTTGAAAGGATAATCCACATTCAAATGAATATTGAAAAGTGGCTCATCAAAGGACATTGGATAGAGCTCGCGATAGAAATCGTTGTACTCATCTTCTTTTATTTCGCTGGGAGCTTTTTTCCATAAAGGATTGGTATTATTGATAATTCGGTCAATTTCTTTCTCCACAGCTTTTTCTTCACCCTCGGGTGTTTCCCAAGTTTTTTCTTTTCCAAAACGGATGGGGGTAGGAAGGAATTTACCATATTTTTTCAGAAGTTCTAATATTCTTGTTTCGTCAACAAATTCTAAAGAATCTTCGGCAATATGAAGGATTATTTCAGTCCCTCTTTCCTCTTTTTCCACCTCTTCAATGGTATATTCAGGGCTGCCGTCGCAGCTCCATTTCACAGCTTTCGCTCCCTCTTTCCACGATTTTGTAATCAAATCCACTCTGTCGGCAACCATAAAAGCTGAGTAGAATCCCAGACCAAAATGCCCGATAATAGAGGCTTCGTCAATACCTTTAAACTTTTCTAAAAACTCTTCGGCACTGGAAAAAGCAATCTGATTAATATATTTGTCAACCTCCTCTTCGGTCATACCAATACCGCGGTCGATGATGGAGATAGTCTTTTTGTCTTTGTCAAACTCTATATCAATGGTAATATCGCCCATTTCGCCCTTAAATTCGCCCATAGAAGATAGAGCTTTCAGCTTTTGTGTAGCATCAACGGCATTGGAAACTAATTCACGTAAGAAAATTTCATGATCCGAATAAAGAAACTTCTTGATAATAGGGAAAATGTTTTCAGTTTCAACATTGATATTCCCCTTTTTAATATTGTCTTTCTGCATAATAAAATAATTTTTGCACAACTAATGGCAAAACTTATACCAAAGCAAAAAATATGACAAAATGTCAGAAAAAAATAATTTGTGTAGGCAAGTCCTCGGTGTCCTCTGTGTATTCTCCGTGTCCCTGTGGTAAAAAAAAACAGATAACTTTCCAAGTTTTAAACTTTCCAAGGCTAAGTGGTCAGCCGAACAGCCACAGCGCTGGCTTTGTTATACGACAGACCACACTTTTTAACTTTCTCCTTTCTAATTTCTACTAAAAAAACTCTCAACAGCCTTATTTGTGCTTATAGAAAAGTCCATCAATATCTTGCGATTTAAAAATTCTCGGATCACAGCAATCCAAAGCAATTTCTTTAAAAAATACACCATCTATTAATATCCTTTGGTAAATCACAGAATGATAGCGTGGTTCAAATTCTGTAATAGAAAATGCTGTTAAGTGGTATTGGTTACCAACTTTAAGCTTTTCATATTTATCTGCTGCTCTGTTTTTTGTTTCAATAGAAACTATATTAATAATATTATTATTTGTTTTATGCCTTGCGACAATTATATATGCTTTTACAGTTCGGACTTTTTCAATATAAGTTCGAGACCGTCTAAAGCCTGCAATTGTGTCGCCACGATATACAAATCTGTCTTTTGAAATAATAAACTTTTCCTCACAATTAAAGTCGTTCTTAGAACAAAAGCCTTTTATTTTTTTTATTTCTACTATTTCAAAAAAGCCATTTAAAGTGTCGGAATTATTTGAAGTGTTAATACCTAAAGCCTTGTAATTTAATGATATAAGACTTATGACTGCAAAAAAATATAAAATTTTGGCTATTTTTAATTTTGAAAATATAGAATGTATGTAATTCATAATGTTAAAAATAATTTGAGATTATGGTTTTTGGTTTCCAAATATAAAAAACAATTCAATATAAATCTGATAATTCACAATTCATCATTCACCATTCACCATTATCTATCTTTCTACTAAAATCTCTCAATAATTTTTGCAATTTCCTCCATATTATGGTCTAACATACATTTGAAATGTTTTTTAGGGCAAGTTTCAAAGCCCAATTTGCTACAAGGGCGACATTTAAGACCTTCAATTTCAAAGATATAGATTTTTTCTTTTTTGTTTGGTAAATAAGGATACATACCAAAATGTGGACTTGTATTTCCCCAAATTGAAATAATTATCACATCTAAAGCCGATGCCAAGTGCATCAATCCAGTGTCGCCAGTTACGAGAACTTTACTTTTTGTTAGTGCCAAAGCCGACTCAGTTAGCGAAAGTTTTCCGCAGGCATTATAAATAGTTTCAGGAGAAAATTTTCTGATTTTTTCAGCCTTTTCAGCATCATCTTTGCCACCCAAAAGTACAAGCTTTTTGATGCCAAATTTTATCAATTCTTCAATTTTTTCAACTGGAATTTGTTTTGTGGAATGCTTGCTGCCAACGGCAATTGCTACTGTGTTTTTATCCAAAAAACTGTTTAAGTCTTGGGGTAAAACAGTGTTATTGGGAACGATAAATTCCAATCCTTTTTGGTCGTTTTTAACATTAAGTTTTTCAACAGCTTTAAAATATCTATCAACGATATGAATGTCGGGTAGAAGATTGATTTTAAATTTTACAAAAAGGCATTTCTTGAAATTTAATTTGGGAAAAGAGTAAGATTTTTTGCCAAGTAATAATCTGAATTTCAGACTTCTAATGGATTTATGGAGGTCGATAATAATATCAAAGTTCTCTTTTTTAAGATCCGAAATAAGTTCAGATTCATTTTTGTCGAGTATGTGAATTTTGGAGATATGTGGATTGTTTAAAATAATTTCTGCAAAGGATTTTTTGACCACAAAATGAATTTCGCTGTCTTTATATTCACGGCGAATTGCTGCCAAAACAGGCGTTGTAAGCAAGATGTCGCCCATGGAGCTAAAACGAATTATAAGAATTTTTTTAATCTCTTTTTTCAAAATTATCTATTTTTTTCTCACCGAAAATCCAAATCTACCAATCATTGCACCCTGTTTATAGTAGAAGCCATGTGTGTAATTTATCAATCGGGCTTTAAAAAGTTCCAAAGTATCGCTTTTGGGATTTATCAATTCATTATCCACATTTACGGCTACAATTTCGGATATAAACATATTATGACTACCCAGCTCAACTATCTGTTTTACAACACATTCCAGATTTACAGGCGATTCCTTAATAAGAGGTGCATCAATTTTACCTGCTTTCATGGGAGTGAGTCCCATCTCTTTGAATTTATCGAAATCTCTACCCGAACGCACTCCACACCAGTCGGTGGCGAAGGCTAATTGCTCGTTGCTAAGATTAATTGCAAATTCTTTAGTCTCCTTTATAATATCGTGCGAATATCTTTCGGGACGTACCGAAATGGAACACATGGGCGGATTGGAACAAATAGTGCCAGCCCACGAAACTGTTATAATATTGTAGCCCAAATCATCGTTGCCACAGCTAACCATCAGTGCTGGAAGTGGATATAGAAGATTTCCACCCTCCCAACGAACTTTAGCTGGCTTAATAATATTTTTCTCTCTTTCTCTTTTTGCCATATCTTTAGTTTTCAATATCAAAATTACTCAAAAAATGGAGATTTTCCTAAAATAATATTGCTATTGTTGCATGTTATGTTTTAGTATATTATATCATTCAAAAATATATTTATTATTGGTTTTAAAATTACTTATTTAGCTCTGCCAGTTGAATTTTAAAGCCATTTGGGTCGAATATAAAGATAAATGATATTTGCGGAATGGGTTTAATGGGACCGATTATTGAATTTACGCCTTTTTCTTTAAGCTCTTCTATGGTGGATTCTAAAGATTGAACTGTAAAGCCCAGCGAGACATCGTTGCCAATGGAAATCTCCGACTTGTTTGAGTCGCAAATCAGTTCCACTTGAATACCTCCTGCATTTAGGAATGCAATATCCATACCTTCTTGTGGAGATGAGCGATGGGCAATTTCTAAGCCAATTATTTCGGTGTAAAATTTTAAAGACTCTTCCATGTCTTTAACGTAAATGGTAATCCAAGATGCTTTCATAATTAATTTGTTTTATTATGAATCAAAATTACAGAAAAATTTTAATACATGAAATAGATTATGAATCTAATCCAATTCATTTCATTTCATTTCATTTCATTCTATTCAATATCAGCTGTTTCCACTTCGCTTACGCCATGTATCTCTTTCAGATGGTCGATAGCGTGTGAAACATTCTCAAAAATATTGTTTTTGCTTTTAAATTCTTTGTAGAAATCGGCATCTTTTACCAAGTTTTCAATCTCTTTGTTTATGCCTGTGATAATTACTCTTTCGTTTTGCTGTTTTAAAATGCCAATAATTTCTTCCAAATAGCTAACACCGTCAGAGTCGGCATAAAAAGCCGTGCGAAGTGATATAATAACAAATTTATTTTGCTTCATCATTTTGGCAGTATCCAGATATGCAGGCATATTTATATATGTCAGCATTCCCGAAATTTTCAATACAATAAAGTCGCAACTTGTGCCATATTGTTCTTTATATTCATCTAAAAGGAAATTTTCTTTCATTTTCCAATTTTCCCATAACTGTATTTCGGTTTGTCCTTTTGCTATTTCGTTTACAAATATCAGCAATGCAAAGAAACTACCTGTTAAAATCCCAGCAATAGGGTCGTAAACTATTGTGATTATTGCCACAAAAATAGATAGCACAAAAGCTACTTTTTCGTTTTTAACTAGGGTTATAAAGTGTTTTGTTTCGACCATATTTATACTAACTACAACAAGAATTGCAGCAATAGCTACCATTGGAAGATGTTTAAAAAATCCGAAAAGCAGAAGAGCTATAACGATAATTGCGGCAGAGTTTATTATTCCCGACATACGGTTATTGGCCCCACTTTTTATATTTAGTGCAGTACGTGCCAAGGCTGCTGTGGCAGGAATTCCTCCCATTACTCCCGATCCGATATTGGCAATAGCCAAAGACAGCACTTCCTTAGAACGGTCGAATTTTGTATTGGTCATATTGTCGGCAATTTGCCCAGAAATAAGAGTCTCTAAGATAGCAATAACTGATGTGGCTATGGAAACAGCCCAAATCTCTTTGTCAAGGAAAATTTCTGGTCTTAAAGTTCCCCAAACATTAAAAAAGAAGCCAGCTTCAACTTCGGGGTAATTGTCGGAAAGTGTCAAGATTTCAAAATCAATTTTCAGCCATTCTCTGAAGATGAAAACTGTGGCAATACTAACAACGGCAACTACAATGGCTCCGGGGAATTTTGGGAATTTTTTATTCCAAAAAATAATAAATAGTGTGAGTATGATAAATATGGCAAATATTACCCAATTTATTTCTGCGTAGTGCCTCAAACTTGTCAAAACATTGTCAGTAAGCACCTCTGTTTTGGGAATATCTTTAAGTCCCAACATATTGTCCAACTGCCCAAGGACAATAATAAATGCCACCCCTAGAGTAAAACCGTGAACTACTACCTTGGGTATGAAAATAATGTATCTGTCTAATTTTAAGAAATATACAGCTAAAGTAATAAGTCCCGATACTATGGCAACAACTGGTAAAACGGCGTAACCATTTACAATTGCGAAGGTCATCAATATACCTGAAAGTGCCCCCGTTGGACCAATAATATTAAAATGACTACCGCCTAAAATAGCTCCCAAAAGTCCAGCCCAAAAGGCTGTAATTATACCCTGAGTAGGGGTTGCACCAGAGGCAATTGCCAAAGCCAAGGCTAAAGGAATACTAACAAAAGCAACAGTAATGCCCGATTTCCAATTGCTTTTTATGCGTTCAACAATCGAGATGTTTTCCATATTTGTAGTTTTATATTTAGAATTAGATTTTTGTAAACTTCAATACTTTATCAAAAATCTTTTGCCATCATAGGTGCAAATTATTTATATAAAATTCTTTAAACAGAGCTTTTTATAAGTAATTTTAAACCTTTTGGCAATTTTTTGCAAAGATACAAAATTGCTTTGAAAATTAAAAGTTTTTTGCGAACAAAATTATTGAATGATATTTTGTATATATCAGATTATCAGCGATTTATATTTTTGTATAAGTTATTTTAAATCTATTTATATAAACTCATACAATTGGTTTCTCCTTGCTGGAATAAAAGAAGTTTCAGATATTATATTTTGAAGTTCATCGGCATTTGTTCTATAGCCAGAACCCACCGACGAAAGTACATTTTCTTCAATCATAATGGAACCCAAATCGTTGGCACCAGCAAATAGACTGAGCTGTGCTGTAGCTTTTCCCACCGTCAAAAATGATGTTTGGATATTGGGTATATCTCTCAAAATCAATCTGCTAATGGCTATTAATCTCAAATATTCAGTGGAAGTAATTTTTGGCAAATTCTTGAATTTACGACCTAAACTAGTTCCCGAAAGTTGTGCTGCCCAAGGTATAAAAGTGATAAATCCATAATTTTCTTTTGGTTTCTGTTCTTGAACCTTTTGCAATTTCATCAAATGCTGGATGCGGTGTAGATTGTTTTCCACATGTCCGAACATCATGGTTGCCGATGTGGGTATGTTTTGTTTGTGTGCCTCAATCATCACTTGCAACCACTCATCGGCCGAACATTTGTTTTTAGAAATTTCTTTTCTAATTTCATTGTCCAAAATTTCGGCACCAGCACCAGGCAAGCTGTCCATTCCAGCCTCCGTTAGCTCTTTTAGACATCGCGAAAAACTAATTCCCTCCTTTTTGGAAATATAAGCCACTTCGGGAGGTCCCAAAGCGTGGATTAAAAGATTTGGATATTCAATTTTTAAGGTTTTAAAAAGATTTTTGTAGAAATCTAATCCCAAGTCTTGATGCATTCCGCCTTGTAAAAGAATTTGATTTCCGCCAAGCTGAAAAAGTTCGTCAATTTTCTGACGATATTCGTCAATGCTGGTAATATATGCGTTTTTGGAGTTTTTTGAACAGTGAAAATTACAAAATTGACAGCCCGAAATGCAAACATTAGTAATATTAATATTTCTATCTATCATCCAGCCAACTTTGTTGTGCTTATGGATTTTACTCTTTACGAAGTGTCCGGCAAATAGGAGTGTGGCTGTGTTTTCGTTTTCGTAAATGTCTAAATATTCTTCAGCAGTGGCATTGTAGCCATTTAAAATATCGTTTAATAGTGTTGATGTTAATTCCATTATTGAAACATTATTCTTTCTACAAGATTTTCGCCAAGAGTTCTGTTTATTTGTCTAATAATTAAATTTCGACCCATAAATAAGTCATATTTAGCACCAGCAGAATCCATTCTAACAAATAGAGTTTTATATTTAAGGGAGATGCTAACAGTGTGATTTGCAAAATGTTGACCCACAATATCTACCCATATCTTAGTGATTCTCATTTCGTTAAATTGCGTATTGTTTTTCTGCTCTCTAAAAAAAAGCTTTATAACATCTTTTAGCAACATATGGTTTTGCGGCTTTTTCATTTATCTACACAAGTTGTATAATATTACCATTTTTTATATCGAAACAGCTGTACGAAAGTTCTAATTTTGCAAAAAGCGACTCAATTCTATCCAAATGTGTATCGCTGATAAACACTTGTCCCAATTTTCCATCTCCCGCCAAAGCTATAATTTGCAGAACTCTATTTTCGTCCAATTTGTCAAAAATATCATCTAAAAGCAATAGAGGTTTTGTTTTGCTAATATTTTGAGTATGAGAGAATTGTGCAAGTTTTAGAGCTATCAAAAACGATTTTTGTTGCCCTTGCGAGCCATATCGTTTTATGGGGAAATCGTTCATTTTGAAAATATAATCGTCTTTGTGGACTCCGAAAGTTGAGTATTGTGCAAATTTATCTTTTTCATGATTTCGGATTAGCTCTTCAAAATAGTTTTTGTCATTTGCTTGCGACTCATATTCAATTTCAACTTTCTCTTTTCCGTTGGTAAGAAAATTGTAATATTCTTGAAAAATCGGTTTTAAATTTCCCAGAAATTTTATTCGTCTTTGATTAATTCTTTGCCCCAATTCGCTCATCTGGAAATCCCATATTTTAAGGGACTCGCCGTCAAATCTATGTTGTTCAAACATGGTTTTCAGCAGTACATTTCTCTGTTGTAAAACCCTGTTGTAATTCACCAAATCGTCCAAATATAACTTATCAAACTGTGATATAACAGAGTCGAAATATCTTCGTCTAAATTCACTTCCTAAGTTTATTAAATCAGCATCGTAGGGCGAAATAATTACCAGTGGAATAAGTCCAATATGATCGGCTAATCTTTGATATTCCTTTTTGTTGAATTTGAAAATCTTCCGGCTTCCACTTCTTAATGAGCAGCTAATGAGTACATTGTCTTGAGAATTGATGTCGTCATAAGTTCCGTGTATTGCAAAAAAATCTTCGTTATGCTTTATATTGTTGTTCTCAAAGCTGTTGTGAAAGCTTTTACAAAAAGATAGATAATAAATTGCGTCCATCAAATTCGTTTTACCCACGCCGTTGTTGCCCACAAAGAAGTTTATTTTGGGATGTAATTCTAAATTTATTTCCCCAAAATTTTTGAAATTATATAGTTGTAGTTTTTTTAGATGCATATTAAAAATCCTTATCTATGTGTTTTGCAACTTTTTCCATAAGCCACATTGGAGTTGATGTTGCACCGCATATACCGATGCTGTTTGTGTTATTATCAAACCAATTAAAGTCTATCTCTTTTTCGCTGGAAATAAAAAATGTTTTTGGGTTTGTCTCTTTGCAAACATTATATAAATATTGTCCGTTGGAGCTTTTTTTTCCTGAAACAAAAATTATTACATCATGCTGTTTCGAAAACTCTATAAGTTGTGGTTTGCGATTTGCAACTTGTCTGCAAATAGTGTCAAAGGCTTTGTAGTCCTGCTTTTCGCCTTGCTTTTCTTTTGTTAGTTCATCTATTTGTTTTACCAGTCTTTTGAACTCTTCGATACTCTTTGTGGTTTGGGCAAATAGTCTTGTAGGTTTAGAAAAGTCTATTTCATCAATATCTTCAACTGATTCAATAACAGTAGCTTTACCTTTGGTTTGTCCCACAAGTCCATTAACTTCGGCATGACCTTTTTTGCCAAAAATTATCACCTGACCACCTAATTTTTCCATCTCTTGGAAACCTTTTTTCACTCTTTGTTGTAATTTCAAAACAACAGGGCAGGTGGCATCATGAATGGTGTTGTTGTTTTTTTGGAGGGTTTCGTAGGTTTCGGGTGGTTCGCCGTGGGCACGAATTAATACTGATTTGTTTTTAATGTTCTCAATATCAGTACTTTCAATTGTTTTCATGCCATCGTTTTGCAGTCGTTCTACCTCTTCATTATTGTGAACAATTTCGCCCAGACAATAGAGTTCTTCATTGTTATTGACAATGTTTTCGGCCATTTCTATGGCACGAACTACGCCAAAACAAAATCCTGACTGTTTATCGATTACAATCTTCATAATCAGTTAGTTAAAAAGCGAATCAACAAATTCTTTGCTGTTGAAAACTTGCAAATCTTCCATTTTTTCACCAACGCCAATATATTTCACAGGCACTTTAAATTGGTCTGAAATTCCAATAACAACACCACCTTTGGCAGTGCCGTCTAATTTTGTCAAAGCTAAGGCGTTCACCTGTGTTGCAGCAGTAAATTGCTTGGCTTGTTCAATGGCGTTTTGCCCTGTTGATGCATCCAAAACCAGTAAGACTTCGTGTGGAGCATCTGGGATAAGCTTTTGCATGACATTACGAATTTTTGTCAATTCGTTCATTAGGTTGACTTTGTTATGCAGTCGTCCGGCGGTGTCAATTATCGCCACATCGCTCTCGCGTGCAATGGCAGATTTTATGGTGTCGTATGCCACAGCGGCAGGGTCGGCATTCATTCCTTGCGAAACAATGGGTACGCCAACACGCTCCGACCAAATAGTAATTTGGTCAACGGCAGCAGCTCTAAAAGTGTCGGCAGCTCCTAATAATACTGAGTAACCGTTGGTTTTGAACTGATGAGCCAATTTGCCGATAGTGGTTGTTTTTCCAACGCCATTAACTCCAACTACGAGAATTACGTATGGTTTTTTGTCATTAGGAATTACAAAATCTTCAATTTCGCTAGTTTGATTTTCGGAGAGAAGTTGACTGATTTCTTCTCGCAGAATATTGTTTAATTCGGAAGTGCCGATATATTTATCTTTTGCAACACGTTCTTGAATGCGGTCGATAATTTTAAGAGTTGTTTCTACTCCCACGTCGGAAGTTATAAGAATTTCCTCTAAATTGTCTAAAACTTCATCATCAACGGTAGATTTTCCTACAATTGCTCTTGAAATTCTTGAAAAAACGCTCTCTTTTGTTTTTTCTAAGCCTTTATTTAGCTTCTCTTTATTATCACCTTTTTTAAAAAAAGAAAATAATGCCATAGTTTTAAAATTTTCTGCTAAGATAATGCTTTTTGATGGAAACTTTTGTTATTTACATTTATAAATTTAGAGATAGGTATTAGTTTGTTTCAAAATGTTGATTTTGTCTGTTTTTTCGCATAGCAAAAGTCCTTTTTCAGGGCTGAAAAAGGACTTTTTAGTTTAGGTTATAGGGTTGTTTTATTTTTTCAAAAATTCTTTTACATCATCAGTAGGAACGAATGTTTCTTTAAATGCGTATGCATTAGTTTTTTCTGAACGTTCCATTTGTATAACTTTTGTAAGACCTTTGCCACCTGTGGTTCTAAGTGTTGCAACAGCTTTCTTTGCCATAATATATAGTTTTAAAAATTATTACCTTATTTCTTTATGAACAGTTACTTTTTTCAAATATGGATTATATTTTTTAAGTTCCATTCTTTCTGGAGTATTTTTTCTGTTTTTCACAGTGATGTAGCGAGACATTCCTGGTACTCCGCTCTCTTTTTGTTCGGTGCATTCAAGAATTATCTGTCCGCGATCTTCTTTACTTTTCTTTGCCATCTCTATATACGTTTTTTCGTTTTTTACTTTTAGGACTGCAAAATTAATCAAATAATTTTAATTAGCAAACTTTTTTCGAGATTTTTTTGTTTTTATATTGTGTTCATATGAAATGTATAGAATTTGTTTGCCAGTTTTTGTCGCTATTTTGATATTTGACCTCAAAATTACGTATAATTCTTAATATTATCCTATTTATGCTTTGATTTGATTTTTGTGGCACGATTTTTTCATACTTGTATTTTGTAAACTAAAATTATTAGTTTTGCATCATCTAATTATTAATTTAAATCTTTGATATAATGAAAAAGTTAAATTTATTACTTACCATGCTTTTTGTTTCAGCATTAGTTGTAGCACAATCCAATGGACCTGAAATTAAATTTGAGAATACCACTTATGACTACGGTGTAATTGAGCAAAACAGTAGTGGTGTAAGTGAGTTTGTTTTTACAAATGTGGGCAATGAACCATTAGTATTATCTAATGTTTCTGCTTCGTGTGGTTGCACTGTGCCAGAGTGGCCTAAACATCCTATTATGCCCGGACAATCGGCAAGCATAAAAGTGAAATACGACACTCGCAGAGTGGGAACAATTAGTAAAGCCGTTACTGTTTTCTCCAATGCAGCTACAGATAGGGTTATGCTAAGACTAAAAGGCTCTATTACAGCTACTCCAGAATCTAAGCTTCCTGAAAAGCCACAAAATCTTATGAAACAATAAATTAGAGTTTCATCGTAATAAAGGAGGGTGTCTCAAATATGAAACTGTTATTTGAGATACCTTTTTTTGTTCTTCTCAAAACCTACAAGGTCGTGGAGACCTTGCAGGTTGTTTTTTTTTTTTTAATTTTCCAACTTTCTAAAATTTAACCCACTGGGACTTTGTTCCATACCTTAATCTTTTTTTTATCAACACAAAAATTAGTGTACGATAGGCTTAGTCGCCATTCGCTTTTTTAGCTTTTCCATACAACCTGAACTTGCTGTAAACCTACAAGGTCGTGGAGACCTTGCAGGTTTATGCTATACTGATTGATAAAATATAATAGTCCATTTTTTTCTGATAGATATCGGACCTTAATTGTTGAAATATGACTTTAATTTCCCAACTCTAATTTAAGTAAAAAAATCTGTCTAAAATATTTAAGAAAAACTCTTGTGCATTCAATTTTTCTTGTAATTTTGCAACGTAATTTAAAAACATATAATATATAATGTCAAATTTGTCGCAAGTATCTATTTTTAAACTGTTTTAAAGCTTGAAAACTTGTGTCTTTGATTTATGCGAATAATAATTTAAAAAATAATAATACCATGACAATCGGAATTCTTAAAGAGATTATGAAAGGAGAGGCTCGCGTAGCGTCCACTCCAGAGACGGTAAAGAAATTTATCGCAGACGGTATGACCGTTTTAGTTGAAAAAGGTGCAGGCGACAAAGCTTTCTTTTGCGATGATGAGTATGTTGCAGCTGGTGCCAAAATAGTTGATGACGTTGAAGAGATCATAGCTCAGGCAGATATGATTTTTAAAGTAAAAGAGCCGCTTTTTAACGAAAAGATAGGCAAGCACGAAGCTGATATGTTCCGCAAAGGGCAATATTTGATAACTTTCTTACATCCTGCATCGCCAGTTAATCACGAAATGGTGAAGAAGCTTGCTGACAATGGAGTTATATCATTGACTTTGGATGGAATACCACGTATTTCGCGTGCTCAAAATATGGATGCCCTAACTTCTATGAGTACATGTGCTGGGTATAAAGGAATGTTGAGTGCAGCCAATGATTTGGCAATTTTTATGCCTCAAATGTTCACCGCAGTTGGTATGCAAAAGCCGGCTCAGGTAATGGTAATAGGTATTGGTGTGGCAGGGCTTCAGGCGTTGGCAACTGCCAAACGTTTGGGAGCTGTAACGCATGCTTTGGATATTCGTCCAGCAGCCATAGAGCAAGGACAAAGTCTTGGTGCAAAATCTATCGATCCCGGCGTTCCTGCAGAATTGGCAGTGGGAAAAGGTGGCTATGCTCAAACACTACCCGAAGAGTGGTTGGTGAAAGAGAGAGCTATTATTGCTGAGAAAATTAAAGACATGGATATAGTTTACCTAAGTGCCTTGATACCCGGAAAAGTAGCTCCAATTTTAGTTACTGAAGATATGGTTAAGAGCATGAAAAAGGGTTCAGTTATTATAGATATTTCCATAGACCAAGGTGGTAACTGCGAATTGACTCCTCCCGGAAGAAAAGAGTTGGTACATGGTGTCATTATCGATGGTACGAAAAATATACCTGGAACTATTCCAACAGCATCTACACAAATGTTCTCAGAAAATCTGTACAACCTAATTAAATATATGGTAACAGATGGCAATGTGAATTTGGATGTAAATGATGATATTATTTCGGCGATATTGGTTACAAATAACAACGAAATAGTTCATGCAGGTACTCGCGAAGCGATGGGTATCTAGTCAAAGATAAAAAAGCAGAGTATTCAGCCCTGCCTTTGGTCAGGGCTGAATTTATAAATAAAATAGCAAAATATTATGTCTCCATTTATTCTTTTAATAATTTTTGCCGCATCAACAGGATTGGGTTATGTTATCATTAAAAATGTACCCAGTCTTTTGCACACTCCGCTAATGTCGGGGATGAATGCTCTTTCGGGTATTACAATTTTGGGTGCAATAGCTGCGGTGGGACTTTCAGTATTATCTAAAAATAGTAATGAAATTTTACTTGGGCAAATTTTTGGTGGTCTTGCCATAATAGCCGCAACGGTGAATGTTGTGGGTGGTTTTTTGGTTACTCACCGAATGCTTAAGATGTTTAATAAAAACAAAAAAGGGAGGAACAGATAATGGGTGTAACAGTTTATTACATTATTTGTGCCATTTTGGCAGTGGGAGTACTGCTGGGCATCTCTTTTATGAGCAAGGTTAAAACTGCCGTTATGGGGAATGCACTTAGTGCCATTAGCTTGTTTGCAGGTGTGGTAATAACGCTTCTCTTCAACGGTATTGTTTCTGTTTGGTCAATCTACCTATATGCAATTATTGGTGTTTTAATTGGCTCATTTTTAGCCCTTAGGGTAAAGATGATTCAAATGCCTCAAATGGTTGCTCTATTAAACGGTGTTGGTGGTTTAGCCTCCGGTTTGGTGGGTATTCTAACCATGATAGGAATTGGGATGGGTGAAACTAGTTACCCAATATTTGTGCTGATTACAGCTGTTTTGGCAATCTTGGTGGGAATGCTCACATTGTCGGGTAGCTTGGTGGCAGCAGGTAAATTGCATGCCATATTACCTCAAAAACCAGTTGTATGGAAAAATCACCCCTTGATTTTAAATTTACTACTTATTTCAATGCTTGCATTGGTGGTAATTACAGGCTTTAGTGCTGAAATATCAGGACTGAAATTAGTCCTAATTATTGTTGCAACTGTAATAAGTCTTTTGTTTGGATATGCATTTGCAATACGCGTTGGGGGTGCAGATATGCCCATCACAATCTCTTTGCTAAACTCGCTTAGTGGTGTGGCAGGAGCTATTGCAGGTATGGCGATTAGCGATATTCTGTTGATAGCTGTGGGTGGAATTGTTGGTGCTTCTGGACTATTCTTGACACAAATAATGTGTAGAGCAATGAATAGAAGTTTGATGGAAATTCTTACCGGAAAAACTTCTGTGGCGACTAAACCAGCAACCAAGAAAACTGAAACTGTGGCTGTAATTAAGCCCAAAGAGGTGGATAAAAAATCTCCCTTTGAAACACTTCGTAATGCAAAGTCAGTCATCATCGTTCCTGGTTATGGAATGGCATTGGCTCAGGCTCAACATTTGGTTAGACAATTGGCGGATAATTTGGAAGCCAACGGTACCGAAGTTAAATACGCCATTCACCCTGTTGCAGGTCGTATGCCTGGACATATGAATGTGCTATTGGCTGAAGCCGATGTACCCTACGAGCAGTTGTACGAAATGGATAATATCAATCCCGAATTTTCCACCACTGATGCTGTAATCATCATAGGTGCCAATGACGTATTAAATCCAGCAGCCCGCGATGCCGTTGATACCCCCATCTACGGAATGCCCATTTTGGACGTTGACAAAGCAAGTAATATCTTCATTTGCAACTACGACC
>JAAYKF010000150.1 GCA_012522535.1 Bacteroidales bacterium
GTTGTTTCTGGAGCTTTTATTATGGTTTTTAAAGATAAGCAGTGGGGCGAAGATGGAGTTATGGTTTTTGCCGATTGTGCAGCACACCCCAATCCCAATGCAGAAGAGTTGGCAGGTATAGCCGTTGCCACAGCCCACACAGCAAAATCTATTGCTGGAATTGAGCCAAAAGTTGCACTTTTGAGCTTTTCTACAAAAGGTAGTGCCAAGCACGAAATGGTGGACAAAATTGTGGAAGCCACAAAACTTGCCCAAGAAATGGCACCCGAATTCGATATTGATGGCGAACTACAAGCCGATGCTGCTATTGTTCCTTCAATTGGAAGTTCAAAAGCTCCAGATAGCAAAATCGCAGGTAAAGCAAATGTGCTTGTTTTCCCAACTTTGGAAACTGGAAATATAGCGTACAAACTTGTACAACGTATGGCTGGCGCCGAAGCCATAGGGCCAATTATGCAAGGCATGGCAGCACCCATCAATGATCTTTCAAGAGGCTGCTCAGTGGAAGATATTGTAAACCTTGTGGCTATTACTGCTAATCAAGATTAGTATTTAAAAATATATCAAAGTAAATAAATGCAAGTCCGAAGACTTGCATTTATTTACTTTAGGCTGAGGTGGTTGCACGGTGGTAAGCTATATATTGCAGTGGGAGCTCCTTTGACCACTAAATTATGTTTACCCTGTTAGTTTGAGTTCCGATTATTAATTCAATATTCTTCAGTTTCGGCTTTGCCTCACTTCAAAATTTGAATTATGTATCGGAATGTTCCATAATGGAGCGAAGCGAAATGGGCATGGAAGACTAAGACAGGGAAAACAAGCTTTCTTTGTGGGCTAATAACAAGCTATTCTATCATAGCCCTTCATTTTCTGTCCCATAGGGACAAAATGTTTATAATAAACCATAAGCTAATGTGTTATGGTCTCGTAGAGACCAAATAAAAAGCTTTAACTCTACTTTCTAAACCCCTTTTTTGGCATATCATATTGGTCGAAGACAAAGTAGCTGGAGATTT
The DNA here is from genome assembly GCA_012522535.1 of Bacteroidales bacterium. Taxonomy (GTDB): domain Bacteria; phylum Bacteroidota; class Bacteroidia; order Bacteroidales; family WCHB1-69; genus JAAYKF01. Next base: position 1,020 of record JAAYKF010000150.1, read on the forward strand.
TTATGGATAGCATTATGGTTATCATGGAGGAGGTTAGTATAATTATCATCATCATTATTTGATATTTTATGGCAACCATAGGATTGCTACCACCCAGAATTTGTCCAGTCATCATTCCGGGTAGGGAAATTAGCCCCATAACCGCTGTGGTGGCTATGGACGGACTCACCGCTCGCCTTAGTGCCTGACTCATAAAATATTTCAAAGACTCATCTTTAGTACCACCGTTGGCAAGGGAGTATCTGTAAATGTTTTGGTCTTTGGAAATGCTATCATAAAAGGTGTTCAGAGCGATAATATTATTGGACATACTATTGCCCAACAACATTCCTGCAATGGGAATTAGGTATCTGGCTTCGAAGGCATAATCTAAACCTACAACCACAATTATGGTGTAAAAAACCACAAAAAAGACACTTAAAGTAATGGAAATAAGTATTGGAGCCAAGAACATTTTCCTATTCAAACCACTTCGCCTAATGGTTGTAAATGAGGCTATAAGAATCATAAAAAAGACCCATGAAATATTTATAAATGCATTGTTTAATTTGAAAAACCATTCCAAATAAAAACCCACTAAAAAGAGCTGAATTGTCATACGTATAACGGCTATTACAGCAGCTTTAACCAATCCAGTTTGATAGTAGTAAAGAAAATATAGTGGGATTATCAAAAGTATATATCCCAACATTAAATCCAACCAACTTATATCTTGTACTCCCATATTTCTATTTTAATTCAATTACTTTATCCATTTTATCTAACCAAATTTTGTTGTGCGAAATGCTAAGCATTGTCAAATCTTTTCTTTGTGCAAACAGATCGAAGACCAAATCCTGCGACTCCTCGTCCAAAGCCGAACCGGGCTCATCCATCAGCAACAAAGCTTTTTTCAAAAACCACTGCGAAGCAATTACAAATCTCTGTTTTTGACCACCTGAAATTTCATCCAATGACCTGCTAAGCATCTCTGGGTCAAGGTTTAGAATCTTGAAGATTTCATCTCTCTCCTTTTTTGAGGGTCTGTTTTTCCTGTTTACAGAAAACCTGAAAGGGTAAAGAAATAGATCTTCAACACTATCTAATTTTAGTGAAAACTCTTGCGGAACCCAGCCAATATTGCTGCGGATATATTTAATCTCTTCCGAGCAAACTCTTTTGCCAAAAACCTTCAAACTTCCTTCGGAAATGGGTACAAAACCCAATATGGCGTTCAAAAGTGTGGACTTTCCTACCCCAGAAGGACCAGCAAGTGCATATTTTTTGCCTTTTTCAATTGATAAACTGAAATTATCAACAACTTTTTGACCATCATAGGCGATGGATACCTTATCAAATTCAATTATCATTTTATTATCCAATAAATGCTTTTATCTCTTTTTCCATATCAACAGGATTTTCGGAATGCAACCAATGTCCAGTACCTGAAATAGTTACCACTTTTTGGTTATTGAAACTCTTATCAATAATTTCCAAATCTTCTTCATTTATATAGTCTGAACGCTCCCCTTTGAGGAAAAGCACAGGCAAATTCTTAGCACTCCTATACTCAACACCACCAAGAATATCTTCCAAATGTCTATCCACCGATTCTAAATTTATTTTCCAGCTAAAAGTGTCATCGCTATTACGTTGAATATTCTTTAGAACAAAGTTTAAATACCTTTCTGATTTAATTATTTGAGCCAAATAATCTTCAATTTGTTTTCTACTTGTGAAGTCGGAAATGGGAGTCTCTTTCATGGCTGTTAGCAGCTCCACGTGGGTGTATCGCATGGGATAGGTTCGCATACCCATATCCACAACAATAAGTTTATCAATCTTCGGACATTCGTCTTCGTCAAGCATATGCATTGCAATTTTTGCTCCCAAAGAGTGTCCTAAAACTATGGGATTTTCGATTTCATTATCTTTTATAAAGTTAATTAAATCGTCCACCAAAGCCTCCATGCTGAAAACTGGGTGATGGGGCGAATTTCCGTGATTTCGCAAATCAAGGGTAAAAACTTTAAGTGGAAGTGTTGATGAAATAGATCGGGCAAAACTTGTCCAATTATCTGATTGTCCGAACAATCCATGAACAATTATCATATTTTTTGGACCATTTCCATATGTTCTATAAAATAAATTCATATCAAAAGTTTATAATTTTTTAGATGCAAGTTTTCAAGAATATTTCTAGTTTTCACAAAATTTGCAAATAATATTTATTTGTGCTTTGTGCAAATATACAATTGATGTAATGAAAAAACAATGATATGAACAAAAAACAAAGTGGCAAACCTAAATTTATATTTGCCATTTGATCTATGGCGTAAAAATTTTCAAAAAACAGCAGCTATTTGTTTTTTTTTACTAACTTGCACCCATTAATTAAAAGTATAGGATTATGGAAGAGTTTAAAATGGATGATTTTAAACTTGAGATGTATCTCAATATACATGGTGATAAATTCCCAAAAAATCAATTAGAGCAAGTTCGTAAAAAGTTAGAACGAATGGACGTACACACTTATAACAACATACAAAGGGTGCAAATTAAAGACCCTATGCTTATGTTGCTTGTATCATTAATTGGAGGTACGTGTGGAATTGACCGTTTTGTTCTTGGTGAAACTGGTGTTGGCATAGCAAAGCTATTAACACTTGGTGGATGCGGAATTTGGGCAATTGTTGATTGGTTTTTAATTCAAGACAAAACTCGTCAAACAAACTTTGAAAACTTTATGGATGCCACATTCCATTAAATAATTTCCACTAAACCGTACTAATGACGGTTTGCTGATACAAAATTTTAAAACAAATTAAAGTCTAATGTTAGCCTTTCTATTCAAGACATGGCAAAGGAGATATGTATCCACTATTCTTGCCATATTGGCAGCTTATTTTTATCTGTTTATTTCTGCATATTATGAAAGTAGTAGAAATATAACAATTTGTATTTTCAAAAATCTTAGTGGTTATCCCTGCCCCGGATGTGGAATTACACGTGGTACTATTGCACTGTTTTCCGGAAAATTCTTACAAAGCTTTATATTAAATCCCATGGCAATAGTTATTAATATAATGGCTATTACAGCCTTAGTTTGGATGGGCATAGATTTTATAATAGGCAAGCCAAGCTTCGAAAAGGCATCAAAATTCAAACTGAAACCTATCTGGATAATTATTCTTGTTTTACTTGTTTTTGCAAACTGGTATTGGAATTTCAAAAAGGGATATTAGCTACAGAGAGATGAATTTTAATTTTTTTTAGAGAAAATAGAGTAAAACGAACAATGATTACTATCTTTGGAGAGAAATTAAAAAATCAATTATGAAACGTACTTTCACCGTAAATATCAATAATATAATTTTCAATATTGATGAAGATGCTTATGAGCATTTACAAAAATATTTGCACTCTATCCGCGACCAATTCGCCGATAACGAGAGTTTAGAAGAAATTATGATAAACGTCAAAACGCGTTTATCTCAGCTTTTTCAGCCACAAATTTCGTCCACAAAACAAGTTATAAATCTTGCAGATGTTTTAGATGCCATTGAAGAACTTGGGCAACTAAAAGATTTTGATTCTGATGGAGAAGAAGACAAAAAAGAGGAAAAGAAAAAAGAAAAAAGCGAATCGGACAAGCGTCTATTTCGCGATGGTGAAAATAAAATAATTGGGGGTGTTTGTTCTGGTATTTCGGCATATTTCAATATTAATCCGCTGATTGTCAGGATATTATTTGTTGTGTTGGCTCTTTTGGCAGGCTCTTCAATTATTATTTATTTAATTCTTTGGATTGCAATTCCTGAAGCTAAAACCTCCATCGAAAAACTTCAAATGAAGGGTGATAAGATTGACATAGAATCTATTACAGAGAAAATAAAACAAGAATTTGAAGGCTTTGAAAGCAGAATAAACAAAATAAAAGACGACACTGTGAGTGCTGCCAACACCTATGGCACAAACAAGGAGACAAAAACTTTATCCGAAAAGATTTTGCACAATATATTTAAAATTGGAGAGCTTGTTTTCAAATTTATAGTATCTGTTTTTGGATTTATTTTGATTTTTGTAGGACTATTTGCCTTGGTAGGTTTTATCTTTTCGCTTGTTAGCATAGATTCGTCATTCTTCATCTCTGATGTTGGCTTCAACAGCTTTTCTATCCAAAGTTTGGTTGATGTTTTTGCCGATAGTTCGGCAGATAAAACACTGCTAATTATTGGAATAATTATAAGCATTGGCATACCTCTTATTATGCTGGTTTACAACGGAATGAAGCTTGTTTTTAAGTGGAAATATGAGGTTAGATTTATTGGAATTTCCGTATTCACACTTTGGCTGATGGGGGCAATTTTGTCGGGATTAATTATTTTTCGCATTTTTAGCGACTTTTCGCAAAGTGGCACCTATGTAGAAAAACAAAATATAGAGAGAACAAGATCTGGAAATTTATATATCAAACCTCTTGAGAATGAAACTATTAAGGCTATTTCACACTCCACAAATAGATACCAAACTGGACGTTGGAATATGTACCAAACCACAGATGAGGACATTATTTTTGGCTCTCCCGAAATACATATTTTTGAGAGTAAAAACAATAGATTTGAGCTGGAAATAAGTAAATATCACAGATCGAAAAAAAGAGAAACTGCCAATTTGAAAGCCCAAAATATTAAATATGAATTTGTACAAGAAAATGATACTCTTTTCTTGTCGCCATACTACTTTGTTACCGAAAATCACTCTTGGCGTGGACAAAAAGTTGTTATAGAAATTTATGTTCCAAAATATAGAAAAATCAATCTTGACAATGCTATTTCACACTTGATGCGTTCAGACTACAACACCTATATTTGGGAAGAAAATAAAAATGAAGAGACTACAACAGATATAAATATTGAAGAAGATTCCAATGCCGAATTTTCTGATTCCATAGACACATTAAACCAATAAATATGAAAAGATTTAAAAAATTAGCATGGGCACTCTTAGGTCTATTGCTATTAGTAGTTTTATATTTTTCCTTTGTTTTTATTTTGGGCTTTGCCACAGAATATAAACCTCAACTAATTGAAAACATTGAGATTAACTCAAAGTCAAACTTATTAGTTCCTGAAGAAAAAACTGAATTTTCCATACTTTCGTGGAATATTGGTTATTGTGGTTTGGGCGCACCCGAAGATTTTTTCTACGATGGCGGTAAAAAGACACGTCCAAGTAAAAAAGATTTTGAAATTTACCTGCAAGGGGTGAAAGATTTACTTCTAAAGCACCAAAATGTTGATTTTATTTTCCTACAAGAGGTGGATTGGTATGCAAAACGATCGTATAAATATAATCAAGCAGAGAGTTTTGAAAATATGTTGGAAAACTTCAATTCTGTTTTTGCAAAAAATTATGATGTTAGATTTGTTCCCCTGCCACTGCATAAGCCCATGGGCATTGTCCAATCAGGGATGCAGACATTTTCTAAATACAAAATAGAGCATGCAAGCCGACATGGTTTTGATGCCAATTTTCCATGGTGGAAAAGACTGTTTTTACTCAAACGCTGTATGATTGTGTCGCATCTTGAATTTGGCGAAAAGGATTTGGTTTTGATAAATATTCACAACTCAGCTTTCGACCCTGAAAACCTTATAAAACCCATTGAGTTACAGACAATTAAAGAATATGCCATGGCGGAATATGCCAAAGGAAATTATGTTGTAATTGGTGGCGACTGGAATCAAAATCCTCATAACTTCAATCCAGACAATTATGATAAATCGTGGAATATTGGCTTTTATGATGATGCTTTGCCCAATGATTTATTTCCAACAGGTTGGACATGGATGCACAACGAAAGCACTCCCAGCTATAGATTTGTTGATGAGCCATATTTAAAAGGAAAAACTTTCACAACTATTTTCGATTTCTTTGTTGTGTCGCCCAATTTAGAGGCTGTTTACATTGTAAATCCAAAGCATGAATTTAGTTTTTCTGACCACGACCCTATTTTATTTTATTTCAAGATTAAAACCGAAGAAGAAGAGTTATAATATAATGCTGAAACATTTATAATTTACCTATTAAAACTAACTATTGTTAAACTATTGTTAATTAAAGCATGGGATATATATATGATTTTAGATTATTTTTGTTTCTGTAAAAAGAGTTATTTAGTCGTCCCTTAAAAACCACACATCTATTTGATTATCAATAATTTAACACACAAAAGGCTTTGATATTAATGCAAGATTTTGTATCTTTGTAATCTAAAACTTGCAAATTTATATGATGCCA
>JAAYKF010000151.1 GCA_012522535.1 Bacteroidales bacterium
AATTATTTTAATATATTTGCAAAAGGAAAAAAATCTGGAAAAGAGAATCCCATATTATTTTATGGGTTCTCTTTGAAAGAAATTATAAATTACATTTTTCCCATACACACTTTTTTGAACACTACCCGTAAATAAAGCATTAGGTAGCATTCGCAGACAGCGTTTGTCAAATAAAATGATGAAAAATAATTAGATAAAAAAACACAACGACATGGTTTGACGTGGTCAGATAGTATCTTTGCTAAAACTAAACAAGAAAAATAAAATGAAAAATCTAATCGAAAGAATTAAAAACATTGAAGTACCTACTTTTAAAAAACCATTTTCCTTGCTTGAAATAATGTATAAGCGGGTTTACAGCAAGGAGTTGATACAAAGCGAGATGCTTTCAGCTTTACTAAGACCGAGCGAAAATCATGGATACGATTCAGAACTTATTGAAAGTCTTTTATGGCAGTTTGAAGTTGATTTTGAGTTACAAGAAAACAGTAACTTAAAAGTAGAAACAGAGCGTAATGCTAATGGAAGGCGAATAGATATATTCATTTCATGGCTTGATAGTGGCAAAAAACATGCTGTAATTATTGAAAACAAGTTGAATAATGCCCATAATCAACCAAATCAACTAAATGATTACCACGATATAATTGTTAATGAAGGATACGTAGTTGATAAGATTGTATATATGCCTTTTTCTAAAAAATGGCAAAAGTCAGAGGACACAGATACTCGAAAAGATGTACTTGCGAAAACAATAGATTTTGACGCAACAGATCTTGTGGAATGGATTAATTCAATTGTTGACGAAATTCCTTATGTAAATGATCTCGACAGTGCAATTTCTAATTACCAAATGTACGATGTGCTTAGACAATACGGTGTCTTTTTAGAATGTTTAATTTCAAATCAATATATTATGCAACAAGCAACAGAAATTCAAGAAAAACTTTCATTTGAAGAAATAGAAAAATTAGAGAAGGTAGCGGAATTAGCAAGAACAACTGAATGGTGCGAAGTCCGCTTCCGTCCGATAGTAGAATTAATTCTAAAAGGAAACTTCACAAAGGATTTACTTGTAAAATACAAACAAAATCGCAACCATGTAAATTACGCACAGTTCTATTTCGATAATTGGGAAAATAACTTTTGGTATGAAGTTTGGCTATATCCAACTCAGGGCATATATTTTTACAAATATGATGGGGAAGAATATACAGAAATAAAAAAGTTTGAAAGTTCTGAAATAAATGAACTCTCTGAATATTTAATTCCATTATTGAAAAATCTTGAAAAATTATAATAACCTAAAAAAACAAAAAAATATGGCGGAACTTATTTGTAAACATTGTGGAACACAATTTAGAGATTTGAAAACGTTGGTAATTAACGCATGTTCAAAAGTCCAACTAAAAAACATTTGAATATTTAAAGCTAAAATTGGCGAATATTGTATATTTGTTTCGTGAATAAAACAATTAATTATTCACAAAAAACACACAATCTCAAATGATTGAAATTCAACAGTATAGTAAATTTTAATAGGTAAAAATGGAAAAGACATTTTTCACTTCTCGCTTTAAGATAATTTTCTCATGCTTTATAGTTTTCTTCATGCTTTCGTGTAATTCAAAAAAAACACTAAATGAGGAAATTAAGTCAAACTTGTGCAAGCATGAATATTATGGAATGTGGGCATAAACACTCTGGACTTATCAATTTCATAAAGACTAACATTTACCTTTCTTTGTGAAGGTCACTACGCTATGGATCACGAAGAAACTGGCATATACACTGTTTTGGACAGCTTCATTCTTTTAGTTCCCCATGCGGATTGGGATGTGTATTGGGGTGCATTAAAGACTAAATTCAAATATATTAATGAAAATTGTATTCGGGATTATGATGGTTATTATTATACTTCAAGTTATGATTCTACCAATTATTATAATGATTTAAAATATGATTTTGAGGAATATACAATATCAATATTAAATGACTTGGAGGAAGTGATTAAAGAAAAGGAGATGTTTTCTGAAAAAGATGCGTGGGGAACTCCAAATCCATACTTTTATCATGACGGCATTGCAGTGATTAACAATGTCGAATTGCATCTTTTTAACCTAATCTATTTTGACGACTCCCGAAACGAGAATAATCTTATTTCATTCTTCGTTAAGAAAACACCTTTTGAGGTGTATCAATACAATTCTGCTGGAAATAAATTAACCCTAGTTTATGAAAACCAAACAGATAATTAAACAAAAACGGGCATAATAATACCAGCACACAACAATTGGCGTTTTCAAAACCTTCAAGCTTTAATTCTACCCTAAAATTATAATTTTTGTGAAATAGTATTGATAACAAAATTATTTTTTGTAGGTTTGTTATCAAATAAAACAAAAGATATGGAAATTACACAATTACAACCACAAAAAGTATGGCAATACTTTCATGAAATAATGCAAGTGCCACGTCCTTCTAAGAAAGAGGAAAAAATAATAGCATATTTACTCGAAACTGCAAACAAATTGGGTGTTGAAGTAGAGCAAGACGAAATTGGCAATGTTTTGATGCGCAAGCCTGCTACAAAAGGTAAAGAGAATGTTACCCCAGTAGTTTTCCAAAGTCATATGGATATGGTTTGTGAAAAAAATGCAGATTCGGATTTCAATTTTGACACAGACCCAATTCAAGCCGAAATTGAAGATGGCTGGCTTATTTCCAAAGAAACCACCCTTGGTGCCGACGACGGTATTGGAATGGCAATTCAGCTTGCACTTTTGGCAGACGACACCCTTGAACATGGTCCACTTGAGTGCCTTTTCACAGTTGACGAAGAGACAGGACTTACAGGGGCTAAAGAACTGAAAGAGAACTGGTTAAAAGGAAAGATGTTGCTCAACTTAGACTCTGAAGATGAGGGGCAGTTTTTTATTGGCTGTGCTGGTGGCATCGACACCGTTGCTCGCATGGAATTTTCAACCATTGACGCTCCAGATAATGGCAGTGCATACAAAATAGCCATTCAAGGATTTATGGGCGGACACTCGGGCGACGATATTGAGAAAAATCGTGGAAATGCCACAAAACAATTGGCTCGCTTGCTTTATGAATTGGACAATAGATTTGAAGTTAGTCTTTTCCATATTGACGCTGGAAATCTTCGCAATGCCATATCTCGCGAGGGCTTTGCTCACATTATCGTAGATAGAGAAGATGAAGAGATATTTTTAGAATTTATAAAAGCATTTGACGAAATTCTAAAAGATGAATACAAAATTTCGGATCCCGAAGTTTATGTAACAGCAGAAGCAATCGACTATCCAGAAGAAATTATAGACGAGATGACAACCTACGATTTAATTCGCACGCTCTACGCCTGTCCACACGGCGTTTTGGCAATGTCGCAAGATATAAAAGACTTTGTTGAAACATCTACAAACTTAGCTTCGGTGAAGATTGAAAAAGATGAAATTGTAATTACAACAAGTCAACGCTCTTCTGTTGAATCGCGCAAATATGATGCCTGCATGATGGTGGGTAGCGTGTTTGAGCTTGTGGGTGCCGATGTTGAAAATGGCGATGGATACCCAGGTTGGACACCAAACCCAAATTCGGAAGTGATGAAGGTGTTGAACCAAGCTTATAAAAATGTATTCAATAAAGAGGCTGAAATTTTGGCTGTTCACGCAGGATTAGAGTGCGGACTAATTGCCGAAAAATATCCAGAAATGGATATGATTTCATACGGACCCACATTGAGAGGTGTTCACGCCCCAGGTGAGAAAATTGACATCGAAACTGTAAAACAAACTTGGGAGTTGACATTAGAGTTTCTGAAGATTTTGAAGTAAAAGATAAAATAAATTTAGTAAAAAGGGCTATCAATAAGATAGCCCTTTTTAACACCTACAAAACAGTTATACCAATTGTAATAATAAAATAGTTTGGACTATTTTATTATTTTACAATGGTAAATGCCGATGGTTAAAATGTTTAGAACAATCGAGCCCCGATGATATCGGAATGAAAATTGGTCTAATATATTTTTCCAATCGGTATTAGAAGAAGTTTGCAAAGTAGTTTTCAGAATACAAATTTTTTATAGTGCAGTTGATAGATTAAAAAAACGATAAATTGTGCAGTTTGTGAAACAACAATCTTAATATATGTTAAATAACTGTTTATTTGCAAATACCTCTAAATATGTATGTTTTTAGATAAAAAAATGTTACATTTGTTTTATCAAAAAAGGAGGCTACCATGAAAAAAACAATATACACAACTACCCTTTTATTTTTACTTATTTTTTCATCATTGGGGCTATTTGCCCAATGGGAAGGTTCTGGTACAGAAGAGAATCCTTATAGGATATACACTGTTCAGGATTTAAACTTGATAAATACCAATGAGGTTAACTTTAACTCATATAATAATATTCATTTTGAATTGATGAACAATATTGATGATACACTATATACAAAATTAGGGGATGAGTTTTGTGGATATTTTCATGGAAAAGGACATTATATCACTTTAGGTTTTAATGACACTACCAGCACAATGAGTGATATGAAAAATGTTTTATTTATAGAACTCTATGGAACCATAGATTCTTTGACTTTAGAGGGTAAAGTTTCAAATTTTATTTCACTTTTTAAAGATATAGCCACTAACGGTAAGCTCTTAAATGTTACAAGCAATCTAAATATTGAGCCATCTTTAACCCAATTTTGTGTTTTTACTTTTGAAAATAAGGGAACTATAGAGGCTTGTGTTAATAATAGTAACATATATTATGACAAGAATTCCATTGTTTTTTGTGGAATATTTGTTATAGGGATTAATTCAGGACAAATTATAAATTGTATAAACAATGGTAATATATCTATTCATAATATACAAGGTGCGTTTTGTAGCATTTTCGCATTTCATAACCATAATCAAGGACTTATTTATAACACAATTAATAATGGAGATATAGAAGTTGGAGCAGGTACGTCAAGCATTAGACTCTCTGGTTTTGTTTTTAATAATTCTGGTGAAATTAATAATTGCATAAATACTGGAAATATTAATGCTAGACGAAGCCACATAGCTGGCGCTTTTGCAGGAAGCAATAATGGTATAATAAGCAATTGTTTGAATACTGGTATAGTAAGAGTAACAAATAATGGTGTGGCGGGTGGCATAGCTGGCGTATGCCAATTAAATTCAGAAATATATGATAATATTTTAGTTGAGAATTGTTTAAATATAAACTATGTTTATGGAGAGAATAAGACTGGTGGTATTGTGGGAGAACTAAGACGACTCGATGATACCACTTTCATAGATAATACTTTATCTATAATTGTTAGAAATAATATTTCTCTTTCAAAAACCGACAAACACTCAATTTTTGGCGATAGCATCACACTATTTGAAAATAATCCAAATATAATTTTGGAAAATAATTTTTATGATAAACAAATGGTAACTCAAACTGCAAGTGCCAGTGGCGATGTGGAGGGTAAAGCAGAGGGTTTGCTCACCACCGAAATGACAAGCTTTGCCCTACAATCGGTACTTGGCGATGGTTGGAGTTATGCCGAGGGGCGTTATCCTATTCCTTTGGGTCTGGAAAACGACAGCATGGCATTGGTGGCTGCAACACCTGTTTATTTGCACTTTGAAACCGAAGACGATTATAACCATGTGGATAGCGTTACAAGAGATTTCACCGTAGGTCTTGAAAACAATGTAGTTTGGAATGAAACATTTGGTAAAGTAAGTTTCAACG
>JAAYKF010000152.1 GCA_012522535.1 Bacteroidales bacterium
ATAGCGTTGGAAATCCGTTAGTTATATACGCTGGACATCACATTGGCGAAGATTATATGACAGATTTACTTTCTATTCTTGATAAGAAAGAGTATTCATTAATTGTTATTTCAAAATCAGGGACAACAACAGAGCCAGCCATCGCTTTCAGGATTTTGAAAAGTCATTTGGAAGAAAAATATGGCAAGTTCGAATCTCAAAATCGCATTGTTGCCATAACCGATAAGTCAAAAGGTGCATTGCGAACTTTGGCTGACAATGAAAACTACGATACATATAGCATTGCAGATGATGTGGGTGGACGATTTTCAGTTTTAACTCCCGTGGGTTTACTGCCCATTTCAGTTGCAGGAATTGATATTTTGGAACTCAATAGGGGTGCTTTAGATATGCAAAAAATCTGTTTCGAAAACCAAGATTTTGAAAATAATTTAGCCATAAAATATGCAGTTTTGAGAAATGCTCTTTATGCAAAGAATTATAAAATCGAAGTTTTAGTCAATTATTTGCCCTCTTTAACTTATCTAACAGAGTGGTGGAAGCAGCTTTACGGCGAAAGTGAAGGTAAGGATAAAAAGGGAATATTCCCTGCTGGCGTGAGTTTTAGCACCGATTTGCACTCTATGGGTCAATATATTCAAGATGGCGAACGTCATTTGTTTGAAACTATGCTTTGGGTAAAAGAGTCTAATAGTGAGTTGAAAATTACTGAAGACGATGCAAACCTTGATGGACTTAATTTTTTGAGTGGTAAAAGCATTAACGAAGTTAACGAAAAAGCTTATTTAGGGACAATTTTGGCTCATAATGATGGAAATGTTCCCATTATAAGAATTGAAATACCCAAATTAACACCATATTATTTAGGCCAGCTGATATACTTTTTTGAATTTGCTTGTGCCATAAGTGGATATATGATTGACGTAAATCCATTCGACCAGCCAGGGGTTGAAGATTATAAAAATAATATGTTTGCACTTCTAAATAAACCCGGTTTTGAAGACTTGCAAAAGAGACTTTTGGAGAGATTATAGAAAAATATTTGAAATATGTAAAATTTAAAATATGAAAACTAAAACTTTAATATTGATGATTTTACTTCTTAGCATCGGTAAAATTGATGCTCAAAAAGATAAATTTATTAAGCAAGGCGATTTAGACAAAATTTATAAGTCGCTTGAAATAAAACATGGTAGTAGAGCCATGTTCAGATATGAAAGAGGCGTTAGTCAGGCAGCAAATTTCTGGACAAAAGAAGATGGGAGTATAGAAGATTTTGAGAAATTTTGTTTAGAAAACTTCGTTTCTAACGATAACGAATTAGCCCTGTTATTCAGCAGGTTAGAGCTAAATTTTGAGAAATTGTATGGAAATTTGAATACAATTAGTGTTCAATTTAAGAAGCCACTTCATTTGTCGGGATATTATTCCACAGTTGTTGACAATGAGTTTGGCGGCTATAACCCATTTGCACATCTAAATGATGATTTTTTTAATAATAAAATAGCTTTCAAGATTATTTTAAATTTTCCTTTTTACAGCCTTGACGAAAAGAAGATTGCTGGCGAAAATTGGACTGATAGAGATTGGGGTTATGCCCGATTGGGAGATGTTTTCAGCTCAAGAGTTCCTTCGCTTCTGTTGATGAAAAAATCGGAGATTTTATCTGAAGCTGATAATTATATCGCAAATTACAATATCTATTTAGGGAATGTTTTCGACAATTCGGGCAAACACCTTTTTCCTAAGGATTTGGCTCTGATTACGCATTGGGGATTGAGAGATGAACTGAAATCGCACTATGCTGACAAAAAACATGGTTTAGAAAAGCAGAAGCTCATTTACAATGTTATGAAGAGAATAATCACTCAAACCATACCTCAAGCAGTGATTAACAATCCCAATTTAACATGGAATCCATATACAAATAAAGTGTTTGACAAAGCCATAGAAATAGATGCGGAACGCGAAGCTGATACCAGATATGAATATTTGTTGGATGTATTTAAAATAATGAAATCCATTGATGAGTATTATCCCAATTTTCCAACTCATATCAACCGAAAATTCGATATGGAAATGGAGATGTCGCAGCAGGAAGTGGAGACCATGTTCAAGGAGCTTTTATCGTCGAAACAGGTACATTCTGTGGCGAAATTAATCGAAAAGAGATTGGGAAGAAAACTGCAAGCTTTTGATATTTGGTATGATGGTTTTAAACCCCGTGGAACCATGTCGCAAGAGGAGTTGGACGAAAAAGTTTTGGCACTTTTCCCCAATAATGCAACTTTTACTGTTTATCTGCCAAAGATGTTAGAGAAATTGGGGTTTTCAAAAGAGAAAGCCGATTTTATCTGTTCAAAAGTTGTTGTGGAAGCCTCGCGAGGTGCTGGACATGCTTGGGGTGCTAGGTCAAAAGATGATAAGGCTCATTTGCGTAGCCGAATTGGCGAAAATGGAATGGATTATAAAGGTTACAATATTGCTGTTCACGAGTTTGGACACAATGTAGAGCAAACAATTTCTCTCCATTTTGTTGATAATTATTTTATTAACGGCGTTCCCAATACCGCTTTTACGGAGGCTTTGGCGTTTGTTTTTCAAAAACGTGATTTGGAGTTAATCGGAATTGAAAACAGTGATGCTTTGCAACAGCACTATTTAGCATTGGATATTTTTTGGAGTTGTGTGGAAATTATGGGCGTTTCGTTGGTGGATATTTACACTTGGCAGTGGATGTACGAAAACCCCAATGCCACAGCTGTACAGCTTAATTATCAAGTAAATAAAATCGCCATTGAAGTTTGGAATGAATATTTTGCCCCTATATTTGGGGTTAAAAACGAGCCAATTTTGGCTGTCTATTCCCATATGATAATAGATCCACTCTACCTTTCGGCTTATCCCATCGGACATTTGATAGAATTTCAGCTTGAGAAATATCTTCAAAATAAAATAATAGGAGATGAAGTTTTAAGAATATTTGCCTTAGGTCGCAAGCATCCGCAACTGTGGATGCAGCAAGCTGTTGGCGAAGATTTATCCGTGAAACCAATTTTAAACAGTGTTGACGAAGCTCTAAAATATATAAAATGAAAATAGGACTTGTAAGCTACCTTAACTCATATCCTTATAGGTATGGTTTGGAAACCTATAAGATTGATTTCCAAACATTTGTGCCATCGGCAGTGGCTGATGCTCTTAAAGATGGTATTATTGATATTGGCTTGGTGCCAGTTGTGGAGTCGTTTAATAATGAAAATTGGCAGTTTGCACTAAACTACGGCATTGCAGCCCATAAAAAGGTGAAAACTGTTCTACTGGCTTCAAACAAGCCCATTGAAGAGATAAAAAAGATTGAACTTGACTCAGATTCAAGAACATCAAATGCACTTTGCAAAGTTTTGTTTAAGAATTTCTATAAGCAAAATGTGGACTTTGTTCAAAATGAAAATGCTGATGCACAAGTGCTTATTGGCGACAAAACTTTTGGTGTAGAAAAGAAGTTTAAGTTTATTTACGACCTATCGGAAGAGTGGCATAAATTTACAAACTTACCCTTTGTATTTGCTGTGTGGATTTCTAATAAAGACTTAAAAAAGAGTGAATTATATAGGTTATTTAAAGAATCACTTGAATATGGAATAGGGTATCTCAAAGAGTCAGTAGAAGAGTATAAAAACATAATTTCAATACCCCAAACTGAAGCTTTAGATTATTTGCAAAACTATATTTGCTACCCTATTGGAGCAGAAGAAATTAAAGCAATTGATTTGTTTAGAGAACTATATTTGGAGTTGTAGTGTGCTAGTCATCTAATACTTTATCTTTTTGGTTTTACCCTAAATTACTACCATAGGCTTGGTACTTATTAAAGTAGTTAAGGAGTAAAAAAGAACTCCAGTAGTAATATCGAGGGTATGTATATCAAAAAAGGGTTCCGAAATAGAACCCTTTTTTCAATTGTTTTATTTGAAGTTTATTTCACTTCTTCAAAATCTACATCAGTAACATCTGGCTCACTGCCATCTCCACCTTGTTGTGGGTCGCCAGCTTGAGCTTCAGCTTCTTGACTGGCTTTGTACATCTCTTCAGAGGCAGCATTCCAAGCATTGTTAAGCTCATTAGTTGCAGCATCAATGGCATCAAAATCTTTTTTCTCGTGAGCCTCTTTTAGGCTTGCAACTGCAGCCTCTATGGCTGATTTTTTATCTGGAGAAATTTTCTCACCAAACTCTTCAAGTTGCTTTTCGGTATTGAAGATTAGTCCGTCAGCTGTATTTAGCTTATCAATCTCTTCTTTTTGCTTTTGGTCAGCTTCGGCATTGGCTTCAGCTTCAGCTTTCATTCTGTTAATTTCGTCATCAGATAGACCAGAGGAGGCTTCAATTCTAATTTTTTGCTCTTTTCCGGTGGCTTTATCTTTAGCCATAACATTCAAAATACCGTTAGCATCAATGTCAAAAGTAACCTCAATTTGAGGAACACCTCTTGGTGCCGAAGGAATTCCGTCTAAGTGGAAACGCCCGATGCTCTTGTTGTTTGCAGCCATTGGACGCTCGCCTTGCAATACGTGAATTTCAACGCTGGTTTGATTATCAGCAGCTGTGCTAAATGTTTCAGACTTCTTAGTAGGAATAGTTGTGTTAGACTCAATTAGTCTAGTCATAACACCGCCTAAGGTCTCAATGCCTAACGAAAGTGGGGTAACGTCAAGCAGTAGAACATCTTTCACATCTCCCGAGAGAACACCACCTTGAATAGCTGCACCAATTGCCACAACCTCGTCTGGATTTACACCCTTAGAGGGAGCTTTGCCGAAAAACTCTTCAACAGTAGATTGGATAATAGGAACACGTGTTGAACCTCCAACAAGAATTACCTCATTAATATCGCTTGCACTGTATCCAGCGTCTTTTAGGGCTGTTTGACAAGGAGCAATAATTCTTTTCACTAAATCATCAATTAGTTGCTCAAATTTAGCCCTTGATAGCGTACGTACCAAGTGTTTTGGAATACCGTCCACTGGCATAATATAAGGTAGATTAATCTCGGTAGAAGTTGAGCTTGAAAGTTCAATTTTGGCCTTTTCGGCAGCTTCTTTCAATCTTTGAAGAGCCATGGGGTCTTTCCTAAGGTCTATATTTTCATCTTTCAAAAACTCCTCTGCCAACCAATCTATAATTTTTTCGTCAAAGTCGTCTCCGCCAAGGTGAGTATCACCATTTGTTGATTTCACTTCAAAAACACCATCACCAAGTTCAAGGATAGAGATGTCGAAAGTACCACCACCAAGGTCGAAAACAGCAACTTTTACATCATTAACTTTTTTGTCTAAACCGTACGACAAGGCAGCAGCAGTAGGCTCATTAATAATACGTCTTACGTTCAATCCAGCAATTTCGCCAGCCTCTTTTGTTGCCTGACGCTGTGAGTCGCTAAAGTATGCAGGAACTGTAATAACAGCCTCTGTAACCTCTGTTCCAAGATAATCTTCAGCTGTCTTTTTCATCTTTTGAAGAACTATTGCCGAAAGCTCTTGTGGAGTGTATAGTCTATCGTCAATTTTAACTCTGGGTGTATTGTTGTCGCCTTTTATAACATCGTAGGGCATATTTTTTATTTCACCAGAAATTCTGTCATAAGTTTCACCCATAAAACGCTTAATAGAATAGATGGTCTTTTGTGGATTGGTAATAGATTGACGTTTGGCAGGATCACCAATTCTCCTTTCACCGTTTTCAACAAATGCAACCACCGATGGAGTAGTGCGTTTTCCTTCATTATTTGTAATTACCACAGGCTCATTACCTTCCATTACTGAAACGCAAGAGTTAGTAGTACCCAAATCAAATCCAATTATTTTTCCCATAATACATTAATATTTTAAATTCATATAATTATTTCAAACGCCCATTGGTCAATCATTGTGCCAAAAAAACAATTTGAAATTTATTAAAATAGAAAATCAGCTTTTTTAAGTGGTTTAAAGTAATGATTATCAGCTAATTGAACTTGTGTTTATGGTTTTGGTCTTAAAAATATGAATTTATTTAAAATCCATATACTGACATATTGTATGCGACATATTGAACTTCTTGAACAATTTTTATGACAAATTGTCAGTTAAGAACATCTGTGAAATGCAAGTTTTATGGAAATAATTAGTAATTTTGGCACTTAAATATAATTAGAAATGAAAAATAGATACTTTAATCTCATATTTTTGGTCCTTATTGTTTTGTCTGCGTGCAATAATAAGTTAGAAATAAATGGTCCGCTAAAGGAGACAACCGTTGTTTATGGTTTGCTAAATCATGTAGATGATGTTCAGTATATTAAGGTTTACAAAGCTTTTGTTACCGAAGACAACTTATATGATGCAGCCAAAAATCCTGATAATATTTATTATTACGACTCCATAAATGTATATTTGGAAAAACTTCGTTTAGATGGAAATATGTTTGTGAGCGAGGGCATAATTGAATTTGACACTACAACAGCCATCCCTAAGGATGCTGGAGTCTTTTCTAGTCCCTACCAAGTTTTATACCGTACTAAAGATGGACAACCAGCCTTAGATAATTCGTACTATTATAGAGTTGTTGTCGAAAATAAATATACAGGTAAACAGACTTCAGCCATTACAAATTTAATTAGCTATCCATCTGTTTTTGACTTTAACCCCTTCCGACTAAAGAGTTTTTACCCCAATACCACATTGATGATTAACCCCTTTACAAGGCTCACAATGGTGGCTCCCGAAAACAGTGCTCAAATAATGGTAAATTTCGAGTTTTATTACAGAGAAAGAAATGCCATAACAAACGAAGTTGTGAAAAAAGGACCCATTGTGATAAATCTTGCCAGTAGTAAAAGTTTAAAACACGACACCGATTTTGACCTAAATCTAAATGGCGGAAGATTTCTAACAACCCTTAGCTCTAAGCTCGAAGCCGATCCAAATATTGTTCGTTACGACGATACTTGTTCCATTGTGGTTTGGGCAGCAGGTGAGGAGTTTGTTAGATATAATGATGTTAATGCCCCCAGTATCAGTATAGTAGAGGAGCGTCCGTCATATACAAATGTTGCCAATGGACTGGGACTTTTCTCTAGCAGATTTTATTATAGATACGACAATGTATTGCTAAATAAATCAGCCGTTGACTCACTGAAACACAGCCCAACAGTGAAAAATCTGAATTTTTATGCTTACTAAAAATGGTCAAAAAGAAGAAGAATAACAAAAATTCAAATATCGAATTAATCATTGATAATAAATCTGCCCGAAGGCAGAACCGAATTTTTCTCATTTCTCTTTTTGTAATCTCATTTTTTGCCTATTCAAACACCTTTAAACATCTTTATGTTTTGGACGATTACGGCGTTTTGGCCGATAATTGGGTTGTGAAATCTGGCTCAAAAGGTATTAGCACAATTCTGAAAACTCCGTACAGATACGGCGTAAACAATCTCACAGATAATTTATATCGCCCGCTACCATTGGTAATGTATGCCGTGGAGTGGCAAATTTCGCCCGACAATCCGGGCTTCTATCATTTTATAAATGTACTTTTTTATGCATTAAGTATAGTTTTACTCTACCTTTTTTTGAAACGACTTTTTCAAAACTTCAATCATATTATTCCATTTTTCATAGCTCTACTTTTTGCTCTTCATCCCATTCACAGTGAAGTTGTAGCAAATATAAAGAGTAGAGACGAAATAATGTCATTCCTATTTTTAATGCTCACATTTATTTCATATCTCAATTATCTTGATAAGAAAGATGTAAAGCAACTCATTTTTTCCATAATTACATATTTTTTGGCATTTTTGTCCAAAGAGGGAGTTGTGATGATGCTTTTTATATTTCCCCTTTTTCATTGGTATCGCTCCAAAAAAAGCATCAAGGAATATATTTATTTGTTTGCCTTAATGTGCTTGCCAGTAGTGGCTTATGTTGCCATAAGGCATTCAATATTATCTCAATACTCTGCATCAAATGCCATAAGTTTTGTGGATAATTTTATGGCACATTCTCCAAATTATCTTCTGCAATTTTCTACAGCAGTGGCAATTTTGGGCAAATATTTCCTAAAACTATTTATTCCATATCCACTTATAGCAGACTATGGTTTTGCTCATTTTAATTTTGTAAAAGTCTCAAACCCAGTTTTTATACTGTCTTTTGTGCTATATATTGCACTTCTTGTTTTCGCCATAAGAGGCTTATTGAAAAAATCGTGGATAGCTTTTGGAATTATTTTTTATCTCATAGCAATATCCATTTACAGCAATATTGTTTTTGTGATAGGTTCGCCATTTGCCGACCGTTTTCTCTTTCTGCCATCATTGGGCTTTTGCATAGCTTTTATAATTTTTTTAAATCAAATTTTATCTCCAAAGGAGAGAAGAAAAGAGAATTTGCACCTTATAAATTCCCACAAACTGACCACCTATATTTTGATACCAGTTTTTGTGATTTTTGGATATATGACAAGGGTGAGGGCTGCCCAGTGGAAGGACCAATACACGCTTTTTGAGGCTGATGTGAAAAAAGCACCCAATAGTGCCCATTTGCGACTTTGGTGGGGCTTGGCACTTAGAGATGATGCCATGGATACCGAAGATTTGAACAGACGAAATGAGGTTATGCAGCAAGCAGTTGCACAATTTGAAAAAGCTGTTGAAATATATCCAAAATACACCGATGGATTTGAGCAATTGGGTCTGGCTTGGTTCCGTTTGGGAGATAACGAAAAGGCTGAGCAAAACTACCAACAAGCCCTTAGTTTTAATCCAGAAAAGGCTGTAACAATAAGCAATTATGGTATTTTATTTTTCGAAAGAGGGGAGTATCAAACTGCCTTGGAAATGTATTTGAAAGCCGTTGATTTAGACCCCAATTATTCCGATGCTTGGTTCAATTTGGGAAGCACATATGGAACCATAGGAGAGTATGACAAAGCCATTGAAGCCTTTGAAAATTGCATAAAATACGATCCGCAAAATCACAAGGCATATGAGTTTATAGCCATGACTTACGAATATAAAAATATGCCCGAAGAGGCTAACGATTGGAAAAACAAGGCAAATCAAATTAAACAAAAGCAAAATAAAAGAAAAAGAAGACTATAAGATAGCCTTTTGTTTGGAGTTAAAGCGGTTGGTTTTTAGCGATTTACAATCTGCCATAAACGTAATGTTTCAGATATTGTCATAAAACATTTGAAAAACAAACAAAAAAGAGACTTGTTAGTTAGTACATTAAAAACTTATAAAACATGTCTCATTACCACGATCACAACCACAATCACTTAGAAAACTTCCAGTATAACAAAGTTTTCGCCATTGGAATTGGCTTAAATATCGCCTTTGTTATTGTAGAGGTAATGTACGGTTTTTTGGCCAATTCGTCGGCACTTTTGGCAGATGCCGGACATAATGCCAGCGACGTTTTAAGCCTTATTTTTGCATGGACTGCCGTTTGGTTAGCTAAGTTAAAACCAAAGGGAAAATACACCTATGGTCTCAGAAAAACCACAATCCTTGTTTCAATTCTGAATGCATTACTGCTTTTTGGTGCAGTGGCTATAATTGGTTGGAATGCCATTGAAAAAATCTCAAACCCCGAACCAGTGGCAGGAAGTCAAGTAATGATTGTGGCTGCCATTGGAGTACTCATAAATGGATTTACAGCCTTCCTTTTTATAAAAGGTCAAAAACACGACTTGAACCTAAAAGGAGCTTATCTGCATATGCTCGCCGATGCAATTATCTCTCTGGGCGTTGTGGTGGCTGGTTTGCTCATTACATTTACTGGCTTTATGTGGATTGACCCCCTAACAAGTATGATAATTATTTTGGTTATAATCTGGAGTACTTGGGGACTTTTCATCGACTCCATAAACCTTGCATTGGATGCTGTTCCGCGAAATATTGATATAGAAAAACTTCAAAACGAACTACTCAAAGTGGAAGGAGTGGAGCAAATTCACGATTTACATGTTTGGGCTATGAGTACCACCGAAAACGCCATGACAGTACATGTTATAAGCAAAAACGATGGAGCAACGATTATAGAAAATATCCAAAAAATAATGAGAGAAAATTTTGCAATAACCCACACCACAATTCAGGTGGAAGATAAAGAGATTAATAAGAATTGCCTGCTCGATTGTTAGGTAAACAATTAATATACTCCTATCTAAGCAAGATACTTGAAGTGGTAGTTATCCGTGTCTCCGTGGCTATAAAATTTAGTCGATTTTCCAAGCTCAGAGCTCAGCTGAGCTACCACTGAAGGAACCACAAAGGCACAAAGGAGGCTCACCTTAATTTTTTGGGGACTAAGCAAAAAGTTTCTCCATTCTGAATAGAAAGAATTTAGTATCTATTACTCCTCTTAAATTAGCACGGAATAGTTTTATTTTAGAATTAAAAGATTCAGCA
>JAAYKF010000153.1 GCA_012522535.1 Bacteroidales bacterium
CGTATAAACATGCCTCAAAGATATATCTTTTTTGGGCTGGGACACCCAAAATGGTGTCCCAAAAATTATATTTCACTGAAATTCAGTGAGTTGAAGAATTGTTAAATTAAAAGTGTCGAAGTCAGGAGTGTTCGAGTCCCGCTATTTATCTAAAATTGAACTATAATGTTTTTCCAATAGATATAAAAAAACCGTCTCCATTGTGGAGACGGTTTTAATTTATAAAAGGATAATTTTAGTTATCTTTTTTCTTTAGTTCATCTCTAAGATTTGCTAGAGCTTCTATATCGCCAAGAGTTGTTTTTTCAACATTCTCATTTATTTTCTTAATGGCTTTTTTAGAATCTTGAGGTTTTCTTCTTGTATCTTTTTCTTCTTCAACTGCTCCGTCATCTTGCCATACTTTTGTATGAGACATTATTATTTTCTTGTTCTCTTTAGAAAACTCAATTACTTTAAAATCAGCAATCTCATCCACAACTACTGTAGATTTGTCTTCTTTAACGATATGTCTGTTGGGAACAAAACCTTCAACTCCGTATGGAAGTGAAACAACACTACCTTTGTCTGTTTGAGAAATAATTGTTCCTTTGTGAACCGAATTAAGTGTAAATATAGTTTCGAAAACATCCCATGGATTTTCTTCCAATTGCTTATGTCCTAAGCTTAGGCGACGGTTTTCAATATCCACTTCAAGAACTACAACTTCTATATCTTCACCAATTTTTGTAAACTCGGCTGGATGCTTAATTTTTTTCGACCATGATAAGTCCGAAATGTGAATTAATCCATCAACACCCTCTTCTAACTCAACAAAAATACCAAAGTTAGTAAAGTTACGAACGATAGCTTTATGTTTTGAGTTAACGGAATATTTAGTAGAAATATCAGTCCATGGGTCATCTTTTAGTTGTTTAATACCCAATGATATTTTTCTCTCTTCACGGTCAAGTGTAAGTATAACAGCTTCTATTTCTTCTCCAACTTTCAAGAAGTCGTGAGCTGTACGTAAGTGCTGCGACCACGACATTTCCGATACGTGAATTAATCCTTCAACTCCTGGAAGAATTTCGATAAATGCACCATAGTCAGCTATAACAACAACTTTACCTTTAACATTATCACCCACTTTTAGGTCAGCATCTAACGAATCCCAAGGATGTGGTGTTAATTGTTTCAGACCTAGTGCAATACGTTTTTTACCTTCGTCAAAATCAAGGATAACAACGTTGATAGTTTGGTCTAATTGTACAATCTCGTCTGGATGATTTATACGTCCCCACGATAGGTCAGTAATATGGATAAGTCCATCTACGCCACCAAGGTCGATAAATACTCCGTAGGGAGTGATATTTTTAACTGTACCTTCAAGAATTTGTCCTTTTTCAAGTTTAGCAATAATTTCAGATTTTTGTGCTTCAAGCTCATCTTCAATAAGTGCTTTATGTGATACAACAACGTTTTTATATTCGTGGTTAATTTTAACAACTTTAAACTCCATTGTTTTACCCACAAAAACATCATAGTCGCGGATGGGTTTCACGTCGATTTGAGAACCTGGCAAGAAAGCCTCAATACCAAATACGTCAACGATAAGACCACCTTTTGTACGACATTTAACAAAACCATTAATGATTTCATCTTTTTCGTGAGCTTCGTTAACGCGCTCCCAAGAACGTAGAATACGTGCTTTTTTGTGCGATAACAAAAGTTGACCAGTTGCATCTTCTTGACTTTCAACATAAACCTCAACTTTATCACCAACTTTAATATCTGGATTATATCTCAATTCAGATGCAGCTAGGATACCATCAGATTTATATCCAATATTTACAACAATTTCACGCAAAGAAATAGCTGCAATTACACCCTCTACTACCTCTTTTTCAACAATAGAGCTAAAGGTTTCATTGTAAATTTCTTCTAAGCGATTTTGTTCTTCTGCTGAATATTCAACGTCTTTCTTATCAATTGCATCCCAATCAAAATCTGCAAGTGGTTGAACTTCAGCTGTTTTTGTTTCTTTTACTTCAACAGGAGCTGATACTTCAACTTCCTGATTTTCAGTGTTTTTAATTTCTTCTGTCATTCTAAAATTATATGACAATTTAAGTCTTTACTTAATAATCGAGGTTAATTTCAATCCTAAATGAAGAGCCTCTTTCAAATAGGACTGCAAAATTAGTAAAAATATCTGATAATGAAAGCATTTGCCCATTAATTTTTTATCAAAATGGGCAAAATAAAACAATTATACTTCGCTTTTTTCTAGTAAATCTCTAAAAAATTCTCCAAATAGTGTTTTTCTATGCCAAAAAACTTTTTTAATGATACATACTCTTCCAATTTATCCTCCCTTTTTTCCATCAAGGATCTGTCGAAAATTGCACTTATCAATATGTTTTTAGGAGTGTGTTCCATGGCGATAAACTCTTCTACATTGGTTTTATATCCGCAAGTCTCCAATGCAAGAACCCTCATCGAATCTGTTATGGTTTCAGCAAGACGTTCTTGATATATTCCAAAACGGCTAACTAAATTTAAGGGGCTTTCTGGATTTAGCTGTTTTCGTATCTGTTTGTGGCAGCATGGAGCCACAATTATAAGTTTCGACTGCATACGAACACCCTTAACAATGGCATCATCGGTGGCTGTATCGCAGGCATGAAGTGCAATTAAAACATCGCAATTATCTCCTTCAAAAGAAGAAATATCACTCTCTACAAATTTTAAATTATCAAATTTTGAGGCTTTGGCTATGGAGTTACACTTATCCACAAGCTCTTTACGGATTTCAACTCCAGTGATATTGACACTCATTTTCTTATGATTGGTAAAATAATCATAGAGAGCAAAAGTCAGATATCCTTTACCAGAACCCATGTCCACAATGTTAATTTCCTCTTTAAACTGAATATTTTTAATTATATCATCTACAATTTCAATATACTTATTTATCTGCCTATACTTGTGATTCATCTTAGGTCTAACTCTCCCCTTTTCATCGCTCACGCCTAAACTTTTAAGATACTCGCTCCCACCAATTTCTATTATTCTATTTTTCTGTTTGTCGTGCGACAAATTTACTTTTTGAAATTCAACTTGTTCGAAAAATTTAATCTTGGCTCTTTTTCCATGCGTACTCAAAACCCACCTCCCAGTAGAAGTTTGCAATTCGGCTTGCATATAATCTTCTGAAATCAATTTCTCAATAATTTCTAATGACTCATCTAATAAGTGATTTTTGGTGATATCCTTTGTGGTATATCTATAAACAAAACTCAAAAACTCACCTTTTTTCAACTTTACAGCACGAACTGTTACACTTTTCACCTCCGTTTTTGAATCTCTTCTATCGGAAATTGAAATTCTAACCAAAGCATTACTTTCAGCTGCTTTTCCCACATTACCTATAAACTCCTTAATTGCACCCATACAAAATCTTTTATAGTGCAAATTTCAACATAATAGAGAAGAAAAACAAATAAGATCTTTTTTCTAAATTAAATTCTTAAGTTTGCATTGAAAGAACTTTGTCAAATATTTATTTGAAATATGATTTTAATTATTGAAAGTGGCTCCACCAAATCTGATTGGCATATTCATAAGTCGAAAGAGGAAATAATAAAATTGCATAGCGAAGGCATGAATCCATATTACCATACCACCGAAAGCATCGAAAAGATTATTCTAAATACAATTAAAATAGAGCACATTTCTGAAATTTCACAAATATATTATTATGGTGCTGGTTGCTCCAATGAGGACAAAAAAGAGCTAATTTTATCTGCTTTTAAAAACATTTTCAAGGAGGCTAAAATAGAAGTTCAGAGTGATATTATGGCTTCTGCAAGGGCAGTTTTGGGCAATCAAAAAGGAATTGTTGCCATTTTGGGTACTGGCTCTAATTCCTGCCTATACGATGGAGAAAACATTACAAAAGGGATAAATTCTTTGGGCTATATTTTGGGAGACGAAGGAAGTGGTGCACATTTGGGTAAAATGTTCCTAAATGCCTATTTCAATAACAAATTTTCCACTGAATTAAATAATGAGATTGAT
The DNA here is from genome assembly GCA_012522535.1 of Bacteroidales bacterium. Lineage (GTDB taxonomy): Bacteria > Bacteroidota > Bacteroidia > Bacteroidales > WCHB1-69 > JAAYKF01. The sequence continues at coordinate 4,063 of JAAYKF010000153.1, forward strand.
AAATTTGACATAAAACTGCAAGAAGTTTTAGACAATATATATAGAGGCGAATTTCCCAATAGATACTTAGCGTCATATAGCACTAAAATTGCAAAACTGATTGATTTTGAAGAAATTAGGCTAATTGTGAAAGATTCATTTCTACAATTTTTCAAGAATATGATATTGATTTATCCTGAACACAAAAATATATCTATAAACTTTGTTGGCTCAATTGCGTTTTACTTTAAAGATATAATTTGGGAAATAATGGATGAGCTAAATTTAAAAAAAGGCGAAATTTGCAAGCAACCAATTGACAAATTAGTTGTTTATCACACAGATAAATGGAGAGATATGAGAAAAACATTTTTAACAATAATACTATTTTCGGCATTGTGGGCTTTTGCTCAAAAAGAGGCATATAACATCTTCAAAAAAGGTGGTGAAATAAGCTCCTACGAAGCTATGCTGGAGGCTGCCAAAGAATATGATATAATTCTTTTTGGAGAATTTCATGATGATGCCATTGCTCATTGGCTTCAATTTGAGTTGATTTCTGACCTACACAAACTTTCTGCTAAAGAAATAATTGTTGGTGCCGAAATGTTCGAAAGCGACAATCAGACCATAATTGATGAATATTTTGAGGGAAGAATAAGTGAATCTAATTTTAAAAATGAGGTTAGATTGTGGAAAAATTACAACACAGATTATAGGGCTATTTTGGAATATGCTCGCGAAAACAAATTGAAATTTGTCGCCACAAATATTCCCAGAAGATATGCCGCCATGGTTAATAATGGTGGTTTTGAAGCTTTGGAGAAACTAAGCAAAGAAGCCAAAAGCTGGATTGCTCCCCTACCCATTAAATACAACCAAGAATTGCAATGTTATAAAAGCATGCTTGAAATGAATTTGCCAGTTCACAATATGAAACGAAATCCAGAAAACTTCCCCAAAGCACAAGCTATAAAAGATGCCACCATGGCTCATTTTATTTATAAAAATCACAAAAAGAATTCAATTTTCATACATCTACATGGTGCTTTTCATTCTGACAATTTCGAAGCAATTTATTGGTATTTGAAAGAGGCCAGTAAGAAACTAAAAATCATGACCATCAGCATTAGCAGACAAGAGAATGTGAATATTATTGAAGAGAATGAAAGTCAAAAAGCTGATTTTATAATAGTGGTAAACAAAAACATTGCAAAAACCCATTGATATGAAAATTGGCAAACACGGAATTGGGGTTAAATTAGGAGCATTGGGCTTTTCATACGGTTTATTGAGTTTCATTATTTGGCTTATAATCTCTCCCAACGACAAAATTTTCAGTAATTATATTTTTTCAATTTCACTGTCATTTATATTTTTCATTTATGGAGTTTTGATGCTATATCTTTCCATAAAAAGAGTTTTAGCAGCCTACGACGAAGGGAAGCTTTTGACCGATGGCACTTTTTCTCTTTGCAGACACCCTGCCTATTCGGCATGGGTATTGGGTTTTGCACCAGCAGTAGTCTTTATATTCAACTCCCTAATCATCCTCAGCACAATTCCTGCTATATATTTAATATTCAGGATATTAATCCCCAAAGAAGAAGAGTTTTTATTGAATAAATTTGGTGATGATTATCTAAGCTACAAAAAAAATGTTTGGGCTATTTTTCCTATGTTCTGGAAAATAAAATTTTAATTTGTCAATATCCGATTAAGGTCTTCAATCTCTTTATTAACTTTTTCAATAAGCTCACTATTATCAATATTTTGTGCTATTTCGTAAGCTTCTTTGAAGTATAATTGCGATTTTTCATAATTTCCTCTAATTTTCAAATTTACACCAATTTCTGTAAATGCCACTGCCATATTCAGATGATTTCCAACCTCTTGCGAAATTTCAAGCAGATTAAACATCATTTGATCCGACAAGTCTAAAAGTTCATTATCTCTATAAATTATTGCAGACAATTTTAAGGAATTGAACATTCCATTTAAATCTCCAATTTGGTCTCTATAAAAAAGAGATTTTTGTATAGAGGAAAGGGCATCCGACACATTTCCCATGTGATAGTAGCTATTTGCCAAATTATTCCAAGCATCGCCAAGTGCTGGTAAATCGCCACACTGCTTTGCCAAACCCACCGCAAGTTTATTTAATTCAATTGCCTTAGAAAAGTTTTCCGCATCCATCAAAACTGCACCTATATAGATTAATGAGTGTGCTAAATTATCGTAAGACTCGTATTGATAGAATATTTTTGCTGCCCTATGAAAACAGTCTATAGCTTTATGTCTTTCGTTGAGTCTATGGTAAATAATTCCAATATTATCGATGGTTTGAGCCATAGGAATTTGATTTTCAAAATCTTTTTCCACAGCATAAGCTTTTTTATAATATTTCATCGATTTTTCATACATATTCAATCTGGAGTATATTACGCCAATATTACTATAACAAGCTGCTAATGCCTCAAATTCATCTATTTTCTGGAAGCACATAATGGCTTCTTTATACTGTTTTATTGCTAATTCATATTTTGAAGATAGAAGGTTTATGGTAGCTTTATTTCTCAATGCGTCTCCCCTACCTTTGACATAATTATTGCTTTGAGAAAGATTTAATGCTCTATTGGATAAGCTCTCAGATTTGGCAAAATCCTCAAATCGAAGTTTTATCGCTTCGGCATTGAGACTATCAATTAGCTGCGTGTTTTGACTCAATGTAAAAACAGATAAAACACTAAGAAGAAAAGTTGAAAATATTAGTTTATAATTTAGCTTTGCAGTTTTCATATTACTTTATCTAATCTTCCAATTTAATATACCTTTTCACTCTATCATACAGTTCATCATACATTAGGGTTGTCTCCTTTAGCTGTTCCAATCGAGTAAATCGTCCATTTTCCTCTCTAAAAACAACTATCGATTTTGCTATATACATATCAATGTATGGATGTTTTAGCATTTCAGAAATTTCGGCTTTATTTATGTTTATTTTTCTAATTTCGTTTTCATCAATTTTAAAATATGGCATCACTTTTTCCACTCTACTACTATCCATTCCATAAACTTCAAAAAGTTGACTATAATCGTAGAAACCTCCCAAACGTTCTCTATATTTAAAAATTCTTGTCGAAAGTGCTTTCCCAATTCCCGGAACTCTTTGCATATCGAAAGTGTCCGCTAAATTAAGATTTATTTGCTCAAACCTAAAATCTATTTTTTTAGGAGCATAAGTATATGTGGTTTTTTGTGTAGTATCAACAGCTATTTCAATATATGGTTCCAAAATTTCATACTCTTCATCGCTGATAGAGTACATTTTTCTGAAATCCTCTTTTGTCCTGAATTTTCCACCTTTCGATTTGTAGTTTTCTATGGATTTTATTTGTCTATCCGAAAGCCCCATTTTTGTCCAATCAGCCTCTGTTGCCTTGTTAGGGTCGAATTTGAATGGTTTCAACTCCTTTTTCGAAATAGAATAATCTACCCTGTTAAAATCCACATTGTTTTTATTTTGCGACCATGCAAATCGACTTTTTTCAATGGAATCATTTATTTGCATAAGTCTGTATGAGAACTCTGCAAAGCTTTCTTTCATGCCTTCATCAATCGTTTCAATCTTGGTACCTCTCATGGGAGAAACAAAATAGATTATCATAATTGTAGCAAGTATTACCACAAGAATTAATGCTCCATTTAGCTCCTTTTTATTGAAATCGAAATAGTTTTTAAGCATCTATGTTTTAATATTTGACAAATATACAAAAATAGCATACAAAACAAAGTTGAAACTTAAGTTCAAAACTTCATTTTTACTCTTTTATAAAAGTTTGAACTTCTACAGAACTATTTGTCTCGACTTTGAAAAACCAAATTCCATTTTTTAGGTATGAAACATCTATTTTAACTCTATTTTCATTCAGAGTTTCACTCAAATAAACCATTCTTCCCAAATTATCAAATATTGAAATTTTGTATCTTTCTCCATTCTGCAATCCTTCTACATAGATATATTCATTTGAAGGGTTGGGATATAATTTAAAATTATTTTTATTTTCTTGGGCGATTCCTGTCTCACCGTGGTAGAGTTTGCTGGCTTGCAGTGCTGCATTTTGTAACTCATACAAATTTTTTCCTGCCGACAAAACAAAGGCTACTTTAACGGTGTCGTTGGGCGATATAAAAAGTGGTCCATAAGAAATCATTGATGAGACATCATTTCCTCTACCCACAAAGCCTGCCGAATCTCTGTTTAGGGTCATTGCAGTGAATTTTTCTGTTTTGCTAAATCCGTCAGAAATATTCATACTTAGATTTTGTCCGTCATTGTCGAAGGCATATTTATTGAAAGGCAAATTTGCAAGGGCAGAAATTCCTGCAAACCAATCTTTTTCATCAGTCCAAGCATAAATAGTTTTGGAACTGACATCGTATTTAGCTCTATTGTACGATGATGTATGCAAATCCCAATCAATAAAAAGTGCAGCATAGAGATTTTCAATATTGCTTTGGTTTTTGTTTACAATATTATACTCGTAAACAACAAAATTTTCACTATCGATGTCGCTCCACGCAAAAGCTTTGTGAACTACCTCTACACCAATTTTAGAATTAGAAGCTCCATTATCATTAAAAACACTAATATATTCCAAATCGGCTATTTCCGAATTGGCGTTAGCAAGAGGATTTACCACATTTATAAAATCACTATCATATCCATTATTATTATATAAATTGTTGGAAACCTTGTCGTTGGAAACTCCTAACAAAAATCCGCCCATATACATAAATGTTTCCACATTGTCATAAACAAAGCCATCGCCTTGCATGAAGTTATTATCAGTATAACCCACTCTTCCATTGGCTGTGAATGTTGTTCTAATTAGGTTTGTATCTACTGTCAAATAGTTTTTATTTAGTATAAACTCTTTGTAATCATAGGACGAACATCCTTCATCTTGAAATTCGAATTTGAGGACTAATCTGTGATTTTGGGGTATATTTTCTAATATCTCTATTTTAAACTCACCACCCGATTCTATGCTCTCCATGGTGCCAAGTTCATTCACCTGAAAAACAGAGTCTGTTACCAAAACATATGGCGAAAGGGATTTTAGTGTTATTTGAAGATTTTGTGTTGGTGCCAAAAAGTTTTTAAATTGGGCATTGACTTCCACTACGCCAATGTTTGAAATATTGGCATTTACGCTTCTAAGTCTAACAGAAGGTTTATCGTTTTCAACCAATGCATTGTACAAATTTACCCTACCTGAACCAAGCAAATTAGTATATTCTTCATTATGCGATATTGTGTCAATATTATCAGATGTTACCCTTAATCTTTCGGCTATTTGCAGTGCCGACATTTCTGGGAAATAGCTCTTGAGGATTGCAGCACAGCCCGAAACTACTGGAGCAGCAAAGGAGGTCCCAGAGGAGTAGGCGTATGTGTTTGCTGTCATGGTGCTATAAACATTTTGTCCCGGAGCCGAAATATCGACATAAATTCCATAGCTTGAGTTTGTTCCTTTATGGTCATTTATATCTGTCATGGCTACGCTTACAACATTTTGATATGACGCTGGATAGAATGGAATTTCATTATCATCATTTCCGCATGCTGCAACAACCAAGCAATTCAAATTATTTGTCACATAGTTTATCACATCTTGCTCAAAAACACTTCCCGAAAACAGAGTTGTTCCCCATGAGCAATTTATTATTGATGCTCCATGCTCGGCGGCGTAAACAACAGCTTCATAAACATTTACTAACCTACCATTCTCGTCGGCAACCTTAATGGGAAGAAATTTAGAGTGATACCCCACCCCCGAAATCCCCACAGAATTATCATTTTCGGCAGCTGCAATACCTGCTACAAAAACACCATGTTGACCCGAACTTATTTGTGGATTATTATTCATTTCTCCAAAATCCCAACCCATATAGTTATCTACATAGCCATCGTTATCGTCGTCAACTCCATTAATTGGGTCTTGATAATTGTAAGCTATTTTATTTTTAAGATCTTCGTGATCAGCATCATTTCCTGTATCAATTATTGCAATTACAACATTGGAATCGCCTTTACTTATATCCCATGCTTCGTAGGCTTTTATATTTTCCAAATGGTACTGCGAACCTATTTGGGGGTCGTCGGGAACGTATAAAGTTTCATAGTAGTGCTTCACATCTACATATTCAAAAAGTTTTGATTTCTGCAGAAGAAAATAGGCATTTTCAAGGGCAATATCTGCCTTATATTCCAACTGATAGACAAGCGAAAGATCTACCAATTCTTCATTAAATTTATTGGTCTTTGTATCGGGCACTTTTGCATTGGGAAAAAGTTTTTTCACACTTGAAACATCTAATATTTCTTCAATTTTATTGAATATTGGATTTTGTATAGATGTTTCGGCACACTCTCTTCTATGTTCATCTTTCATTTTAAAGATTAGCGTTTTCTCCATAGTGTTAGAAAAATCTACAGAAAGCTTTTGTGCGATGACAATTATTGGAAAAATAAATACTAAAAAAACAAGTCGTTTCATGGTCTATTTATTTTTATTTGATTCATATGTTGGGATATCTTCAACGTGCTTAATTTTCATTTTCTCGAAATCAACAAAAGCACAATAATGCTCTATCCCATTGGTTATCATAAGGTAAGGTGCTTTTACAACGCTATTATAATTTGCCAATTGCAAAAAAGTCTCACTATTAAGTTTCACTTCTGGAGCTTTGCACTCGATTATAATATGTGGGTTTGCGTTGGAGTCAAAAACTAGGGCATCAAATCTTTTATCCATCTTATTTACCAAAATTTTCTTCTCCACTCCTATTATTGAAGCTGGATATTTTTTTTCAACATTGAGCCATTTCAACATATGTTGTCTAACCCACTCTTCGGGCGTGAGCCTAACCATTGTCTTTCTGAACTCATCCCAGATATACTCTTTATTATCAACTACTTCAATGCGAAATTGGTATGAAGGAAAATTAAGTTTTTGCATTTTTTGCACCTATTATGACAATACAAAGATAGAATAATATTCCAGAAAATAGTAAAAAAAATGGGCTTCATTTTCAAGCCCATTTTTTTTTACTATTTACATACACTATTTACACTCTTTACAATATAATTTTTTCACTTCTAAATTTTCCAACACTTGGAATGAGAACTTATCCATAATGGTACAGAATCTTACCCTATCTGTCTCGAAGCATCTCTGAGCCAGCTCGGCAAATTTGCTACCCAGATATAGCTCTTCTCTATAGCTCCATAGCGAAAAATATGTAAATAAGAAATCATCAGAAATCTTTTTTGAGTCTATAAAAGGCGCCATAAGGAATTCGGCATAGGGATAATCGCCATGGTCAATGAATATATTGGCAAGTTTATATGCGTTCATCCAAGTATTTGACTCTACATTTACGATGGTTTTAATTTTTTCATAAGTTGACTCAAGCAATGCTTCCATTGATGCCGATGCCGATGTGTCAGCATAGTCGATAATTTTGAATTGAAGTTCTAAGTTAAGGGCATCAGCTTTAGCCTGAGGTACATGTTTTAGCGAATAAATTCTATCTACATTTGATTGAATATTATTTATTTCTGCCTCATTTTTAATATCAGCTTCTACAACATCACTAACGGTTTTAGCAAATAGAGCAAAATCGTTTTTTGGATTAAGATTATAATTCTTTTCAGCATCTTGAGCCATGGATTTTGTAACTCTATCTTCAATTACATTTGCTATATAATTCTTGTTTATTAAAAATGGCAGATATTTTTCTTCAACGGGTATTTTCATCGCGTTGACGATAGAACGGGAATATCTTCCCTCTTCGCAAGCTTTGATAATATATTTTTGTACCGACATTGCCATAGCTAAGTCGTCGCTGGCAATGGCTCTATTGAATTTACTCTCCACAAACTCTTGCTCAAAACGACCGCTAATATCATAAGTTATATTCATCTTAATTTTTGCAAAACGATGTTTAGCAAGAATTGGCTCCATATCTTTCAGAACTTTTCCTTTCAACTGTCTTTTGGCTTCGTCTTGGGACATTGTTGCAAGCTCGGGATGTTTTGAGTTTAAAGCATCCTTTTTAAAGAACTCCCAACTATCGCTTGTTTTAGTGTCGTAAGTAAGTTTTTGTTTTTGACGTTGAATGATGGCTCTAACGATACTTTCAGCTCTCTTTTTCTGCAATTCTGTATTAGAAGCATCGCTACCTTCCAGAGATGTATAAGCTGTTATTTCTAAGTTATCAATATCAAATTTGGGTTCATTCAATGCTTTTATAAATGGCTCAATATCCTCTGTTTTATAGTCATGTTTATTTTTTTCAAAAGGAATAGTGAACTCAAGAACTGCTTTTTCGGGAACTGGCTTATAGAAACCAGAAGCTATAGAAACAGTATCAGCAATAAATCTCAGCTTTTCAATATGTTCAACTGGAGATTTTTCAACATAATGCTTTTGCAGAACTCTACAAACAGATTTCTCTTTTATAACTAATAAATTCACTTCATAGTCGCCCACAACTTCATCTGGAACTTCTCCAACTACAAGTTTCAGCTGTCTGGATCTTCTTTCTGTAATTAGATTTTTCTTCTCTATCTTTCCAATATAAAGTCTCTTTAGCATATGCCCTCTATTGACTCTATTATTGTCGAGGATATTATCGTCGCCACATTTATACTGTTCACGAGTAACAAACTCTATTGCTAAACCATCTTTTTTACGTCCAATAACACGTTTTAAATTACGAATATTATCAAATTCAAAAATGACTTCATCATTTTCAATTTTAATATAGTTGTGCCATTTTTCTAAATATTTCTGAGCTTCACATCTTCTACATTTTCTGGTATCGAGGGCTTTCAGTCCATATTTTTTTGTTGTAAAAGGCGTTGCCAATTCTCTTCTGCGTAGTGCTGATGGGTTGAAAGTTTTGTCATTTCCAAGCACAATGGAAAAATAAATGCTACGATAAAACTCATCAAAGCTGTGGCCTATTCCCACATAGGAATGTTTTTTATCTAATAATATTAGAGAATTTCTTCTATTATTCAGAATAGGTCTAAGCATTGTTTGAGCCACTTCAAGATAAGAATAGTGTTCTCTAGGATTTGATGCTTTTGTACGCGACACAACTTCATCAACAAATTGTGTTCCACCGTATGCTTTAACTCTTCTGTATGTATTTTTATGAACCCCTTTATTTTCAGTAGTTCTTTCCTGCCTATATGCCATATATTCGGACTGGATAAGTGCAGCAGAATCAAGGTCTTCATTGAATTTTAATTTTCCAGCTCTTCCTTGTGGATTAATATCACGAGCGTAGTTTATGCAGTCTAACACGCAATTTCTCAACACATCAACATCATAATTAATTGGGTTAAAGTTACGCATATAAATCTCGTTTGCTTGCAACGGATAGTAACTCAAAGTGTCCCAATATGATGTTTGGGCTAATGATGGTTTTATAAAAAAGAAAACTACTAAAAGAGGCAAAAAGTAAACTTTTTTCATATATCCTATATTAATTTTTAATTTGAGAGCAATAATAATCAAAAAAAATGTGCTTGCAAAAGAAAATCATTTTTATTTACAAAATAAGTTAATTTCTCACTCCTATTTATTCCAATTCAAAATAAGCCA
>JAAYKF010000018.1 GCA_012522535.1 Bacteroidales bacterium
AATAGTGCGATTTTGCATATCTTGTAGAAGTTACCCCTAAAGTATGATTTGTATTTCTCCACGAAGCACTATGAAAAAAATTAAAAAAGGGTGTTAGATACCAACCATGGTGAGCAAAGGCATCTAAAGACTTATCGTACATTCCTGCCAAAAATTCTGCTGCCAATTTTTCGCCCTTGCTACCACGTATTTTAATTCGCCACTCCTCCTCTTGTCCAGGACTTAGCTTATCTCTGAAAGTTTCAAAACTAACATCCAGATTTTTTGAGTTGTCGGGAACTTGTACAAATTCTGTTTTTGTATAATATCTTCCCTTATTAAACATATCAAAATTCACTCTAAAATCTCCCAATTCAGCGGCAGTAACAGGAACTTTAATGGTTTTTTGTTCACGATTTAATTTTATCCATTCACGATGAAAAATCCTACCATCTTTTTCATATTCCATCATGATTTCAGCATCATTTAAAGCTGAGCTAAGATGTATTAAAACCTCATCACCCACCTCATAAGTTTTGCTAAGCGATTGAATATTTAAAGCGGAAATTATACTGATATCCTTTTTCTTACTATTGGAAATATTTAAAAATCTGGAACTTTGAAACTTCTCTCCATAGTTATCAACTCCCTCTATATCAATAATATAATCACCAACAAGCCAATTTGAAATATCTTTAAACTCAATAATAGTATCGTGCTTTGTGTTGAAAGTTTTTTCGTAAACCTTCTCCAACTTATCCCAAGTATTTATATCATTTTCATTGTCATAAATATAATTGGGAAACAGCTCTTTAAACTCCTCTTTTGTCAAAATAAACTTATCTGGTCTTTCCCAGAATTTATGATGTAAGAAATTTTTCGTTTGTCGCAATCTGTGAATTTTTACGTTTACATTTCCATCTTGTTTAACGCCGTTTAGATTGGTAGTTCTGATGTTATATTTTTTACTTTTTTCAGCTTGGTCTATTTGATTAGGAATATTTGTGCTAACAAACATCGACACATAGCCCACCTGCACTATGGTATGAGCAGAGCGGGTTTCGCCGCTAATATCTGTAACATCCACACTGATTTCATAAGAAAACATTGGCTGATGCTCCCTCTTTTGAGTATAATCGGGAATGGCTTTGAAATCTATTTCAAATTTACCCTCTTCATCTGTTTGAACCGTTCCATGGGCAATTTCCATGGGATAGGTATTTGGCATATCTCCCCACCACCATCTCCACCACGGATAGGAAGCCCTTCGCACAATACGATATTTTACCGCAGCCCCATCTATGGCACTGCCAGCATAAGCTTTTGCCTGACCCCTTACTTTCACATCTTCATCTAAACGATACGATTCTGTAAGATTTTCCATCGTAACCTCAAATTTAGGACGCTTATATTCTTCCACCATAAAAGTATTGCTACCATAGGTGCTCTGCAACGAAACACGACCATTTAGTCCGCCCGTGGGCAATACAAATGAGCCTTGCACCGAACCATATTCATTGGTTTTTAGTACCAAAGAATCTATCTGCTGATAGTTAGCATCTACAAGTTTTAACACTATGTTTTGACCCTCTATCACCTCACTATCTTTACCTACGGTTTTATAAAATATCCCCTTAAAATATACGCTTTGTCCGGGACGGTAAATTGCCCTATCGGTGAAGATTGACAATTTCCTTGACTCCTTAGGAATTGTATCCTGATAACGTTGATAAAAATAACGATTATCATCAATTATATCTTTTCCATTTTTCAATACAAAGGATAAACTTCTGGAATATTCTTTGGAATTTGGTGCTTTAAAAATCACACTTCCATCTTCGTCTGTATATTCTTTTCCCACCCTTCGGGTTTCGTATGCACGAGTTCTGTAGTTATACTCGGATGTATATGCCTCAACCTGAACACCTTCAATGGCTCCACCACTTTCCCTGTCCCTTACATTTACCTCCATGGAGCCATCTATAAGACTACGACTCATATATGCCAAATTACTAAAAACAAGCTCAGAGTGTGCAAAAACATCTTTTTCCACATCAAAATCTTCGCTGCTACAAGCAAAAATCAAATATGTACCCAAATCCAAACCCTCCACAGGAAGCTCTATATTGTGATAATTATAATCCTTATCCTTAGGCAGTTCCACCGACCAAGTTCTTATGGGTTTCAGCTTTTTTAGCTCCAAAATATACTGTTCTGTATATTTATTTGTAAATATTTTTTTCTCCGAAGGACCAAAATTTAAAAGCCTAAAATGTAACTTCTCAATATTTTTGTAATTAGCCGAAATTAAAAATGGTTTATTGGGAATATTTGGCTTCTCAACTGTTATTCTAAAGTCTGGCTTTTCAAGGATAAATTTATAATATTTTGCATTTTTTGCATGATTAGTGTTGGGAAATTTACTTATTAGCTCTTCAAAATAAGCTAACGCCTTTTGCTTATAATCTTTTAACTGCGAAGCTAAAACATGCTCATAATAATCCGACTCATCATAATAAAATTGGGCAATTTCATAATATAAAATTGATGATGATTTATGGGTTTTATATTTCTCTTTTAAATTTAACAACTGCTGCAAATAGAGCGAATCGGCATGGGCAAATATTGCATTATCACGAACAAATTTCAGCCTCTCCACCTCCACATTTAAAAATGCCGCTGGATCGGAATCTTTGATATGAAAATCCACAAGGTTTTGAAGAATATTTAAAGCATAATACTTTGTGGAGAGAGTGTCGGGAGTTTCAATCTTTAAGTTCACAAACGATTGAGCATCAGAGATATAACTTTCATCATTTATATAAAAAGTTTCGGCAGGTTTCACAATACCAGGCTCTGTACTTTTGAAGAACTCCAAAGCTCTATGGGCCAAAAAATCGTAGAGTGTTGGACGAAATTCTCTACCCTCTCCGCTGTTGTTTAACACCTGATGAAGCAAGTGGATGGGCTCTTTTTTCAAGATATTTTCGTTCTGCAACGATAATTTATAATTCTCAAATGTTTCTTCAACTATTTTTTGCAAACTCCATGTCGAAATATCATTATTATCGAAATCAACGGTAGTACTTCGATCCAAAAATCTATATCTATTTTGCGAATAATAGAACCACAGCACCCTCGCTTTCATGGAGTATAAAACCTGCTTCAAAGGCTCATCTGCCGGCTCTATTTCGGCATCCAATTTGGCAATAGCAGCAACAAAGTGATTCTCTTCAAAGTCCTGCATTAGCATAATTTGATAGGATGTTGACTTTAATATCTCGCCAATATTATTTTCCTTTTTGGCTTTTTCATAGATTTTATCCACAACTTCAATTGCAGATTTTGGAAGAGCTTTTTGCCTAAAATTATTTACCTCTTCCCACATATCATCATAGCTCTTCGACTTCTGTGCACTTACACCAACAAGCGAAAACAAAACAATTCCCAAAAATAAAAATATCTTTTTCATACCATAAATTTTAAATTACATATTTACAAAAATGAAAACATCGTACCAAATTAAAGAAAAAAAACCTTGGTTTAACAAAATTAAGGAATTTATTGAGGTTACACCAATTATAAAAACTATCTCACTACATGACAATTTTTAATAACACCTCTCTAAATCCATCTTTCTGGGGGTTTAGTAATATATTTGCGATGTG
>JAAYKF010000154.1 GCA_012522535.1 Bacteroidales bacterium
CAAGCATATATCTTAGATGGAATGCTGATGCGACAAGGCGACACAGTGCATCTTGCCTTAAATATTGAAGTGCCACTTTTGGAATGTTTTAAGAGATTATCACAAAGGGCAAAAACACCCGAAAGCAGAATTTACGACACCGAAACCGACCTTATTATCAGACGTATGGAAGAGTATGAGTCTAAAACTAAAAATGTTATAGACTACTACAAACGTCAAAACAAATACGCCATGGTGGATGGTATAGGAATGCAAAACGAGGTTAGCGACAGACTTATAAACGTTTCCAATAGATGGTTTAAAAAAGTGAGATAGATGCGTGGATTAAACATCATAATGATAGGTCCTCCCTGCAGTGGCAAAGGAACACACTCAAAACTTATTGCTGATAATTTCAATTTTCAGCACATATCCACTGGCGAAATATTTAGAGAAGAAATTTCTAAAAAAACAGCTTTGGGAGTGCTGGCACAAAGCCTTATAGACCACGGCAATCTCATCCCCGACTCCGTTACAATGAAAGTTTTGTATAAAAAAGTGAAATCCTTTGAAACAGATACAAATCTCCTTTTCGACGGCGTTCCGCGTACACTACCACAGGCAGAAATATTAGATAAGTTCATAAAAAAACACAATCTCAAAATCGACTTGGTGATATTTCTCTTTTCGCCAGAAGACGTTTTGGTTCATAGAATGATAAAGCGTTCGCAAAAAGAAAATCGTGCCGACGACACCTTAAGCTCATTCAAAAAAAGAATAAAAGTCTATTACGAACAAACCCATATCCTGAAAGATTATTACCAAAAACAAGGCATTTTAAGCGAAGTCTCAACGGATGCACCAATAGAAGATGTGGCTAAAATTATTTCCAAAATAATCAAAGATAAACTTCTGTAAAACAGTAACTTAGACACTAACAACAACCCCTATTTTTACAAATTTATTTTAAAACCTTGAAAATATTTGGGTATCTATCCTCAAATATTTCACTAGCTTATTGTTGATAAACAAAGTCTAACTTAACAAAATAAAGAGTAAAAGTTTTGAAAATTATTTTAACTTTGTTGTAGAATGTGTTTTATGCACAAAGAGCTATATTTTTATCTTAAAAACTCAATAGTAATATTAGCAATATAAATTATAAAGATGTCAAAAAAAAGAAATGAAGAGGTAAAATCCATTGAAATTAGCTTGTGGGACGCAGCTAATAAACTTCGTGGTAGTGTTGAGCCTGCCGAGTATAAGCATGTGGTTTTGAGCCTAATATTTTTAAAGTTTGCCAGCGACAAGTTCGAGCAACATAGAGCTAAACTAATTGCCGAAGGCAAAGAAAAATTTATAGAAATGTCCGAGTTCTATAATATGAATAATGTATTCTATTTGGAAGAAACAAGTCGATGGAATTTCTTAATGACAAAAGCTAAGCAAAATGATATAGCTCTGCTAATAGACACAGCTTTGCACACCATCGAAAAAAATAATAAATCGCTGAAAGGTGCCCTCCCCGACAACTATTTTTCACGTTTAGGATTGGATACCACCAAATTAGCATCACTTTTAGACACTATTAATGATATTGACACCACAATAGACCCCGAAAACGACCTTGTAGGACGAGTTTATGAATATTTCCTCTCCAAATTTGCACTTGCCGAAGGAAAAGGCAAAGGTGAATTTTACACACCAAAAAGCATTGTAAAACTCATTGCCGAAATGATTGAACCATATAAAGGATACATTTACGACCCTGCTTGCGGCTCTGGGGGCATGTTTGTTCAAAGTATTAAATTTATTGAAGCCCATCATGGCAACAAACAAGAATTGTCTATTTATGGACAAGAATATACTAATACAACATATAAACTGGCAAAAATGAATTTGGCCATACGTGGAATTTTAGCCAATTTGGGCGAAAAAGCAGCAAATACTTTTTTAGACGACCAGCACAAAGACCTAAAAGCCGACTATATTATGGCAAATCCGCCCTTTAACCAAAAAGATTGGCGAGGCGAAAATGAGCTCATCAATGACCCACGCTGGCGGGGATATGCAGTGCCTCCACGCTCCAATGCTAATTATGGATGGATTTTAAATATGGCAAGTAAACTTTCGGAAAATGGTGTGGCTGGATTTCTTTTAGCCAATGGAGCCCTTAGTGGTGGCGGGGAAGAGTATAATATTCGACAACAACTGATTGAAAACGACCTTGTGGAAGCAATTGTAATTTTGCCAAGAAATATGTTCTATACCACAGATATTTCGGTTACTTTATGGATATTAAATCGAAATAAAAAAGAGCGTACTGTAGAGCAATTTGGCAAAGAAAAACATTATCGCAATAGAGAAAACGAACTCCTCTTTATGGACTTGCGACAAGAAGGAATACCCTTTGAAAAGAAATTTATACAATTTTCTGATGAGGATATCGAAAAAGCAACAGCTACTTATCATAACTGGCAATCTGGTGAAAACTACAGCGATATACCTGAATATTGCTATTCAGCCAATCTTGAAGAACTAAGAAAAAAAGATTATTCATTAGTGCCAAGCAAATATATTGAGTTTGTAAATAGAGACGAAGGTTTAGACTACAACGAGCAAATGACAACACTCCAAAGCGAACTGAAAATTCTTTTTGAAGAAGAAGAAAAACTAAAAGTGGAAGTAAAAGAGGTGTTTAAAAATTTGGGATTTGAAATTTAATGATATTTATTATGAGAGAATTTCCAAAAATAGAAACAAATACAGTAGAGTTTAAAGAAAAGCTTACAGATGGTTTAGAGAAAGAGGTAGTCGCTTTTTTAAATTCAGAAAAAGGTGGTGATATTTATATTGGAATATCAAATAATGGAGAAGTAATTGGTGTTGAAAATGCCGATGAACTCCAGCTTAAAATAACTAACAGAATAAAAAATAATATTCTACCATCTGTTTTAGGCTCTTTTGACGTATATACTGAGCAGATTGAAAACAAGACAATTATTCATATTGTTATTTCGAGAGGTTTAGAAAAACCATACTATTTAAGGAAATATGGCCATTCCCCTCAAGGTGCTTTCATTAGAGTAGGAACATCTGTTCAATCAATGTCCACAAGCATGATTGAAGAGAAGTTTGCCAATAGAGCCAGAAATTCTTTGAGAAATATTCGTTCACCTAGAGTAGGAGAACACAGTTTTAGCCAATTGAAAATATATTATGAAGAAAAAGGGTTCACTATAAATGACTCATTTCTTAATAACTTAGACTTCTACACATCAAATGGAGACTTAAATTATGTTGCCTATCTATTTGCAGATGTAAATAGTGCGTCATTGAAAGTAGCAAAGTATTCTGGTAAAAATAAGGTGGACTTAGTTGAAAACGAAGAGTATGGCTATTGTTCACTAATTAAAGCCACTAACTTAATACTAGATAAGTTAGAAATTGAAAATAGAACTTATACCAAAATTACAGGTGCTGCACAGCGATTGCAAAAACGCATGATTGACAGAACTGCACTCAGAGAAGCTCTTATAAATGCCATTGTACACAATGATTATAGCAGAGAAGTTATGCCAGTTGTTGAGATATACTCTGACAGATTAAGCATTACCTCCTATGGTGGCTTAGTTGAGGGATTGAGCAAAAATGAGTTTTTTAAAGGACGTTCCATGCTCCGCAATCGCGAAATAATGAGGATTTTTAAAGATCTAGATTTAGTAGAACAACTAGGTTCAGGTATGAACCGTATTTTAGAAAAATATCCTCAAAATGTTTTTAACTTCAGTGAGCATTTTATAGAAGTCATATTCCCTTTTGAAAATGAGCATTTCGCCAGTGAAGGGCTTGAGAATGAACAAGTTGCAGAATACACCCCCCAAGTAACCCCCCAAGTAACCCCCCAAGTAACCCCCCAAGTAAC
>JAAYKF010000155.1 GCA_012522535.1 Bacteroidales bacterium
GTAAAACAGGTGCCAATGATAGCTCCAAAATCATCATGCGTTTGTTGGTTGTCAAATTCTGGAACTTCAAAGCCTGTGTCTATCCAAGCTTCAATGCCAGCTAAAATGGCGTATTTTATAGATAAATCTGCTTCGCTCAATTGATACTTTTCAATATAATGATATAGTTTAGAGTTTTCAATTCTTGGCACACCACCTAGTTTGCAAACAAAGTTGAAATCGTTAAGCTCTTGAAGATGTTCAATGCCAGATTTAGCCTCCTTTAAGGCAAATATAAAATCTTGAATACCGTTTGCGTTGGGAGCAATTATGCCCATGCCCGAAATAACAACTCTTTTTCCCATTTTTTAGCTGTTTAATATTATTTTAATTTGTGCAACAGTTCTACAACATAGTTCATCTTTTTGATTGTATAGCTCCGTTTTAGATTTTAAAATTCCATGTCTTAAATAAATTCTATTGGAAATTACTGTGAGCTTTTCATCGGGAAAAACTTCTCTAAAAAATTCAGCTTCAAGATTTGAAAGTAGAGGATGGTATATTGTGTCACTATTGTATAAATTCTGAAGGTAAACTTGATGACAAACCAAGCCAATTTGCCCCATCATTTCAATAATAATAACTCCCGGAATAATGTGCAGGTGCTTAAAATGAGATTCATAAAAAAAAGCATCTTTTTTAAAAGTGTAATGCCCAATAATTCTTTCAGAATCTACATAGCTAATGCTGTCAACAAAAAGAAAGTCTTTGCCATAGGGTAGAGTATCGATAATTTTATGTGCAACTTCTTTTATCATTTTTTTGTTCAAAGATAAAAAAAATAAATTATCTTTGAAAAATTATGAAAAACATTTTTAATACATTATATTTAGAAGCCACCAGAAACTGCAATCTCTCGTGTAGATACTGCTCTACAGGCTCTAAAAGTACGAAAAAGTATGTTGATAAAAGCTATGATGAAATAGTAAATAGAATTTTACTGCCAGCTTACGATTTGGGTACAAATTTGTTGAATTTTTCGGGAGGAGAATTTTTGCTACGCAATGATTCTTTAGACTTGCTTGATAAGGCAAATAAAATTGGCTTTAACCTTGCAATGGCAAGTAATGGGATTTTGCTTACAGAGACAAAAATTAAAGAAATAAAAGATGTTGTAGGCGATAATATTGTAATCTCTTTGGGTATCAATTCTTTTGATATAGATAATAAAAAGACTAGGAATATTGAAACCGAAAACACACTTCGAGTTCTTGAAATATTAGAGAAACATAGTGTTAGAGCTAATATCAGTGTTACCTTGGGTGAGTTTAATAAGCATAGCTTTGCTAAAACATTAAAAAACATTGAAAAGCTACATCTTCCTTTTAATAGAATTCCATTTGTGCCTCGAAATTGCCCCAATACTGAACTGATGTTTGATAAGGAGAGCTTACGAGATTATTTCCACCCTGAGCTGATTAAATATTTTTTCGGACAAACGAGCTATACGCCATATATGCTGCCTCCAGAAGTTTATGAAGAGGTTTCAGGTCAGAATTTTGATGAAATTCAAGTGCCCATAAATCCCAGTATAGGTTGTTGGGTGGGAGCCTATTATGCCATAAATCCTGAAGGTGAGGTTTCGCCTTGCCCAATGTTTTTAGACCATGTTAGCGGCGGAAATGTGTATGAAACTCCTTTGGAAGATATTCTTTTTAAATCGGAGCTTTTTACAAAGATTACTGATAGAAAAAATCTTGAAGGAAAATGTGGAAATTGCAAATATACCAACACTTGTGGTGGTTGCAGAGTGATGTCGTATTATTATACAGGAAATGTTTATGCCGAAGACCCAACTTGTTTTTTAGATGAATTGTCGGAAGAGCAAATAGAAGAAATCGAAAAAACTACAATTAAAAGTTTTAGAAACTACCTGCGAATGGCAAAATTTGGAGGATTGTATAGCGTTAAAAAAGATTGAACTTTGTGGAATAAAGGCAATTTGATCTAATACATATGTTATATAATTTTTTTAAGATGGATTTAATTAACACACTATTCTGTTTATTTGCTCGCAAATACAATTTACTTCTTCATCTTTTATTCCATAGAAAATAGGTAAACTCAAACATTCATCGCTCCATTTTAGAGCTTCGGGATAGTTTTTTGTGTCGCCGAAGTATTTGTTCAAGCTTTTTGGATAATGTATCATACTTTGTATGCCCAGTTTTTCAAGTTCATTTTTTAGCCAATCTCGTTTTGCTGTGCGAATTACAATTTTGTGAAAATTGCTATTTTCTTGATAATCAGTGATTTTAATTTTGTCTGATTCTTTCAATAATTCAAAATATTTATTAGCAATATGTTTTCTTTGCTCCAAAATTTCTTGTAGCATATCTATTTGGATATTTAGTTTAGCACATTGAATTTCGCTCATGCGCGAATTATATCCAGGTATTTCAAATCCTTTATTGTCTTTTCCGTGGTATCTATATTTTTTTATTCTTTCGAAATAAATTTCATTATTTGTAACAACGGCACCACCAGTGCCAAAGGCGTGTATAACCTTCGTGGGGTCGAAGCTTGTGCAAACAAAATCTGATTTGTTTTCGCTTCCATAATTTGGTTCAACACCCGCAGATTGTGCAGCATCTTCAATAACAATTAGATTGTGTTTTTTAGCAATCTTCAATATCACTTCCATATCTAAAGTGTTGCCAAAAAGATGAACAGCCACAATAGCCTTTGTGTTTTTATTGATAAGTTTTTCAATATTTCCTGTCTCCATTAGGGCGTTTTTGGGGTCAATATCAACAAAAACTGCCCGAGCCCCAAGTCTGTAAATGGGCATTACACTACCTACAAAAGAAAAAGAGGTGAGCAAAACTTCATCATCTTTGCCAACCCCAGCAGCTAAAAGCGAAAAGTAAATGGCATCGGAGCAACTACCCACGGTGATGGAGTGTTTATAGTTGAAAATTTTTGCGATATTATCTTCACAAATTTGCGTTTTTTCTCCATCCATATACCTACCAGAATTTAGCACCTCTTGCAATGCCAAATCAAAATTTTCTTTTTGCCAATTGTATAACCTACTCAGGTCTAAATATGGTATCTGCATTGTTTTATTCATTATAAATAGAGTTTGAAATAAGGTAGTCGATATAGCTGTTTACGCCGCTTTCAAGGTCGGTTTTGGGATTGAAGCCAAAGTCGTTTTTAGCTTTTGAAATATCGAGAAATGTTCTATTTCTCCTTTCAGCTTCCAGCAAACCATTTACAATTTTCACATTTGGAAATCTATTTTTTACCATTTGGGCAAGCTCTCTAATGGAATATCCCTTTCCCAATGTAAGGTTGTATATTTCATTGTTTTTTCCCAACTCCATACACTGAATTATGCCGATGGCTAAATCTTCAACATAGGTAAAATCAAGTTTTAGAGAGCCATCTTCGCTAAGAATAATGTTTTTATTTTGGATGGCGTTGCTAATAAAAATCTCCACAACTCTCAGGTTGTAATCCTCTGGACCATAGACAGCCGAAGGGCGAATAATATTGAAGTTTACAGCATTGTTTTTGGCATATCTTTTCAATTCATCTTCGCATAAAAGTTTATATTTTCCGTAAATATCAATGGGTTTTGTGGGCTGATTTTCAGCGGCAGGAATTAACCTGTCTTCAGTGTCTCGTTGAAAATCTCCATAAACCATAGAGGATGAAATATATATGATTTTTTTAGTTTTAATTTCGTTTTCCTCCAATGTCTCTAAAACGCTTTTGAAGCTGTTTAAAATATCTTTTTGGGCAATGTTTTGACATTGTTCGGCTTTCCACACAATGGGCAGTGCTGCAAAATGTATAAGAAAATCGGGTTTGTGTTTGATAAAAACATCAGATAATAGTTCTTTATCGTTGCAGTCAAGATTGTAGAAAGTGCAGTTGTTTAGTAAGTTTTTTCTACGTTTATATGGGTTTTCTTTGGTCAAATATTTTATATATTGCCGCTCTGCGTCAACTATTATAACATTATAATTTTTTGTTGCCTGAAGTTTTTGTGCGGTATGAAAACCTACAAAACCCAAACCGCCACAAAGAATAATGTTTTGTTTCATATAAAATTATTACAAACAAAAGTAATAAATAATTTGTCAAATATGACTTTTTCAAAATGAATTGCTACATTTGTTATCTATTTCAATGGAATGATTTATGATAAGGAGCTTTAAAAAATATTTTTCTCAAAAAAAAAGGATAAAAGAATACAATAAAAATCGTCCACACAACAAGCGTGATGCTTTTTGTTGGGCTCCTTTTACGGCTCTTCGTTTTCATCGCAATGGCAGTGTGCAAGTGTGTTGTCATCATATCGATTACTTTTCTTTAAGTGAAAATCCACTTCAAAATGTTTGGTTAGGTAGTGAGTTGGAAAATATGCGTAATCAGATGAAGCAATATGATATTCCGCCTTCGTGCAATTTTTGTGCATCAGAATTTTATTCTAATAATTTTTCCAATGTAATTGCAAAATCTTATGATTATTATTCCATTAATGAGAATAAATATCCAGTTTTTATCGATTTTTCGCTTAGTAATCGTTGCAATTTAGCCTGTGCCATGTGCGACTCCAGCTTGTCGTCAAAAGTGGGTGAGAGAAGGGGCAACAAAATTAATTTCGATTTTAAATACGACAACGACTTTCTTAAACAATTGGAGCCATTTTTAAGAAACTTAAAATCGTCAGTTTTTACTGGTGGCGAGCCTTTTTTGATAGATATTTATTACCAAATTTGGGAAACTATGACCCAAATAAATCCCCAAGCTCAAATTTTTGTTACAACAAATGGAACTGTGCTAAATGATAGGGTAAAAGATATAATTCAAAAGGGAAATTTCAATTTCAATATCTCCATAGATTCTTTCAATAAAGATAATTATGAAAAAATTCGCATTGGTGCCAATTATGAGCAAGTGATGCAGAATTTGGACTATTTTGCAAGCTATTGCAAAGAGAAAAAACGAGAACTTACAATTACCATTTGTCCTATGCAAATAAACTGGAAAGATATTCCAGAAATTGTACAGAAATGTAATGATAATAATTGGGGGTTTTCTTTTAATAATCTTATAAAACCTTGGAAATTAGCCTTATGGTCGCTACCTAATGATGAAATTGATAAGGTCTTGTTGTTTTACAAGCAACAGGAATTTTTAGAAAATAGCTCTAAAAGTCCAAGAAATATCCAAACTTTTAATGCTTTAATTGATTTATTGCAAATGTGGTCTAAGGTTGCTGAATATCTGGCTAAAATCGAAATTGACGAAAATAGAGCCACCGAAATTTTTGTCAATTCATTATCTTTGTTGATAAATGCTCATTCGGATGATAATTTATATTCCGAAAGGATAAAATCCATTGCTCAATTTGTGCCACTTTCGTTGATGAGTTTTATTGATTTTGCAAGTAATTCGCATTACAAAAAACTTCTAAAAGACGAAATCGAACTTTATGACGACGAAACCGTAGCCGAACATTTGAGTTTAATGCTTTTTCACAAGGCTGTTGTTGTCACTTTTGCTTAGTCCAAAATCGTAATTGGTATTGTGTTTTCTTATACCATATTCCATGTTTTTAGAGTCAGTTTCAAAAGATTTTCCTAATAATATTGATGCAATTTTATGCTCCCATAAAAAGCTTGTACTTGAGCTTCTAAAACGTAATCTGATAAAAGGATATAATGTTTTATTGGTCAATTTTAGTCTTTTGGAAGGATTAAATCTCTTGTGAAAATTTTTGTCACAAAACAGGAAATATGTCGATTCAAATTTGTGTAATAATTCTTTATCTTGGCGTGTTAGCCATTTATTTGAAGTGCCAAAACCTATATCGTTATTGCCTTTACCATATATTTCCTCAAAGGCTTGAGTGGTGGGTATGGGAAGGAAAAAAGTGGAATATAAACTTAGCGATGGATAAATCAACTTAATTTTCATCAGTAATTTTAGTGTAAGTTTAATATCTCTTTTGTTGTTGAAAGGAAAACCCACAATGCTCGTTACCGAAGGTTCTATGCCGCTTTTTAAAAGTCGCTGAATACTATCTAAACTATCTTGAACTGTGGTTTTGTTTTTTGTAATTTTTTCCAACAACCATGGGTCGCCACTTTCTATGCCTATGGAAATATTGTTGCAGCCATATTGGTTCAGTCTTAAAAGCTCGTCGTTGCTGTATGTTTTTAAAATATTTACGCTGGTTTGAGCACTCCATTTGTAGTTCAATTTTTCGGATTTGAGTAAATTTAATAGACTGAAAATTTTCTTTTTGTTTACAGCAAAATTGTCGTCCCGAAAATGAATAAACTCAATTTCGGGATAGTTTGATTTTAAATATTGAAAATGTTTTAAGATTGTATTTTTATCAATTTGTTTCCATTTTTGTTTGTAAATGCTTGGTACAGAGCAAAATGTGCAACTATTTATACATCCTGTTGAACTAATATAATCCAAGGTTTTGTTGTGTATATATGGTTTTAAATCAATACAATCTATGTCGAAATTACAATCATATTCTAATGAATTTGTATTGATAGAAAATTTTTCAGATAAAAAATTTAGCAGAACTTTTTCGTCAATATTGTCAATTACACTTTCGGTGGATTCTAGGTCTAAAAGTTGATCTTTTAGTAAGAGAGCTGCTTGCCCAGTCCAAATGCTTTTCAAACTATATTTTTCAAAATATTCTTTGGCTATCTTTAGTCCATCATTATATTGATTAATAATTGTTATGGAGGTGTATTTGATTATAGTGCTGATAATCAAGGTGATGTTTTTGTTGTTTGGAGTGATATGTTTATCTAAACTTTCAAATCTTCCATCAATTATAATGCTTTGTAAACCAATGCTTTCTAAAGCTTTTTTTTGAAACATAGCTTCGTATGGTGGAGTATAATTGGCATCACCAGTATTGGGAAAATATATTATAACTTCACTCTCTTGCTTCATTTCCTTTTCACTGTTTCAAAATCAGCTACATCTTTTTCAACAATTGCACCTGCTTCTATAAAAGCATTATTGCCAATTGTTACATTGGGAAGAATCAAACTTTTGGCTCCGATATAAACATAGTTGCCAATTTTACAAGGACCAACAATTGATGCTAATGGACCCACATTTACAAAATTTCCAATTTCAACTTTATGACCAATAACGCAGCCTGCATGCAACATAGCCGATTTGCCAAACTTGCAGCCGTAGGAAATTGTTACACTGGGATGGATTATGCTCCCGTTGTCGCCAATTTCACTCAATTGCATAATGTTTTTTGATTTTACTAAAACAGGATTGCCTCCATTTTGCATTAAAGTGTCAAAAAGTTTTGCCCTCAAACGTGGATTGCCTACAGCTACGCAAAAATTTGGATTCCTCTCAATAAAATATTTCAATTCTTCAATATCATTTATAATTCTATATTGTGGAGGAATAAAATTATTTTCAGTTAACTTGTTGTCGAAAAAAACAATATCATTATCAATAATTTCGCCGTTATTGTAAACAGCCAAAGTCTCAATTCCTGCCGAACCTGCACCTGCAATAATCATTTTATATTATTTTACGTAACGAAGATAAACATTTTTGCTTTTAAATCTGCTTTTTAAACCTAAATTATTGCGAGTTTGTTATTTTTAATTATTTTTGAAAATGAATTGCTGTGATATGCGAAATAAATTTATAAAATTATCTTTTTTAGCTGTTGCTTCTTTGCTTCTGCTAATAATTTTATTTCGTATTTTCTGGTACCCCAAAATCACTTATTATCAAGCAGTTGAGATTGAAGTACAAGCCGAAGATTCTTTGGCTTATGGTAGTGTTTATGCCGTATCGTCGTTGGGGAAAACCATACCTTTTTCAAATCTGAAAGGTAAAAATGTTTTTACTCTAAAACCATCTTTTCTTAAATCTATCCATATAGATTTAACCAATAATTACGACAAAAATCTGTTTGTAAAGATAAAAATTGGAGATAAAATATTTGCCCAAAATTTATCCAATGAACTTCTTTGGTTAAAAGAAAAAAATAGTAATAGTTCATCAAGTTTTGTTTTTAATGGCAAAGTTGAAAAAGATTTTTTTAATGTTCTTTTTTCACTCTTTTATTGGAGTATTGTCCGTAAATCTATTCTTGTATTAGTTTGTTTGTTGTCTATATTGCTGATTTTGAGGTTGTTGATAGGAAATAAAGAAAGTTTTAAAATTTATTTTTCTAAAAAGAGTAAATTTCAGATTATAAAAATCCTTACCAATATTGTTCTTTTTTGCATAGCTTTTACTTGGTTTTTTGCGTGGCTTTTCGGTATAAAAAAACATGGATTAGCAAATATTGGATTTTGGGATGGAATATTGTCAATGATTTTTCTATTTGTGTTTTTACATCTTGTTTTATATTTGATATTTCTTGTTTTATCTCCCAAATTTCAGAAAAAAAGAGTAAATTTTTCAATTCTTCTCAATGCACTTTTCTTTGCTTTTTTACTAACAGAGATAGTTTTGCGAATTATGGGAGTTAATGCAAATTACTACGAAAGAACAGCTAATACTTATGGACCATCCAATTATGATGATAGTTTTGTTGAGGAGATTTTTGTGAGAAAACCCAATGATACAATTTCTTTTCAAACCTCAGAATTTGATTACTTCCGAACTACAAATTCTTTAGGATTTTGCGAAAGAGAATTTGATACAACAAAGTGTGATTCAGTTTTTAGAATTTTCGCTGTTGGTGACTCATACACCGAGGGTATGGGAGTTGAGGCTGATGCCACATGGCCCAATTATCTATTTGATAATCTTGAAAACAAGTCATTTAATGTAGAGGTTTTTAATGCAGGCATTGTGGGTAGCGATCCTGTTTTTGCATACAAAATCATAGAGAATATTTTAATAGACTTTGCTCCAGATTTGATTATTCTGTCTGTAAATCAGTCAGATATAAGTGATGCCATTTTCCGTGGTGGAATGTCCAGATTCAATAGTGACGGTTCTGTGCAATACAATAAGTCGCCGTGGTGGGAGCCAGTTTTTGCAACTAATTATTCCCTTAGATTGCTTATGATGCAGGGACTTGGATACGATTATCATCTGTTGTCGCCCAAGCAACAAGAAAAAGCATACGAACATGCTGTTTATGATAATTTCGTAGCCATAGAGATGATTCAAAATTTATTTAAAAAGAGAGGTGTAAAGTTTTTTGTGGTTTTTAATCCCATGTCTGCTGAGGTTGTTGCTGGAAATTATTTTGTTATAGGTAGATTGATAGATAAACTTCGAGATAATAATATCGCTTTTTTAGATTTATTGCCACAATTTGTTAAAATAATTAATAATGAAAACATTAATGATTATTTTTGGAAATTAGATGGACATCATAAACCCAAAGGGAACAAATTAATGGCAGATGAGATTTATAAATTTTTGCTGGATGAGATTGAAAAATAGAAATATAATTTTCATAACTATTACATTGCTGGCATTGCTTGTAATTGTTGAGGTATTAGCTTATCTGCTATTGGATTTTTCAATATTAAAAAATTATAATTATCCCTTTTTTAATAGAGAACTTTCGGGCTATAGTTTATATAAAAATAGCAGTGGTTTTGAATACGAAAACTCCATTAAAAGACACGAAGAGGAAACTAATCCCATTATCAATAAATTTGGTTTTATTAGTGGTGAAGAATTGAAATATGAAAAAGATTCTCCGGAGTTTAGGATTTTTATTTTGGGCGGTTCGGCAGCCTTTGGCAATGGGCAATCGGTGCCATATAATATAATAAAAGATTATCCTCGGACATTGTACTCTTTTGAGTCGAGCATAAGCGGATTGTTGGAAAAGAAACTACAGAACTACAATCCTGATAGGAGATTTGTTGTTGTAAATGCCTGTGCATCAGGGAGAATGCTAAATCAATCCATAGGATTGTATTTAGAGAGTATAAAAAACTTCCAACCTGATGTAGTTATTTCCATAGATGGAATGAACGATATTGCAACAATGACTGGCGAATTGCCTTGTAAATTCTCAAATTTCGAATTGGATTATTATGCCAATTTGTACAATTTATCTAAAAAATTACAGCAAAAATCTTTCTCAAATTTTGTAAATCTAATCAGAAAATTGAAGCTATATAGAATAGAGAAAAGCGTTTCCAAAAAACTTGAGTTTAATTCGCAATATCTGCTTCAGTATAACGCCAAAGACTATTCAAAAGCTGATTATGAAATTTATAAAACAGATTGGATATCTAAGTCTAATGTTTTTACTGATTTAATTTTGGAATTTAATGCTGTTTGCAAAGTGCATAATTGTGATTTTGTATTCTGTTTGCAACCATTGCTTAACCGAAAAATCAACAAAGATTTGACCCCAACAGAAATTCTTATGCAGCAGTCTATTAACCCCATTAATCGCCCATTAGGTGAGAATGTTTTTGACGAGAGTGAACTGAAAAATCTTGAGAAGTTTGGGAATCTGACTTTAATGTACTTTATAGACGATTATCTCTCTTCGCAAATAGACAATCTTTCTCAAGAAAATAATTTCTATTTTTTAGATTTAAACCAAAAAATGGAAAGCAATTATGGCGATAAAGAATTTTTTGTTGACTATTGCCATTTGACGCACGATGGAAATGAATTTGTTTCTCAAGTGTTATTTGAAAAACTAGTACAAATTATAAATACCACAGACTGAAAAAATATTCAAAATGGAAAAGAGTTGCTTATTAATTGTTCCGCACTACATTTCAGGCTCTGGTAGTATTCTGAAATCTTTTTCGTACTCCATGCCACCTGTTGGTTTGCTATCTATTGCTGGTTATTTAAAAGAAAATAATATTGAGGTAAATCTTTTAGATTATACTATTGAAAGTTTCAAAAAGAGGAGTGTTGAAGAAATTTTATTAGAAAAAATAGATAAAATCAGTATCCCCAAATGGTTTGGAATAAGTGTTTGTACCCCTGTGGCATACAATGCCTACGAAATTGTTGAACTTATAAGAAAAAACTATCCAGAGTCGAAAATAGTTTTGGGTGGACCTCATATTACAGTTTTAAAAGAGAAGGTTTTTGAAGAGTGTCCCGAAGCCGATTTTTTAGTCATTGGCGAAGGCGAATATGCTTTGTATGATTTAATTGAGAACGAAGACCCATCAGCCGACAATATAATTGTGAAAAATGAACAAAATGATATTGCTAAAGTGAAAGCAAAAGATGTTGTAGTTGAAAACTTGCCCATGCCAGCTTATGATATTCTAGGTTTTGAAAAATATGTGCCACCGCCAGCATCTTTGCAAAGCAAAAAGCCTGGAATTGGAATAATAGCTTCGCGTGGATGTCCATATAAATGTAGCTTTTGTGCCAGAATAACAGGCAATAGATTGAAGTTTAAACAAATAGAACAGCTTATAGACGAAATTAAATATCTAAAAGAGAAGTTTAAAATAAAACAATTCCACTTTTATGATGACACTATAACATCAAAGAAATCGTATATAATGGACTTGTGTCAGCGTTTTATAGACGAAAATTTGAATCTGCATTGGTCATGTTTTGCTCGTGTCGATACCGTTGACGAAGAGGTTTTAACTTTGATGAGAAAATCGGGTTGTTTTGTAATAATGTATGGCGTTGAGAGTTTGGACGAAAGGGTGTTGAAAGATGTAAATAAAGGGATAAATATTAAACAAATAAATGAGGCTTTGATACTCACTAGAAAAGCTAAAATTGAATCTAGAATTTCGTTAATAATTGGTACACCAACCGAAACTCGTGAAAGTTTGAATAAAACAAAGAGGGAGTTATTAAAATTAGATACAGATTTTTTCCAAACTTTTATAGCTGTTCCTATGCCTGGTTCTAAGTTTTTTGATGAAGCATTGGCACAAAATAGACTCATAAACACCAATTGGAATGAATACGATTTGTCAAAAGTTCTCTATAGACATTCTGTTTTTACAGAAAAAGAACTTTTCAGAGAGCAAAGAAATATGTATTTGAGATTTTATTTGCGACCCAAAATAATCTTTAATCTCTTCAAGAGTATTAATTCTTTCACAGCAATAAAAAATATTTTTAGAGGTTTTTCGGGTTTTATACAAATTATATTAAGTTCAAAATAGAGAATGCGAAAAAACCAAAAAACATATGATATTTTATTTGTAATTCCGCATTACGGAGCCAAAGATGGCTTTATATGGAAAGCAATTGAGTATCGTTTCCATTCGCCGGGAGTTTTGTCTATGGCTGCTTTTTTGCGACAAAATAATTTCAATGTTTTGGTGTTCGATTGTAATTTGGAGCAAATTCAAGAAAAGGATTTTGTGAATGAGTTTAAAAAAAGATATTCCAATTACAATTTTAGATTTATCGGTGTTTCCACAGCCACACAAACCGCCAATCAAGCGTACAGAATCTCCTTTGAATTGAAAAAAATATTGCCATATACAAAAATTGTTTTTGGCGGACCCCATCCCACAGCTCTTCCCAATGATGTTTTAGAAAATTCAGCGGCAAATTTTGTGGTTATGGGCGAAGGTGAAAATCCAATCTTAGATATCTTAAACAATAAATCTAATGATGAAATTAAAGGCTTGGCATATAAAAATGGCGATGAAATTATTGTAAATCAAGCTTCGGAAAGATTGAGCCTGAACGACGATTTTCCGTTGCCTGCCTACGATTTGGTTCCAATGCATCTTTGCAAACCCTTGATTGCTTCTTATAAAAAATTGCCAGCAACCATAATGCTAACAGCCAGAGGTTGCCCCGGAAATTGTACTTTTTGTAGCAGAACAATGGGGCATCAGCTTCGTGAGATGTCGCCAAAAAGAATTATCAAAGAGCTTGAAGTTTTGTATTATGAATATGGTTTTAGACAAATAATATTTTATGACGACACTTTTATCTCCAATCGGGAGAGAATAAGCGAGTTTTGTGATTTGCTTATAGAATCGGAGATGAAAATTAGCTGGACTTGTTCTTCCAGAGTTGATAGGGTTTACCCCGATTTATTGCAAAAAATGAAAAATGCTGGTTGCCACCAAATTATGTACGGTGTCGAGAGCTTTAACGATGATGTGTTGAAGAATATAAACAAACGTACAAATCGTCAAGATATTCTGTTTGCCATAAGCGAAACTCGTAAGGTTGGAATTGAGGTGAGGGCTGCGCTAATGTTGGGAAACAAAGGTGATACTGAAGAGATTTTAAAAGAAAACTTGAAATGCCTAAAGAAAACCAAACCTGATTTGCTACAGCTTACTATAACTACTCCTTTGCCTGGTTCTAAAATTTTTCAGGAAGCCTCACAAGCAAATAAGATTTTAACATACAATTGGGATGATTATGAAGGAGATGTGCAAATTATGGAGCACGAAAATCTTGATTATAAAACACTTAGAAAATATTATCGTAAAACATATATGAGTTTTTATCTAAGACCAAGTTTTATTTTTAAAACTCTTTTCAGTATAAATTCTCTCCAAGCTTTGAAAACCATAATGCTGGGAGCCGTTGCCATTTCTCAAATGTTTTTTGTGTCTATTTTTAAAAGTTTTAAAAGATGAAGCAGAAAATATATTGTTTGCTATTTAGCCCCAATTTTAAGTATGTAGAAGGGAGCATATATCACGAGGTGAGTAACTTAGATCCACCTTTGGGGCTTATTTCTTTATCTGCTTTTATGTTGGAAAATGGCTTTGAAACTATGGTTTTCGACTTGAATGTTGAAGTGAAAAGTAATGCAGAAATTTCTGATTTTTTAGAGGTTTTAAATAAAAAGTACGACTTGAGCGAAACTGTTTTTGGAATTTCTTTTCTCACACCTTATGCCCATAGTTCATACGCAATTGCAGAACAACTCAAAATAAAATTTCCAAATTCTACAATTGTTGCTGGTGGTGCCCATGCCACTTTTATGGCTGATGAGGTTCTTAATTCTGGTGTTGTAGATATTGTTGTTAGGGGCGAAGGCGAACTTTCGTTATTGGAAATTGTTCAGAAAAAAGATTTGGAAAATATTCAAGGTATTAGTTTTTTGAGAAAAAATGAGGAGAGTTTTTCCATTATTCATAATGCTGAGCGTGAGAGAATAAAAGATATTAATTCTCTTCCTTTTCCAGCCTATCATCAGCTTCAGATGAAGTATTATAAACCCATTTTGGGTTCTTATCGCCGATTGCCTGCAGCAAATATTATCACCACTCGTGGATGTCCCGGGAAATGTAATTTTTGTTGCAAAGTTTTCGGAAGTAAAATCAGTTTTAAATCTCCCAAAATTATCATCGAAGAGATAAAAATGCTTGTTGAAGTATATAAGGTAAAACACATTAATATCTATGATGATACTTTTACATTAAACAAAAAGAGAGTAGTCGATTTTTGTAATTTGCTCATAGAATCGCCACTAAAAATTGAATGGACCTGCTTTGCACGTATCGATACCATGGATTTTGAAACATTGAAATTGATGAAAAAAGCTGGTTGTTATCAGATAATGTACGGCGTTGAAAATTTTAACCAAAATATTTTAGATGACTTAGCAAAAGGTATTTCGGTAGAGAAGATTTTTGAGGTGATAAGAGATACTAAAAAAGTGGGGATTGTTACTCGCGTTTCGGTTATGGTGGGTCATTTAGACGATACTTGGGAAACTTACAATAACAATATAAAAGCCCTAAAAAAATTAAAACCAGATATTTTAGTTTCAAGTATTTATACCCCAATTCCTGGGTCAAAACTTTTCGACTGGGCTAAAGATAACGACAGATTGCTAACGCAAGATTGGAGCAAATATGCAGGTAATAATTCTGTTATGAAACTAAATTATTTGACTGGAGAAGAGGTGGTGAAGCAGTACAAAAAAATCTATTCAGACTACTATTATAATTTACCCTATTTTTTCCGTAGGATAGGGCGATTAACAAGCTTTTACGAAATTGTAAATAGCTTTAGAGCATTCTTTTATGTTCTGAAATTTATTAAAAAATCTTAGCGTAATTTTTTGATTATTGTAATATCGAATAGGAATTTTACAAATCTAAATCCCATATCAAAAAAGTGTTTTGGACGTAAATAATACCTTAAAAATGCAGTTTTCCTAATCCTTTTAAGTGTCTTCAACTCAAGTCCTTGAGGTATGTAGTATGGCAAATCTCTCTCACCTTTCATATATTCAGTCCAAACCCTTTCGCCAAAAATTTTGCTGTCTATGCCATATCTGAAAATTGGCGATTGTGGCAATGCTGTCATATTGTAATATTGAGCATAATCTGCTTTGAGTTTCAAAGAGAAATTTATTGTTTCATAAATTTGCTCGTATGTTTCATTGGGATTTCCCAAAACGTAGGAGCATAAAACCCTAACTCCGTTTTCTTTCAAGCTGTTGATAATGTGAATATACTCTGCATTTGAGATGTTTTTATTTATCTGCTTTCTAATCTCTTCATCGCCGGCTTCAACTCCCAAAATGGCATATCTAAAACCTGCATCATACATCGTTTTTATCAATTCTTCGTCAAGCGTGTCGGCACGGGTACAACAGGTCCATTTGAAATCTATTTTTTCATCTTTTATCCACTGGCAAAGTTTAAGGATTCTTTCTCGATTATAAGTAAAAGTGTCATCAACAAAACTAAGCCACTCAATGCCTTTTTCATTAACTAGAAAACGAATCTGTTCTTTAATATTCTCAAAAGGGTACTCTCTATATTTATTTTTTCCGGGGTCTTTGCAAAACTTGCAATTGTAAGCACAGCCACGACTTGTGATAATGGAGAACCATTTTCGTCCATAAAAAATGTTCTGATATTTAGAAAAATCATAAAGCGAATAATCGGGGGCTAAATTGCTTTTTTCAACGTCATAAAAAGCAGCTTTGTCGTATCTGTTTTCTTTGGGAATAATCATCCCTTGAATATCGCTAAAATCAAAATAGTTATTTTTCACTCTTTCAACAAATAGAGGAAAAGATTTCTCGCTATGACCAACAAAACCATAGTCGATACCCATATCGCTAATAATACTTGGATCGCTGGTAATATGTGGACCGCCAGCAACAATTATCAAATCTGGAAAACGCCTTTTTAACTCCTTGGTGATTTTATAAAAAACTGGCAGAGAAATGGACATTATTGAGTATCCAACAATTAAAGGTTTCCGATTTTCAATCTCTTTGAAAAGCTTTTTAAGTCGCCCATGATGCACATCTAAATCAAAAAGGGCAGTAGATAAGTTTATTTGCTTCATCGCCGTAGAAAGATAGCCAATGCCAAGATATGGATAGATGGAAAATTGTAAAGCTTTTGCTTTGGATGAGCTGATAAATAAGCAATCTAACTGTGTCATAATTATTTGAAAAATGCTGGAACTGTTTTAATAATATCTTTAAGTTTTATGCCATCTTTTTTGAAAACACTCAAAAACACAAGTCCAAATTTTATAGAAATATCAGCTAAAAGTAGCAAAAAACTTGGAAATTTGGACAGTTTTAGAATAAAAGATTTGCCGCTACTAAAAATCACATCGCCCCAATTGGGTTTAAAAATAATTTTCGAAAGAGTTTTTAGCCTAAAATATGTTCTGTAATATGCAAAAATAATTTCCTTTTCAATTCCGTAAGCTGTTGAGTTTTGGGGGATATATGGAAAGTTCTTCTTTTTGAAAATAGACCTAACTAATACCTCTTGCGAATTGAAATTAGAAAATTTAGGTAAAATATTCATCTCATTTTTTGCATTCAAATCTTCGTACATTTGAGTGCCAGGGTATGGAACTACATTGTTATATTTCACCAAGTCGATATTGTGTTTTATGGCAAAATTTACGCAATCTGTCCTCTCTTTTTTGCTTTCGTTGGGAAGGCAAAACAAGAAATTAGCCATCACTTTAAAACCAATTTTTTGTGCTAATTTTATGGCTGTTGAAATTTCTTCAACACTTTCATCTTTTCCAATCTGTTTTAAAAGTTTCTTGGAAACGCTTTCTATACCAAAGAAAACAGCCTTAAATCCACTCTTGAACATCAGTTTGAAAATATCTTCATCTACATCACGAATGCGTGCTTGAAAGGAGTATGTTACATTTTTTAATTTTTCCGATTTGGAAATAGCCTCGCATAAATCTTTTATTCTCTCTTTATTTGCTAAAAAATTGTCATCAAAAAATGATATATGTTTTTGTTGCAATTCATGGGCTAAAAACTCCAACTCTTCAATGGTGTTTTTTGTGTTTTTATATCTATATCTTCTTTTGCCAACCACCTTTACGCAGCAAAAACTACAATTGTGTGGACATCCTCGTGAGCTAATTATATGACCATGTTGGTATTGATTAAAGGGCGTAAATAGGTCGTAGGGAAATTTGGGCAATTCGTTTATATCTTTAATTATTTCAGCAGGAGGGTTTATAGCAACGTCATTTTCAGCTCTGTATGCAATTCCATTTACTGATTTTAGATTTTCACCCGATTTAATTTTGTCGTAAATATTTGCAATTTCGCCGTCGGCTTCACCCATAAAGACATAATCGCATGATTTACAGTCATTAAGAGTTTTTTTAGGCAGGGCAGAAGGGTGGATGCCTCCAAAAATTATAACAGAATCGGGATAAAGCCCCTTGAGTTTGTTGCTAATAA
>JAAYKF010000002.1 GCA_012522535.1 Bacteroidales bacterium
GCATTCCTGCCATGCGTGCCACATGTATCCCAAAACTATGCTCGCTACCCCCCGGACTTAGCTTACGAAGAAAAACAATTTTATTGTCATACTCTTTTACAGAGATGTGATAATTTTTAATCCTTTTAAAAGATTTAGCCATCTCATTTAGCTCGTGATAGTGAGTTGCAAATAGAACTTTTGGTTTGAATAGTTTATGCTGATGCAAAAATTCAGAAATAGACCAAGCAATGGAGATGCCATCGTAAGTGCTTGTACCTCTGCCTATTTCATCTAAAAGAATAAGGGAACGATTGGAGATGTTGTTCAAAATGCTGGCAGTTTCGTTCATTTCAACCATAAAAGTAGATTCGCCTGAAGAGATGTTATCCGAAGCCCCCACGCGGGTGAAAATTTTATCTACTATCCCTATTTTTGCACTTTTTGCTGGAACATAACAGCCCATTTGTGCCATCAAAACTATCAGAGCTGTTTGGCGTAGCAAGGCTGATTTTCCCGACATATTTGGACCAGTAATTACGATGATTTGCTGTTTTTCGCTATCTAAAAAAACAGAATTTGCAATATATTTTTCGCCGGGCGGAAGTTCCTGCTCAATGACAGGATGACGACCATCTTTAATATCTAAGATATAGCTGTCGTTAATTTCAGGTTTTTTGTAATTATTATCGATGGAAAGTTGAGCAAAAGAGAGTAAAACATCTAATCTGCCCACCAAATGTGCATTCCATTGAATTGGTTTTATATAGTCTAACATCCCCAAGATCAGCTCGTTGAAGAGTTGCATCTCAAGAACAAAGATTTTTTCTTCAGCACCCAATATTTTCTCTTCATACTCCTTCAGCTCCTCTGTGATATATCTTTCGGCATTGGTCAATGTTTGCTTTCTGACCCAATCTTCTGGAACCTTATCTTTGTGCGTATTTGTAACCTCCAAATAGTAACCAAAAACATTATTAAACCCAATTTTTAATGAAGGTATTCCAGTTTTTTCCGACTCTCTAACTTGAATTTGAGCCAAATAATCTTTTCCAGAATAAGCAATATGTTGCAAAGCATCAAGCTCTTCCGAAACACCTTTTTTAATAATTCCACCTTTGTTTATAGCCACAGGAGCATCGTCAAGAATTTCATTCTCTATTCTTTTTCTGATGCTGTCGCAAACATTTAATTGCTCGGCAATTTTTTCAAGTTCGGGAAGTTCCGATTTTTCGCATGCCTTTTTTATCTCTTCAACGGCAGTAAGCGAACGCTGAAGTTGCTTCAATTCGCGAGGGGTAATTTTGCCCACAGCAACCCTCGAAATAAGCCTCTCCATATCGCCAATGGACCTTATGGCTGTTCGAAGATTGTCGGAAATTTCCACTTTCTCTATTAAATTTGAAACAATGTTTAGCCTCTCTTGAATTAGAACTTTATCCTTCAGCGGAAGAACAATCCATTGACGCAACATTCTTGAACCCATGGGAGACAATGTTTTGTCCATTATATCAAGTAGAGTGCTGGCATTTTCGTTGTGGGAACTTATAAGCTCCAAATTGCGAATTGTAAAACGGTCTAACCAAACATATCTATCCTCCTCAATGCGTGAAATATTTGCAATGTGTTGTATCTTATCATTGTGGGTTTCAGACAGATAGTGAAGAGCAGCACCAGCAGCAATTACACCCAGTTCCATTTTGTCAATACCAAAACCTTTTAGGGAAATAGTTCCAAAATGTCGAAGTAGGGTATCTGACGAAAATTCGGGAGTAAAAACCCAATCATCGAAATTACTTATAAGAATTTTGTCTGTAAAAATCTCTTTGAATCTAGTGGTTTTGTTTCTCTGAACAATAATTTCGCGGGGAGCCAAACTTTGAATAAGCTTGTCGATATATTCATGATTTCCTTCAGCAATATAAAATTCGCCGGTGGAGATATCTAAAAATGCAATTCCAGAAAGTTTTTCACCAAGATGTATTGAAGCCAAAAAGTTGTTTTCTTTAACCTCTAAAACTTTTTCATTGGTAGAAACCCCAGGAGTAACCAGTTCAGTTACACCCCGTTTTACAATGGTTTTTGTCTTTTTAGGGTCTTCAAGCTGTTCACAAATTGCCACTCTGTGCCCCGATTTTACCAGTTTGGGTAAATATGTGTCCAAAGCGTGATGCGGAAATCCTGCAAGCTCTATGTGCGACGCACTACCATTGGCTCTACGGGTGAGAACAATCCCAAGAATCGAAGAGGCTTTAATGGCATCTTCGCCAAAAGTTTCATAAAAATCGCCAATCCTAAATAGCAATATGGCATCGGGATATTTTGCCTTAAAGGAGTTGTATTGTCTCATCAAAGGTGTTTGTCCAGCTTCACGTTTTTTCGTCTTACTCATTTTAAATTATCCTCAATCTATTTAGTATTTTTGATAAAGAAACAGTAAATTATCTAATTTTGCAAAACAAAAATACAAATTGATGTCCTATTTTTAGAACATTTCACAAATTAAATTTCAACAATATATGAATAATCGCAAACTCAGCATGGACGAACTCAACAGATTGACCGTTGAACAGTACAAAAACTTGAAAAAAATCCCCATTGTTGTGGTTTTAGATAATATTAGAAGTATGCATAATGTGGGTTCTTTTTATAGAACTGCCGATGCTTTTGCCATCACTGCTATTTATCTTTGTGGGATAACTGCCACGCCGCCCAATAAAGAGATTCACAAAACTGCTTTGGGGTCCACTGAAACTGTTGATTGGAAATATTTTGAAAAAACTATTGATGCAGTTAATGACCTGAAAGCTAATGGTTTTGAGGTGTTTGCCGTAGAGCAAGTTGCCAATCCAGTTTTGTTACATGAGCATCAGTGGGATGCACAAACGCCCATAGCTTTGGTTTTTGGCAATGAAGTTTTTGGTGTTGATGATGAGGTGATTAAGTTTTGTAAAGGCTGCATTGAAATTCCACAAATGGGCACAAAACACTCATTAAACGTATCTGTTTCGGGAGGAATTGTGTTGTGGAATTTAGTTCGTAAGTATCTGACTAATAGTTAGTAGAAATAAAAATAGGCCTGCAATTTTGCAAGCCTATTTTGTGGAGCATATCGGAATCGAACCGATGACCTTTTGACTGCCAGTCAAACGCTCTAGCCAACTGAGCTAATGCCCCATTTTTAATTAATGAACGAATTGGACTGCAAAGATAGAAAATTAATTTGAAAAAATCTTATATCTTTACAGAAATAAATTTTATGAGACTTTTTTTAGCAATAAAAATAGAGCCAAGCGATAAATATCTTCAAACAATAGAGGCACTTAAACATAAATTACGTTTCGATAAAATATCTTGGTCTAAGCCTGAAATGGCTCACCTTACTTTTAAGTATTTTGGAAGGACACCAGATAAAAGGCTTAAGCAAATTGACAAATATTTGCAAATAGCATCTAAAAATGTTGAGCCTTTTCAACTGAATATCAATAAAATAGGTGCATTTGGCTCGTCTTACAGACCTTCTGTTTTGTGGTTTGGAGTGGAGGAGGAGAAGTTGCTAAAAAGTGTACATCACAAACTTTTTTCCCAATTAAAGTTTGCTGGATACACCCCCGATAGAGGACATTTTGTACCACATATTACCATTGCTCGAATTCATAAAACCACTGATAAATCATGGTTTTGGAAATCTGTAGAAGAGTATCAAACTGAATGGATTCAGCAAGTTGAGGTAAAGGAGATGCACCTTTTTAATAGCATAGATTCACCGCGTGGAGTAATTCACAAACTTATTAATACTTACGAATTTTCAAAAGAATAAATATGCAAGTTTCTGATTTTCAAGAGGTTTTGACGAGAAATAATATTGTACAAAATGTTGTTTCATTATCAGCTGTTGGAGGTGGATGTATAAATGATGCTTATAAATTGGTTTGCAATAAAGACGTTTTTTTCCTGAAACTTAATAAAAGTGAAATTAGCAAAAAGATGTTTGAGAAAGAGGCTGAAGCTCTAAAAGTTTTGGCTCAAAAAAGCAAATTTGTTGTTCCTACACCACTTTTTGTTGCTCCCATGAAAAATTATCATCTTTTAGCTATGAATTTTATCGAATCGGGTAATAGGAAGGCTGATTTCTGGGAGGATTTTGCAACTAAACTATTTGAACTTCATTCAGTTACGAATCAAAATTTTGGCTTAGAAAATGACAATTTTATTGCGAGTTTGGTGCAAAAAAATGATTTCAGAGATAATTGGATAAGTTTTTTTGTGGAGATGAGAATATTGCCCTTTGGAAAACTACTTGTTGATGGAGGAAAATTACCCTACTCTCAGTTCAAAAAACTTGAAGATTTTGCCAATACATTTTCTCGATTTTTTACCAAAGAAAAACCTGCCTTATTGCATGGAGATTTGTGGTCGGGAAATTTTATGACTAACATTGAGGGCGATGTTGTGCTAATAGACCCAGCTGTATATTATGGTATTCCTGAGGTTGATATTGCCATGACTAAGTTTTTTGGTGGTTTTCACTCCGACTTTTATACAGCATATGAAAGCTTGTTGGGAGAAAAGTTTTCGGCAGAGAGAATTGAAGTTAGCAAGATTTATCCCTTGTTGGTTCACGCCGAGCTTTTTGGATTATCGTATTGGTATGAAATTGAGCAGATAGTTGAGCGTTTTTCATAGTCAAAAAATGCTTAACAGATTTCCCCATTAAGCATTCTAAATTTCATATTTGAAGAGTCTAAATTAGTCTCTATCTCCGTAATCTTCTTCCCTTATCAAAACGCCATTTTCGTCATAAAATTTCCAAACACCTACTTGTTTTCCCATTTTATATGTGCCTTGATAGTATATTTGTCCGTTTTCGTACCAAACAGTTTTTCGCCCGTCATCCACACCATCAACATAGCTTCCTTCGCTCCATTTATTTCCATTTTCGTGATAGGCAACCCAGTATCCATCGCGGTTTTGTTCTTTGTTGTATGTGCCTTCTATTTTCTTTTCGGAATTGGGCCAATATGTAACCTCTTTCGACAAATATCTATTGTCGTTTTCATCTTTACTGTAATATTTCTCTATCTCTGGC
>JAAYKF010000156.1 GCA_012522535.1 Bacteroidales bacterium
ATAACGGCTTTTGTTAGTTTGTTTGCATTCTTTGGCGAACATCCAAAAAGAACCATCATGGTATAGTTTGTTGATGGATATTTGCTCAACTTCATTTGTGTTTGTGGCGAATAAACTCCACTCATTTTTTCGCGAATTACCTCAATTAGCTTTATCGAAAGTGCCTCTTCAAACATTTGTAAATGTAAGTTTGTTTTGGTATCCCAAACATATTCTTTGCTAAACATAATTCCCACCATTCCTTTGTCATCAATACCTTTGCGAACTAAAACATCTTTTTTCTCGCTGGGGAATTTATTAAACACATCTTGGAATGTTTCTTGACGATTTTTGTTTGGCAATGAACCTAAATAGAGTTCTAACATTGGTGTAATCTCTTCCACATCAAAGTTTCCTACGAAGAAGAATGTGAAGTCGTTGGCACTACTAAAACGATCGTTATAGATTTCCCAAATTTTATCCAAGTTAGCACGATTTATAAATGCTTCATCTGGAATAGCCACCACGCGTGGGTCGTTTTGTGTTGAAAGTTTATAAAGCGTATCAATCATGGCAACCATTGGATTGTTTGAAATCAATTTTAGTTGATTTACCATATCTGAAACAACAGATTCAAAGGCTTTTTCGTCTTTTCGTGGAGCTTCAAAATACAAATAAGTAAGTTGTAAAAGAGTTTCGAAATCTTTCACACTTGAGCTTCCCGAAAATCCTTGCTCAATTTGACCTATAAAAGGTACTATACTTATATTTTTTCCTTTTAGTTTTTTACTCAATTCCACATTGTCAAACTCGCCAATTCCAGCTCTATCAATTACAGTTGTAGCCAACATTGCCGAAGGGAAATCGAAAGCAGGAACTAAGCTATATCCACCGGGAGAATGAGCATACATTAAAATTTCATCATTTTGAAATTCAGTTGGTTTCAAAACTATTTTCACTCCATTGGAAAGTGTAAGTTCTGTAATGTTATGATTTTTCTTCTCTAAATTAACAAGTTTTCCACCTTTTAATTCATGATCAATCAGAGGCTCTGGTTTGAAATTATCCACATAAGCATCTTGTTTTTTGTTTTCTTGAGTTTTAAGAATATCTTTTATTTCTGCCACCGTAGGTATTTTCACACCATCTTTTTCTGGTCCAGTTACTATAATAACTTGATTTTCTTTTGTAATCCACTTCTCTGCCAATGCATTAACTTCATCTAGCTCAATATCGTCCAACAATCTTTTCACAAAATTGAACTCATTTTTTGCTCCCGGAATAGGCTTACTTATTAAAAAGTGTTGCACATATTCGTTGGCAAAGTTCGCCGATTCGCTTTTGTCAACTTCGTTGGCTCTTCTTTCATAATCACTAAGAAGTTCTTCTTTGGCTCTATCAAATTCTGTTTCCAAAAAGCCGTGTTGTAGAACTCTATTATTTTCTATTAGCATTATTTCTAATGACTTTTCAATATTGTTTTCCTTTGGAACAGCAAACGACATATAGGCTTCCATGGTACGGGCTAAAAATGGTCCATAGCCAGTTGATGCTTGAATAAATGGGCAATTGGGATCTTGTTTATATTCGCTTAAACGTGAATTAAACATGGAGCTAAAAAGCTCAGCCATAATATCTTCTTTAAAATCAGCAATGGTTACAGAGGCAGTTGCTTTGTGTTTCACAGCAAAAATTATCATATTGCTCGTTGCTTCTTTGTCTGTTGCCACCGCAATTAAGGGTTCTTTGTTTCCTGCAACTTCGTATAATATTTTCTCTCTAACATTTTCGCGAGCTGGAATTTCACCAAATATTGTTTTTATTTGCTTTTCTATTTCATTAACATCAATATCACCAACAACCACAACTGCTTGTAAATCTGGACGATACCAATCTCTGTAAAAACGTCTAATAGTTTCATGTTTAAATGTTCTAAGAATTTCGGGCAAGCCAATGGGAAGTCTTTTAGCGTAGCGCGACTCATTGAAAAGCACTGGAAACCACTCTTTTCTCATTCTGTCGTCGGCACCAAGTCCCATTCTCCACTCTTCAAGAATAATTCCTCTTTCGCCATCAATCTCCTTCCCTTCCAAGGTTAGATATGCAG
Source organism: Bacteroidales bacterium (assembly GCA_012522535.1). Classification (GTDB taxonomy): domain Bacteria; phylum Bacteroidota; class Bacteroidia; order Bacteroidales; family WCHB1-69; genus JAAYKF01. Next base: position 2,087 of record JAAYKF010000156.1, read on the forward strand.
CCCAGTTTTGAAGTACTTTTAACCCTGTTTCCACATATTCTGGCTTGTCGGTGGGAACTGTCAACATATAAACAGTTTCATCAAATGATGTGTAGGCATTTAGGTCGCCACCAAAACGCATTCCGATGGATTGTAAATAACTCACCAATTCATTTTTGGGAAAATCTTTACTTCCGTTAAAAGCCATGTGCTCGGTAAAGTGAGCCAAGCCCTGCTGGTCTTCATCTTCTTGCATCGACCCAACATCAACAGCTAAACGCATCTCTACCCTATTTTCTGGCTTTTCGTTTTTACGAATGTAATAGGTTAAGCCATTTTCTAATTTGCCAATTTTCACAGCTCTATCCACTGGGATATCGGCATTAAGATTCATTTTTTGAGCCATCGCTCCACTTATCAAAAAGAGGAACAGAAAGCCTAAAATTGTTGTTTTTCTCATTTTTTATTTTTTTTAATTGTCAAAATTTATTTTAATATATCTAATCCTAATTCTTGCTTGAATTTTATTAATTCTGGATTTTCCGTTGCTAAATATCTAAATTTTTCTTCGCTTGTATAAGGGTCATGCTCCTCATTTTTTTCAACAGGAGTAAAATCAGAAATTACGCTTAAGTCAGTAACACCTAAATCTTGACGAAGTGCCTGAATTAATCGCTGCTGACATGTTTTAAACTCCTCATGAAAGAATGGTGTTTCAAATCTTATATTTAAAAGATTGGAATCTTTGTCATAATCCAAAGACGCTCTACTCAAACCCGACTTGCTAAAACTTGATGATTCTCCAAAGCTATCTACAACTTTTAACCAAGATTTTTCGATAAGTTCCAAGTTTAAATCTTCTACTTTATTTTGGCTATACTCAATGGGTGCATCATCATTTACAACATTTAATGCTTGCTTAAACGAAGGCATAGCCATTGATTTGGACTTCGGTATAGAGACAGGTTCGGCGGTAGAAGATTCTGGCTTCTGGGCAAGTTCTGCTTTTTTTTGCTCTTCTTCAATCGCCTCTTCTGTTTTATATTCTACCACTTCTCGCTCTGACTCTTGTTTTGTCTCAAGCTTGGGACTTGAAGCCTCTTCTACTCTATTTTCGGCAATATCTTTTACCTCTTTAACATTTGCTATTTCGGGTTTTGCCTCATTTTGTTCTTGTTTTTTAATATTTGTCTGGGCTACAGCCCGCTGCACCTCCTGACTTTCGTCTGCATCAAAAAACTGGCACATTTTCATTATTGCCAATTCAACAGACAAACGCTTGTTGTTGCTCTCTCGGTATTGCAAATCGGTTTTGTTGGTAATATCCAACATTTTAATCATTGTGGAAGAGTTTATGAACTTTGCTTGCGAAACAAATTTAGCCTTAACATTTTCACTAACCTCCATTAAACTGACCGTTGTTGGGTATTTTGCCATTATTAAATTTCTGATATGACTACCCAAACCCGTGATGAAGTATTGTGGGTCGAAACCTCTTTCAACAATTTCGTTTAGCAAAATTAAACTATCTTTAATGTTGGAACCTGCAATATAATCCACAATTCTGAAATAGGAGTCGTAGTCTAAAATATTCAAATTGGAGATTACATCGGCATAGCTAAGATTTTTGCCAGAAAAACTCACCATTTGGTCAAATATACTCAAAGCATCTCTCAATCCTCCATCGGCTTTTTGAGCTATCATATGCAAGGCATCTTCTTCGGCAGTAACACCCTCTGACTCTGCTACATACCTCAAATGACCTGCAATATCATCAACTGTTATTCTACGGAAATCGAAAATTTGACAACGCGATAATATTGTGGGTATAATTTTATGTTTTTCGGTGGTTGCCAATATAAATTTTGCATATAATGGCGGCTCCTCCAATGTTTTCAAAAAGGCATTAAAAGCCTGCGAAGTGAGCATATGAACCTCGTCAATAATATAAACTTTATATTTTCCTCCCTGTGGCGGTATTCTGACCTGATCCACGAGTTCACGCATTTTATCGACAGAATTATTTGAAGCAGCATCTAATTCATAAATATTCATAGATGCATTATTGTCAAAGCTAATGCACGATTCGCACTCATTGCAAGGCTCCCCCTCTGGGGTTAATTGCTTACAATTCAACGCCTTAGCCAAAATTCTGGCACAGGTAGTTTTTCCAACACCACGAGGACCACAAAACAAAAATGCTTGGGCTACCTGATTGGTAACAATGGCATTTTGAAGAGTTTTGGTAATACTCTCCTGTCCAACAACAGTTTTAAAAAGATTGGGTCGATATTTACGAGCTGATACAATAAAATTTTCCATATAATATAATTATAGTTCAAAAGTACAATATTTTGTTCTAAATCTTTACTATTTAAGTTTTTTTCATAAAAATAAATTTGCTCACCCGATTTTCATATCTTTGCACAGCAAAAAAACAATGTAAAAATCATGAAATTAATAAAACAAATTTTTAGCATAATCATAATAATATCCATAAGCTCCTGCTCCAATAGTGGCAAAAAAGCAAATCTTATAAGCTTCAAAGACCCTGTGGAATACAACAATTATATTGTTGATATTCAGAGAGATGTTGCAATGAAACTACTGTTTTTTGGCGAAACTATGGGCAATTCGGAAGATGGAGAATTTATAAAAAACGAAGGCTATAAACTTTTGAAACATATAAATAAAAAAATATCTGAACTGAAAAGATTAGATAAATTCAGAGGTGAAAGCTACCTAAAAGATGCAGCCATAGAGCAATTAATGTTTTATCGTAGTGTGGTGATTAATGAATATAGAGAATTGGTTGAAATAATTATCGAAACCAACGAGATGGCTGATGAATTGGACGACGATAAATATGATGAATATGCCCAACGCTTGGTAAAAACATTAGAAAATTTAGATAGAAAAGAGGCTATATTAGATGATAAAATTCTTCAAATTCAAATTAGATTTGCCAACGAAAACTATATGGAATTGCAATAATTCTTTATTCAGCCATATGGGCTAAAAAAAGTATTTTTATTTGATTTTGGTTTTACAAGCTTTTGCTTATTGTGAAAACAAATTCTGTTTTCACTCCCGGCTCGCTTTGGGCTTTAATTTCGCCTTTGTGCTTCCTCACAAATTCTTTGCATAACAGAAGTCCCAGCCCTGTTCCCGACTCTCCTTTTGATCCTTTTTTGTGTATCTTAGACTTTTTACTTTTAAACAAATTCTTTAAAACCGAAGCCTCCATACCCACACCATAGTCGATTACTGAAAAAATATGATGAGTTTTGTCTTGATTGTAAACAATATCAATATTTCCAGTATTGTGGGAAAACTTGTAAGAGTTTGTGATTAAATTACTGAATATATTTCTCAACATATTCTCATCAGCCTTTATAACAACACCTTCTGCAACAAAATTCCTAACATTCAACGACTTCTGGTCGAACATAACTTTGTAGCTAATCAGAATTTGCTCTATAAACGAACTAACTTCTATCTCATCTGTTTGAAAACCAATTCTTTTTTGTTCGTTGAGCGACCACATCAAAGAGTTGTCCAATAAAGTTTGGAAACTTTTAGCTCCCAAAAGTATTTTTTCTATATAATCTTTCCTCTTCTCTTCGCTTAACTTATCATAAAAATTGTTGAGCATTTCCGACATACCAATTATAGCCCCCAAAGGGTTTTTCAGGTCGTGGCTTATAATTGAAATTAATTTATCCTTCTCTTCATTAATCTCCTTTAGTTGCTGCGAACTTTTCTTTATTTTGCTCTCCTGCTTTTTTCTGTTAGTTATATCGGAAACAATAGCTACATATATTTCACCATAGAAATATGACCCCTTGATATTCAATATTTGAGATGTGTACCATCTCTTCTTTTTATTTATAATCAACGAATAATCAAAACTTTGTGGCTCATTGGTTTTCTTTAGTTTTTCAAAGTACTTATAAAAGACTTTAGAAAATTCTTCGGGAAGTACCTCTTCTACTTTTTTACCCACAAAGTCTTCATTTTGGGCATATTTTTCCACAAAATCTGAGTCCACAGCTTCAACAAACCTGCCCTCACCATCAATTATGAAAATCATATCTTGCAGTGAATGGACAATGCTTTTTAATTTTTCTTGTTCATATTTTGCATTCTCTTCTGCTCTTTTTTTGTCGGTAATATCTTTAAATATTCCAATTGTATCAACAAAATTTCCTTTTGAATCTAAATGTGGAGTTGCTGTAACTTGGATATAACACGGTTTTCCGTCTGGACGAATAATAGGCAACTCATACATACTCACATCTCCTTTTTTTCTGCCAAGGGTCTCTATTTTTATAAATTCGAAAGATTCGTCCGATAAAAATTCTTTCAAATTTCTCCCCTCTAAACTTTCGTTTTTAAGTCCGAAGATTGTCGATGCAACCTTATTGGCATAAACAAAGGTTTCATCAGAATCGACAATACCTATACCATCCGACTGCGACACCAAAAAACTACTAATATCTCTTTCAGTGGCAAAATTCTGCGACCATACTTTTTCGGCAGAGCGTGTTGATTTTAATTTTACAATTCTGTGATGGGGATATTCCTCAATTATATGCGAAGTTATATGATATAAAATGCTGTTGCCTAGCGAATCTTTCAACGATATATAGGTAGTTCTGGATTCATCATTAAAAAAAAGTTTTTCCAACTCATTTTTATGCACATCGCTAATCTTGGAAATTATAGTCTCAAAGCTACAATCTCCCGAATCTCCTAACTCTTCCGAATATCCCAACTCTTTAAGAATGCAATAATTCTTATACTCAACTTGCAAACTGTCTATATTTAGGACAATAACACAAGCCGGATAATTGCGAAACATTGTTTCTATATGTTGAATAAATGAGTGCATTCTTTTAGTCTATTTAATTTTTGACGAATAAAAAGGTCTTTTGTTTTGTATTTTAATGATTAATTTCATTTTAAAACACGAATATATTAAAAATAAAAGCATTATGATGCTAATACATCTAATTTTAACAAAATAAAGAACCTAATTAATCTAAAAATATTATTTTAAATTGTTTTTTCCCAGTGCAAATATATTATATTATCATATGCAAACTGTATAAACGAGCAAAACATATACGTATAAAATATATTTTAGCCTTTTTTAACACATCTAAAACAAATCTCGAACATAAACTACAATTTTTTAACGCACAATTATACATTTATACGCATAATTTAGTATCTTTGACAAAAAAAATGATGAAAAAATACCTTCCTCTGCTTTTATTTGTTTTTCTCCTTGCACAATCGTGCACCAAAGATTATAGTCATAAAACTGTGGAGGGCTACCGCCCTATTTATATGAATTATTCCGAAATAAAGAGTATAAAAAACTTGAATAATATTCCCATTGTAAATACAGGAAAAATTTATTTATACAACAATTTTGTTTTCATTAATGAGAAGGGCTACGGCGTTCATGTTATCGACAATTCAAACCCATTACACCCACAAAAAAGGGCTTTTATTATGATTCCCGGCAATAATGATATTGCCATAAAAGATGATATTTTATATGCTGACAATACCAGCGATTTGGTCTCAATTGACATTTCAAATATCGACTCGGTATTTGTAACCAAAAGAATACCAAATATTTACCCACTAGAATCGCAAAGATACCCCAATTTTGTTAGAGGATATTTTGAATGCGTTGATACCACTTTGGGCTATGTTATAAGTTGGGAAAAAGGTATGTTACAAGACCCAAAATGTTACAGATAATTCTAAAAATAAGTTATGAAAAATAGAGTACTACAATTTCTTCTGATTTTAATAATTCTTATGGCATCGTGCCATAAAGAAAATTTCAATAGTAGTCATAGAGGCACAGGGAAGTCTGGCTCCATGGCTCGGTTTATCATCGTTGGCGACCAGCTTTATGTAATTGACAATGCCTCACTAAAAGTTTTTGACATCAGCTCTGCAAACGACCCTGAATATGTCAAAGAAATTGGTGTTGGCACCGATATTGAAACAATATTCTCACACAGCAACTATCTATATATTGGCTCCGAAATGGGCATATATATTTATGATATTTCAGACCCACTTTCGCCACAATATCTATCCAAACTTTTGCATATTTTGAGCTGCGACCCCGTTGTTACCAACGACACTTTAGCCTTTGTTACACTTTTTGGTGGTGGCGACTGCCGTAACAACAATTCAAGCATTAGCCAATTAGACATTATTGATATTAAGAACAAAGAAAATCCTCAATTGCTAATTTCGCACCAATTGGACTCCCCCCTTGGCTTGGCTTTAGACGAAAATTATCTCTTCCTTTGTCAAGGAGAATATGGTTTTAGTGTCTTTGACTTTTCTGATATCGAAACTTTGAACTTAATTTATAAAAACGAAGATCATCACTGCTACGATGTTATTACCAATAATAAAAACTTGCTAATTATTGGCTCCGATGGACTTTATCAATATGATTATCAGCAAATTGACTCCATCTATTTTATATCAAAAATTAACATTGAAAGATAAATTGCCATGAAAAGATTATATTTCGTCCTCTTATTTCTACTTTTTTGCAATTTAACTAAATCGCAAAACCAAAACAACGATTTATTAATTGTGAAACTAAATGTTACTTCCCTGCTGGATTACACGCCCTCTTTACAAATGGCAATACAGTATAATTTATTCGACAATTTTCACCTTCAGCATGAACTTGGTTATATAACTCATTATATGTCACCATTTTGGAACAAAAATGACAATCTTCGTGGACCACGATTCAAAACTACTCTCAAATATTATGTTCCAACAGTTTCAAGGAATACCCCACTCTATTTTGGGTTGGATTTTTTGTACAGAAACATCTATTACAACACCGAAAAAACATATAGCAGATACGAAGGTTCATATTTTGAGAAGATAATCCGCGAACGCAACAAAACGGCTTTTGCTGGCTCTGTTATTTGTGGCTTTGAACCGGGGCTGTCCAACGAAAATTTACTTATAGATATATATTTCGGCATTGGCTTTCGCCACTTAACAATAACAGATGAAACCATGGATATGCACGGAATTGATGAAAGAAGATGGGGCATTTTTGAGCGTAGCGAGGGCATTTATAGACTTCCAAATTTTGCTTTTGGAGTTAGATTGGGATATAGAGTGAAAAGAAAGTAGGAAAGTAATATTTATATACTATTACCAAAATTCCTGTATCAAACAAAAATGCTAAATAAAAGATGAGAAAAACTACATTAATCATATTTTTATTTCTAGTTATTGCCACTTCCAAGGGCCAAAATTATATTTTGCATTGGCAATATTGCAAGCAAGATGATGAAATAAGTTTTGATAAAACTGAAAATAAAATAATGTTTTTTGGAGATAAGTTAAATGGTAAAATCAAAATCATAACCCAAAACATATATAACGAAAGACATACCGACAGTACAGATATGATATACGAATTTAACCAAAACGGATTAATAATAAAAAGAAATATTCTAAATCAATCTGTTACTTATGACTACGATACAAAAAACAGATTATTAAAGAAAAAATTCGCTTTCTTAGATTGCGGTAGTGAATATGGTAATATGCAATATTTCTACAATAATGAAGGCAATTTAAGCAAAACAATGAATGTTTCGATAAATAATGATAACAGTAAAAATAGTGATACAACGCACTATTTCTACAATAAGAGTAACAAACTTATTGAGGAAAAAGGTAATTTACAAAGCATAAAGTGGATATACGACCAAAATGACAATTGCATAAATTGTGAACTTTACGAACGAAATCAATTGACAAAAAAGATTGAAAACAAATTTAATAACAATAGAATCATAGAAACTTTTATTTGGCAACTATTTGAAGATGAAGAGCATTACTATAAATATAAATATATTTACAACGATGATAAGAGTTTAAAATCAATAATCAAAAACTCATCTTACACTTCAGATTTTCAGAATAGCAAATCTTCCACAATATTCTTCGAACATACCTACGACAACAAAAAAAGATTAACAAAACTTAAAGAAACTGACGAAGAGAATCATAGTATAACTACTTTCAGCAATTATGATAAAAACGATAATTGGACAAAAAAGCATATTTACGGCAATGGAGAAGACTATATAATTGAACGTAGATTTATTTATTTTGAAGATTAATTTTATTGATTAAAAAAACACAAAACCTCTCCTATTTCTCATAATTTTTGAAAAATCATAAACGATAATAAATATCCCAAGGAAGATTTCATTGTTTTCTTTCACTCATTTCTGTTTATCAAACAAAAATGCTCAATATCTGTTTGATAGATAAAACAATTAAACTGATATTGAAATGAGTACATATAAAATTACCGTTCCTGCCATGGGCGAAGGAATTATTGAAGTTACATTAATTAGATGGTTGAAAAATATTGGCGACATTGTGGAGATAGATGATCCCATAGCCGAAGTTGCCACCGACAAAGTAGATTCGGAGATACCATCACCTGTTAAAGGCATTATAAAAGAGTTGAAATTTGAGGAGGGCGATATTGCTCCTGTGGGCGAAATCATGGCTATTTTGGAGGTTGAAGGCGAAGGAAATGATGAAGTGGAAATTAAAGAGATTGAAACCGAAATCAAAGAATTAGAGCCAAACATTACTGAAGAAACCCCGGAAATAGACTCCGACAACGACCCCAGCACAAAGGGTTTTAAATACTTTTCGCCTTTGGTCAGAAATATTGCCAAAGTTGAAAATATCAGCGTTCAAGAGTTGGACAAAATTGCAGGAAGCGGAAAAGATGGCAGACTTACAAAAGAAGATTTAGACAAATATCTGCTTGAGCGTTCCAAAGTCAAAGATGAAAAAGCCAGTGCTGCTCCTATTCAAAAAACAGAGACTACTTCGGCAGCACCAGTAACAAAAATGAGTGGCGACCGCGTGGAGGAGATGTCCAGAATGCGAAAACTCATCGCCGACCACATGGTGCAGTCTGTGCACACATCGCCACACGTAACTTCGTTTATAGAGGTAAATATGTCGGCAGTGGTAAAATGGAGAGATAAAAATAAAGCTGAATTTTTGAGCAAAGATAATGAAAAACTAACTTATACGCACATCATAACAGAGGTTGTGTCGAAGGCACTGCAAGAGTTCCCAGGAATAAACACCTCCGTTGATGGCAACTCAATTGTTTACAGAAAAAATATAAATATTGGTTTGGCTACAGTTCTACCCGATGGAAATTTGATTGTTCCAGTGATAAAAAACGTTGATGAGAAGAGCCTTTCTGGCATAGTACGCAGCGTCAACGACACTGTAAATCGTGCTAGAAACAACGCCTTAAAACCAGATGAAATTCAAGGTGGCACATTTACCATTACAAATCTTGGCGGCTTCGATACCATTATTGGAACACCTATCATAAACCAGCCACAGGCAGCAATTTTAGCCGTTGGAACCATCCGTAAACAAGTGGTAGTTGTGGAAGGTGAACAAGGCGACTCCATTGGCATTGCCCCAATGATGTATATGGCACTAACCTACGACCACAGAATTGTTGATGGTGCCATGGGTGGACTTTTTATTAAGAGAATAAAAGAGCTTTTGGAGAATTATAAATAATTGAGTTTTTAAATCTCTACTGATTAACGGCTATTTTATTTAAGTAAGATTTTCCACTAAATATCTTATAAAATGTAGTATATTTGAAAAGTGAAACAGGTGATTATTTAAGATAAACAATTGTAATAGAATGGATTTATTAAGTTTGCTCAAAGAGGAAAAAACTGCTAAGCGGAAAGGCGGTTTATACCATAAAACACAGGTGAATATGGCTTATAACTCCAACAGAATTGAAGGTAGCAAGCTCACCGAAGAGCAGACCAGATATATTTTCGAAACCCGCACCATTGGCTTCAAAGAGCAAGAAGCTGTGCCAGTGGATGATATTATTGAAACCTCAAACCACTTTGTTGCTTTCGACCATTTGTTGGATAATATCCACAAGCCTCTTTCAAATAATATTATTAAAAAATTTCACTCAATACTAAAGATTGGCACCTCAGACTCCACCAAAGAGTGGTTTAATATTGGCGAATGGAAAAAACTGCCCAACGAAGTTGGCGAAGAAAGGACAGTTTTACCTCAAGACGTGGAAACTGAAATGAACATCTTGAATAAATGGTACAATTCCATTGAAAACATTACATTTGAAAATATTGTAGAGTATCATTTTCGCTTTGAAAAAATTCACCCTTTTCAAGATGGTAATGGTCGTGTGGGACGATTGATTATGTTCCGAGAATGCTTAAGAAATGGCATAATCCCTTTTATAATTGACGACAATCACAAGCAATTTTATTATCGTGGTTTAAGAGAATTTGAAAATATCCGTGGCTACTTAATGGATACCTGCCTGTCGGCACAAGACACTTATAAAGAGTGGATTAATTATTTCTACGGAGATATTGGAAAACAATTATACCAATTGTAATAATAAAATGGTCAAAACTATTTTATTATTTTACAATAGTAAATGCCGATGGTTTAAATATGCAGTTCAATCGGTATAGAACCTAAAATTCAGACCAATACTTTCAACTGTTCGTTACAAACAGATATTTTAACATCGCCGCTACCCAGCAACTCCCCCTCCACTTCTGTGTAAATAATATCTTTAGATTTTACGCTTAGCTCTTTAGTTTTATAGGTGGAAATTTTTCTATGTTTCACATGTTTTCCACTAAAAAGATTGGGAATTTGACTAATAATTTCAGCCTTTGTAATATCATTAATCACAACCAAATCTATCAGTCCATCATTGAAATTTGCCATGGGTACCTGCATCATTCCGTTTCCATTATACTTACAAATTCCAGCTGCAATGGAATACATATTTGTCTTAATATTCTCATTATCAATCTCAATTTCAACTTCGGAAGCTCTGTGTTTGGAGAGAATGGACAAAAGTGTTTTTATATAAACCAATCCATTACCAAATTTTAGTCTTTTAGTTTCGGAAACTTTTTTTATAATGGCAGCATCAAATCCCATTCCTGCAATATTTATAAAATAACGCTGATCAAACTTATTTTCCAAGCTCTGAACAAGTCCCACATCATGATTTACAATTGTTCCATTTTGAAATATTTTCAGGATAGCATCTTTTTTACGGCTTATTTTATGAGTTTTCGCCCAATCATTTCCAGTTCCCATGGGAATATGAGCTAAAATAATCTCACTTTTATCAATATTGGAAATCATTATTCCATTCACAAGCTCATTCAGGGTTCCATCGCCACCAAGGGCAATTATATTTTTAGCTCCATTTTCAATAATTTCCTTTGTTAGGTCAATAGCGTCCTTAGGTTTTTGAGTATAATATTCTTTAAAATTACAATCTTGCTCTTCCATGTCATTAAGCACTTTTTTCCAAAGTTTCATACGCTTTTTGCCCAATGCCAAAGGATTTATAATTACATGCCAAGTTTTCATCATCGTTTAAAGTCAGTGTAAGTCGTAGGACATTTTAATTATATAAAAAGTATTTTGAACTCCTCTTGTTCTTTTCTTATTATTTCTAATTCGCTGATAGCCTGTGGCTAAAAAATAGTTATCGTACCAATGTATTAATTCAGATTTTTCATTTCCGATAACAAAATCTGAAGATGAGATAGTTTCAACTTTCAGATATTCAGGAGCTTGTAAAATTTTATTTCCATCTATTATGGTACTCACTATATCGCCATTTTGATTATACCCCATAATTATATCAGTGGAGTCTTTAAAAAAAGATGTACGAGCCTTTAAATTATAAGTGAGAATACTATTGAGTGCAAAATTGTTATCCCAAATTAGTTTTCCAGATAAATCAAAACCGCAAATTAGAGCATTTGTGTATCTATAACCATCGAAAACAGTTCTGTTGGTGGGAAATGGTCTGCCATAATAGTCGTATGAAAAATTCTCTTCGGTGCGATATTCGGCATAGTATGCCTCATTTAATAAAATCACGGTTGAATCAAACATCTTAATATCCTGCGAAATTAATCTCAAATTTAGTGAATAGGAGTCTTTTGAATCGTCTCCAACTTTCTTCTTAATTCTACTTACATTCTTATCTGTCATATATCTGTAAATATTTTCCATATTTACATAGTTATAGAAATTAAGTTTCTCAACTATATCATTGACAATTAGGACACTATAAACCCCACTATTGATTTCGTCATAAGAGGAAAGATTTATTGCTGTAATTGACTTTTCTGAAGAATTTATATAATTTCCCAAAATTAACAATGAATCTTCGCCCACACTATGCGACTGAACATTGTTTATGAAATATGTGGAGGGAATATCAATTTTAAGGCTTGATTTCACTTCGCCCAAAGAATCTAAATCGATTTTGTAAATATTATTATTCCTTTTAGAAGTAGAAACTACTCCAAGCAAATAAGGATTCTTATTATTCATTTTAATCTCTCTGCTTGAAAAGTCTTCACCACTAAGAACATTCACAGCTTTGTGCTGTTTTGAACTTAAATTATAGTAGTAGAAAAACTCCTTATCTTTTTGAACTAAAGAGTAATAGAGGAAGTTATCCCTTGCTAATACTGACTTAGGAAATTTAGACTCAGAATGTGGAATATCAATTACTTCTATATTTATATTTTTGAGATTAACCAATACAATTTGGTTGCTTACTTTAGGTTTTTTCTTACCTTGATAATTAAAGAAAACGGCAATATAGTTTTCATCAACAAATTGGGTAATTGGTTCCAGCAATCTGATGGTAGTGGCATTTTTTTTCCACTTATTTATGAAAAGCGTATCGAAATGTGCGAAGGTCCATTTTGCTGTTTGCGAGCTGGACAATTCCGATTCGTAATAGAGTATAAATCCCTCTTTTCCCAAGTTTATAATTTCGTATGGATATGTATCGGCAGAGGCTAAAAACTCCATTCTAAATGGCGAATCGAAGTTTTGTGAAATTATTTTAGAGGGAAAAAAAATTAGAAGCAAAAAACTTATCAATAAAATTTTCGCTTTGAATATGCTTGATATACTCTTGGTTTTCTTCATCTCTTTGCAAAAATAGCTCAAAAAATGATACTAAAGAATTAATTACGAATTGTATCTGCAAAATATCCCAAATATTTTGCAAATATATAATCGTTTTACAAATGTCTGAAAAGCATATAATCAGAGCCGAGCAAATATTGGCATTTTTTTTATATTAGTTTTTTACAAACTTCAAAACAATATTTTCAATCCTTAAATAATAAACTCCATTTTTCAAAGCACTAACATCCAATATATTATCATGTAAAGTGTAGTTTTCCACTTTCTGACCTATGATATTAAAAATTTCTATTTCTCTATTATTTAAAGATGAAATTGTAATTTTATTATTTGCAGGATTGGGGTAAATATGGGGTGTTTTGTCTAATTTTTGATCATTATAAATGCTTGATTCCTCATCAAAATTTGCCACAATTGTAAGATTATGATTGGGCATAAGAAAGCTATATGTGGGATTGGAGGAGAGAGTATTTTCACCTTCGGACCAATGCGAGAAAACAAAACCATCATTTGCAGTGGCAGTAAGCGTAACTTCCTCATTTTCAAAATATGAGCCTGAGCCATGCACCTCGCCACCGTGTGTGGGATTTGCTAAAACTGTTAAGGAATATGCGGTGAAATCTGTTATGAAAATGGGGAAAATTTTGGAATGATTACCAATGCTGACCCTAAGTGTATCTTTGCCAACATCTTGCAAAATAGCATCTTCGCCATCAACAAGAACTTTTTCCTCTTGAACATCCCAAGAGACGTTATTTTCAAGTCCTACGGTGAAATTTGCCGAGACAGAATCAACTGTATTGTAGTTTTGCTGATCGGTGAATTTCAGATAGATTGGCGTAGCTGCAAGTAGAGAAATACTATCATTTTCCAGCCCCAAAG
>JAAYKF010000157.1 GCA_012522535.1 Bacteroidales bacterium
AATATCTATGATTTTTTTATCAAAAACTTCTCACTCTTTTCAATATATAACAAAAAACTTTGTGCAAAGTTTGAGAATTTGAGATAAAATTGGGTAAAAAAAAGGACTTCACAAATTTTGTGAAGTCGTTTTTTAGGCGATACTAGATTCGAACTAGTGACCCCCTGCTTGTAAGGCAGGTGCTCTAAACCAACTGAGCTAATCGCCCTTGTGAAATGTGTTATTGTTTAAAAGAACGGTGCAAAATTAAGCCTTTTTTCCATACAAACAAAGATTATTTTCACTTTTTTTCTCTTTTTTATAGAACTATCTGATTTACAGTGCAATAATTTTCGGAAATGTTTTACAATTGTTTCACTATAAACTTTTTTAGTCTAAATATGACAAGAATTTATCTACTTTTTCCTCTTTTGTTGCCCAAGATGTTACCAAACGTATGGCTAAATTTTCTTTATCTACCTCTTTCCAATGGTAAAATTCAAAATTTTCTTCTAATGTTTTTATCATCTCCTTCGGAAATATTGGAAATATTTGATTTGTATATGACTCTGTAAGAAAGCCAAAACCAGCTTTTTCAATTCCATTTTTCAATTTTTCTGCCATTTTATTGGCATGCTTTGCAGTTTCGTAATATAGTCCATCTTTGAAAAACTCCAAAAATTGTATTCCAAATATCCTCGATTTTCCCATCAAAGCACCTCTTTGCTTCATATGGTTCTTAAAATATTCTGAAATTTCTTTATTGTTGACCACAATTGCTTCACCTAAAAGTGCTCCATTTTTTGCTCCACCAATGCAAATTGCATCGCAACGTGCAAGCAAATACTCTATGCTTAAATCGTTTTTAGATGATGTCAAAGCCACTCCCAACCTTGCTCCATCAACATAAAGATATAGATTGTATTTTTTGCAAGTTTTGCTAATTTCATCTACTTCACTCTTTGAATAAATGGTACCAAGTTCAGTGCTTTGCGAAATATAGACCAATTTTGGTACTACCATATGTGGCGGATCATCTTGATGTTGTAGCACAATCTCCTCTATTTCAGTCGCTTTAATTTTTCCATCATCACTTTCTATAATATTTATTTTGTGTCCGGTGGCTTCTATTGCTCCTGCTTCGTGAAGTGAAATATGACCACTATTAGCTGCAATAACAGATTCAAAAGGCTTCAGAGCAGCCGCCATTACGATTAAATTTGCCTGTGTGCCACCAGAAACGAAGAATATTTCAGAAAAATTATTTTTTATCTCTTTTCGAATGGCATCAGCAGCTTTTTTACAAAAATCGTCATTACTATAACCCTCTTCCTGCTGAAAATTATTTTGCATTAAAGCTTCTAAAATTCGTGGATGTGCACCTTCGGAGTAGTCGTTTTTAAAGCTATACTTTTTCATTTTTTTTTACAAATGTATAAAAAAAAGGGGCATTTGCTTTCAAATACCCCTCAAATTTATATTTCAAAAAAATTATTTTTCAATCCACGCTTGCACCTCTTCGAGTTTGAGGGCAGCGATATCCAATTTCATTTTTTTTCTAAGTCCATTCAAGTCGTTGAAAAGTTTGTTTGGATTTAGGTCTTTAAATTCAGCCACATTATGGACTCCTCTTTTTCTCAAAACTTCAACCCATTGAGCTGGTACGCCGTGCTCAATAAATGTTTCATCGCTGTCGTTAACAACTTTCTTTTCGGGTCGCATTTGGGGGAAAAACAGCACATCTTGAATTGAATGAGAATTGGTCATAATCATTGCCAATCTGTCAATCCCTATTCCCAAACCTGCTGTTGGAGGCATTCCATACTCTAAAGCTCTTAAGAAATCTTCATCCAGAACCATTGATTCTTCATCTCCTCTTTTGCCCAGCTCCAATTGTTCTTCAAGACGTTTTCTTTGGTCGATGGGGTCATTTAATTCTGAATATGCATTGCAAATTTCTTTACCATTACAAACTGCTTCAAAACGCTCCACCAAGCCCTCTCTACTTCTATGTTTTTTAGCCAATGGCGACATCTCCACTGGATAGTCATAAATAAATGTAGGCTGAATTAGGTGAGCTTCACATTTTTCGCCAAAAATTTCATCAATTAATTTACCTTTACCCATGCTATCATCGATGGGAACACCTAATTTTTGGGCTGTTTCTCTCAATTCAGGTTCTTCCATTTCGGAAATATCAATTCCTGTGAAATGCTCAATGGCTTCGAACATCGTGTAGCGTTTCCATGGACGTTTGAAGTCAATTATATTTTCGCCAACTTGCACCTGAGTGCTTCCATGGAGTGCCATAGCAATCCTTTCAACCATCTCTTCCACTGTATCCATCATCCAGAAATAGTCTTTGTAAGCTACGTATAGCTCCATTTGAGTAAACTCTGGATTGTGGAAACGGCTCATTCCTTCGTTACGGAAATCTTTAGAAAACTCATAAACTCCTTCAAAACCACCAACAACTAATCTCTTGAGGTAGAGTTCATTAGCAATTCTCAAATAGAGTGTCATATCTAAAGTGTTGTGATGAGTTTTGAACGGACGTGCCGCAGCTCCACCATAAAGTGGCTGAAGAATTGGGGTCTCTACTTCCAAATATCCCTTTTCGTTGAGATAATCACGCATGGTGTTGACCAATTTTGTACGCTTAATAAAAGCCTCTTTAACGTGTGGATTAACAATCAAATCCAAGTATCTCATACGGTATCTTTGCTCAGGATCGGTGAAAGCATCCCAAGTTTTATCATCTTTTTCTCTAACAATTGGTAGTGGACGTAGCGATTTGGTTAGAATGGTGAAGTTTTGAGCATGTACAGTGATTTCGCCCATTTGAGTTTTAAAGACATAGCCAGAAATTCCTATGATATCTCCAAGGTCTAAATGTTTCTTAAAAACTGTGTTATACCAAGTTTTATCCTCTGTGGGACAAATGTCATCGCGCTTGAAATAGACTTGAATTCTACCACAATCGTCCTGTATCTCGACAAAACTGGCAGCTCCCATAATTCTACGGTTGACTATTCTACCAGCAATGTTAACATTTTGATATTGTGATGGATCTTTTTCAAAGTTTTCGAGAATATCACAAGTTTTATCTGAAACAGGATAAGAGGCAGCCGGAAATGGATCTATTCCCATGGCTGTTAATTCCTTTACTGTCTGACGTCTAATCTGTTCTTGTTCGCTTAATTCCATCATAATTTATATTGTATAATTTTCGTTTTCAAATCGTTTGCAAAATTACATAAAAAAATAGATTTTGCCAAGTCTTTGACTATTTGAGAGATTTAAAAATTGAAAGATTAGGCTTTTATTGAGTATAAGCTACAAGGTCTTTCGGACCTTGTAGCTTTAAAGCCGAAAAATATATTATATCAAAATCAGCTTAATTCATTTGTGGATTTATGGGCAAATTTTTCCAATAACTGTACTCATGTCCCATATCCTCCACCACGGCAGACCAAAGCTCTTTTGCTGGTGTATTAAAAATTAAATCTGTATTCAAATCAGTTACAATCCACGAATAATTGTCAATTTCAAAGTCCAACTGTCCGGGTGTCCAGCCCGAGTAGCCCATAAATATTCTCATTTTGTCATCATCAAAATAATTTGCCTGCAAAATATCGATAATTTCTTCCTTATTACCACCCCAATATACGTCATCTACAAGCTTATCACCCTCGGAAATAATATCTGATAATCTGTGTAAAAAATAGATGTTATTTATATTTACAGGTCCCCCTGAATGAACAGTGTGATTTACGTCTGGGAAAGAGTTTACAACATCTTTTATCTTTAAAAATGTGGGCTTATTCAATACAACTCCAATGGAACCCTCTTCGTTGTGTTCAATCAACAAAATTACCGTGCGTTTGAAATACATATCGGGCATAAAAGGCTCCGAAACCAAAAGCTTTCCAGCAGACGGCTTCATTTTAGACTTTTTTACCCCAATAATGTCTCTAATATGTTTTTCTACGCTCATTTTATTGTCATTTTTATTAACTTTGAGCCATATTTAAAATTTTGACCCAAAAATAGTAATGTATCTATCTAACAAAACTAACTACGAAAAGTTTATTTTTCTGAGAAAAGAGTATTCAGAATTTATATTCGAAAGCTTTGACTATAGCTTTAAAGATGATGGTTTGCATATAGTTTTTGAATTTTCTGTTGACCAAAAACATCACTTTTCTCCCAGCCTTTTATATCCTTATAATTCTCATTTCACACCTAAATTAAAGATTGAAATAGAAGAGCTTAATACTCTCATTTTCAATATGGGAATGATTGAGCTAATTAGCTATTGGAAAGCTATTTGTCCCAAAAAAATAATTGTAAAACCATACAAGCTTACTCCATCGCAAATTGAGTTTTGGAAAAAAATATATTACCATGGTTTAGGCGAGTTTTTCTACCTAAATAATATTAAAACTAATATTGAAGATTTTGTGGAAATAAGTCCTGAAGCTGAAAATTTAGCTCCAAAAGTTGAGTTTATCATGTCAGAAACAGAAATGATTCCCATTGGTGGTGGCAAAGATTCTGTTGTCTCTTTGGAACTAATAAAAGGAATGAAAAAAGAAGCTGTACCACTGATTATGAATCCCAGAGGTGCAAGCTTAAACTCTGCTTATGCCGCAGGATATAAAGACGAAGATATAATTTTTATTTATCGGAAAATTGATAAGCATTTGCTGGAACTAAACTCGCAAGGATATTTGAATGGGCACACCCCTTTTTCGGCTATGCTGGCGTTTTCGGGACTTATTGCAGGCAAACTTTGCAATATTCCCAATATGGCTCTTTCCAATGAATCCAGTGCCAACGAATCCACCATTGCAGGCGAAGATATTAATCATCAATATTCCAAAACCATAGAATTTGAAAGCGATTTTAGAAATTATGTAAAAGAAAATATTTCAGAAATCTTCAATTATTACAGTCTTTTACGTCCGCTGAGCGAACTGCAAATAGCTGCTCTATTTTCGCTCGAAAGCAAGTATAACAGGGTTTTTAGAAGTTGCAATGTGGGAAGCAAAACCGACTCATGGTGTGGTAAATGTCCCAAATGTTTATTTACATTTATTATGATGTCGCCATTTTTGACAATTTCGGAATTGGAACAAATTTTTGGAAAAAATCTTTTCCAAGATGAAGAACTTTTGGAATACTTTAAAGAGTTATCAGGAATTTCCGAAAACAAGCCTTTTGAATGTGTGGGCACTGTTGACGAAGTGAATATTGCATTGGCTTATACTGCTCAATTTGTCTATAAAAAGGATAAAATACCATATTTGTTAGACTACTATTTGAAAACTGATAAGTTCAAAACATTCAAAAATATAGACTTAAATAAAGCTTTGGAACAGTTTGATAATGAGCATTTTCTGAATAATTCTAACTTTAATTTTATAAAAGAACGACTTCAATGGGCATCATCAAAGAGATAGAAAATAAGAGGATTTTAATTCTTGGATTTGGTCGCGAAGGCGAGTCAACTTACGATTATATACGCCATTTTTTGCCCCATAAAAGGCTCTCCATTGCCGATTCGAGAAATTTAGAAAATGATAAAATCAAACTTGATAGAAACCTAGACCTATATTTAGGAGAAAATTATTTAGATACTCTAAAAAAACACGATTTCGTCTTTAAATCGCCAGGGATTTCCCTGAAAGAGATAGAAATTTCTAAAAATTGCCAAATTAGCTCGCAAACCGACATGTTTCTGAAATATTATGGCAATCAAACCATTGGAATTACAGGCACAAAGGGCAAAAGTACCACAACGGCATTGATTTTTCATATTCTGAAAAGTATGAATAAAAAAGCTTTGATGGCTGGAAATATGGGCAAACCGCTCTTTGATATTATCCCCGAAATTGACCAAAACAGCGTCATTGTTGCCGAGTTTTCATCACATCAATTGGAATTTATCCAAAAAGGACCTCGTATTTCGGTTATTCTAAATCTTTTTCAAGAGCATTTAGACCACTATCTGTCGTACGAACACTATAAAAAAGCGAAATTGAATATTGCCCTTTTTCAAGATGAAAATGACTATTTTATTTCGCCAAATTATAGCCAAGATATAGAAAAAAGCCCATATCTAAAAGAAATAAAGAGTAAGTTTTTGAAATTTGGATATGACTCTAACTTAGGTAACTATATTTCTGAAAATCAGCTGTTTGTCAAAAACAATCTTTGTGGAATTTGGCAAGAAGATTTT
The DNA here is from genome assembly GCA_012522535.1 of Bacteroidales bacterium. Lineage (GTDB taxonomy): Bacteria > Bacteroidota > Bacteroidia > Bacteroidales > WCHB1-69 > JAAYKF01. The sequence continues at coordinate 6,224 of JAAYKF010000157.1, forward strand.
CCACTTTTGGGTGAACATAATATGTTTAATGCACTTTTGGCATTGGTGGTTTTAGATATTTTAGGAATGGACACAAAAGAAGCTTTTGGACATATTAAAAGTTTTGAAGCACTTTCGCATCGATTGGAGTTTGTGGGAGAATATGGGAAAATTAAATTTTATAATGACTCCATTTCCACCATTCCACAAGCAACACTTGAAGCTCTAAAAGCTGTAAAAAATGTGGATACTCTCATTCTTGGTGGCTTTGATAGAGGTATTGAGTATGAAGATTTTATAAAAGAGATTATTCAAAAAGATTTAAAAAATATAATTTTCACAGGTGAAGCTGGCATAAGAATGATGAATATTGCCGAAAATTTGAAAAATCCAGATATTAGTTTGATTTTCTTAGTTTCTTACGATGAAATTGTTGAATATTGCTTCCTGCACACAAAACAAGGCAAAGCCTGTCTCCTCTCGCCTGCTGCCGCCAGTTACGACAAATTTAAAAACTTCGAAGAGCGTGGTGAGGTTTTTAAAAAATTGGTGAAGAAGATAAGTGATAAGAGATAGATAAGAGTTTTGAGTGCTTAGTTTTGAGTTTGTGGTCTGTATATTAGTGGGGTCAATGAGGTGGCAGTTCAGCTAACACTTTGCATAGAAAGCCTTGCTTTTTTGTTTTTACCCCACCATCAAGGGAGAACAAAAAAGCAAACAGCATTTCATCCCCCAATGGGATCGGAGAAAACTGAAATTCTGAGAAAAATCATTTGCCATCTTGAGTTCCGATAGCAAGTTCAAATACACCTAATTTCGGTTGTGCCCTTATTTGTGCTTTTAATTTTAGAAATAGAATTTTTAATAGTGAATGTAGTGGTACAGTTGATGTTTGCATGGTTAATATATAATACCGATTGTTTGTTTAATTACTTCAATTGATATAAAAAAGGGTTCCATTTTGGAACCCTTTTTTATATTTGTATTATCTATTAGTCAAGCTCTTTTGCAAAAAATTCTTTTTTATAAAGAGCAATGTCATCTTCATCAAAGCTATTGATAAACGATTCTGCTTCTACAAATTTAGCTTTTGCAAAGTTTAAGAATAGATGAACAGAGTCTTCAAACTTATCATCTCTCATGGCATCAATCATAAGTAATTGAGTCATAATGATGTATCCAGCCATTTCCACTAGTCTGCGTGCTTGGAAATCTAAATATTCGCCATCACCTGCTTTTGTAACATTTTCGGTAGATTTGGCAAATCTTTCGGCCATATCTTTCAATTGATTTTTAACTGACTGAAATTCTGGTTTGAAATCAATTTCATTAAATTCATTAATGCGTTTCAAATATGCACCATTAATTACCGAACGAATAGCAGCCACAACTTGCAACTGGCTTGTTCCTTCGTAAATGGAAGTAATTCTGGCATCACGATAAAGTCTTTCAACTGGGAAATCTTTCATAAATCCTGTTCCACCGTGAATTTGAATTGCATCATAGGCATTTTCGTTTGCATACTCACTTGAGAAAAGTTTTAGCAAGGGTGTGAACGCATCTGATAGTCTTTGGTAGAATTTCAAATCGTTTCTCTCTTCTGGAGTCAAGCTACGAGATTTTGAGATATGTGTTAGAGTTTTGTATATATCTACATATCTTGAAGTTTCGTATAAAAGGGCTCTTGTGGCTTCTGTTTTGATTCTCATTGTTGTAAGAATTTCGTAAACAGCTGGAAATTTAATAATTGCTTTTCCAAATTGCTCACGCTCATAGGCATATTTCAGAGCTTCGCGATAAGCAGCTTCCGAAAGTCCAACTGACTGGGCTCCAACGCCTAAGCGGGCTGAGTTCATCAGAGACATTACGTATCTAATGAGTCCTAATCTTCTGTCGCCAACTAATTTTGCAGGTGCATTTTTATATACTTTTTCTGCTGTTGGTGAGCCTTTAATCCCCATTTTATTTTCAATACGACGTATGGTTACTCCACCATCTCTGCGATCGTAAACGAAAAGAGAAAGTCCTCTTCCGTCCATTGTACCCTCTTCGCTACGGGCAAGAACTAGAGAAATATCGGCATCGCCGTTGGTTATAAAACGTTTTACACCATTAAGCAACCAGTTTCCAGTTTTTTCGTCATATGTAGCTTTAAGCTGAACAGCTTGTAGGTCGGAGCCTGCATCTGGTTCAGTGAGGTCCATTGACATTGTATCGCCTTTGTTTACACGTGGAAGGAATTCTTTTTTAATCTCTTCGTTGGCAAATTCGTGAATAGTTTCGGCACAGTCTTGTAGTCCCCAAATATTGGCAAAGCCTGCATCGGCTCTTGATACCAATTCGGCAGCCATAACGTATGGCACCATGGGCAAGTTAAGTCCGTCATATTCGCGTGGTAGCGACATTCCGAAAAGTCCAGCTTGTGTTAATGCGTCAATATTCTGCTGTGTTCCGGGTGCATATACCACTTTGTTGTCAACTACTTTTGGCCCGTTAAGGTCAACTTCTTCGGCATTAGGTCCAATTATTTCGCCACAAATTTCTCCCACAATTTCCAATACCTTATCGTAAGTATCTAATGCATCTTCGTAATCAAGCGGTGCTTCTACCCACTTTTCTTTTTGAGCAAAGTTTTCCTCTCTGAGGTTAACAATTTTCTCCATTAGTGGATTGCTCAATTGGAATTTTAAGTCTTTATTATCTGTATAAAAATTAGCCATTTTTACTGAATTTTAATTTTACTTTGAATGTTTCTTATAATACTCAATCATTTTTGGCACCACTGTGCTGATTTCTCCAACGATGGTATAATCTGCAATGGCGTTGATTGGGGCCTTTGGGTCGGTGTTTACCGAGATTATAGTTGCCGATTGGTCCATTCCAGCTCTGTGTTGTACAGCTCCAGAAATTCCAAAGGCTATATATAATTTTGGTCTAACTGTAACACCAGTTTGTCCCACTTGACGATCTGATTCAATAAAACCAGCGTCAACGGCTGCGCGTGTAGCTGCCACTTCTCCGCCAATGGCATCGGCTAATTCATATAGTAGGTCAAAGTTTTCGCGTGAACCAACACCATATCCTCCGGCTACAATAATTTGTGAACCTCTAAGGTTTACTTTTTTGGCTTCAATATGTCGTTCAATAATACTTACTGCAAAATGATCATCGTTTAATATATTGTCAATATCAACTAATTTTGTAATTGGTTTCGACATTTTTTTTGCTGGTTCAAGTTTCATCACTCCTTCGCGAACTGTTGCCATTTGTGGACGTGTGTCGGGGTTGATAATTGTTGCAATAATATTTCCTCCAAAAGCAGGACGAATTTGGTATAAAAGGTTTTTATACTCTTTTTTTGTTCTGTTTTCGGTGTGGTCTCCAATTTCCAGACTTGTACAGTCGGCTGTTAGTCCACATTTTAGAGTTGATGCAATTCTTGGAGCTAAATCTCGTCCAATTGTTGTTGCACCAAAGAGTGCTATTTCTGGTTGTTCCTCTTTAAAGATATGCGTTACAATGGCGTTGTGTGGCAATGTAAGATATGGGAACAATTTTTTTGAAGATGCAATATGCATAACATCTACTCCGTAGGGAAATACTTGTTCTTCTACTTTTGAAAGATTATCACCAATGAAAATTCCTTCCAACTTCACTCCTAGCTCATCGGCAAGTTTTCTTCCTTTGGATAGCAATTCCAGACTTACGTCAACCACATTGCCATCTTCATTTATTTCGCAATATACAAATACGTTATTCACAATTTTTATATTTATGTTATAAATTCAATTTAATTATCCAATAATGTGTCCCGAAATAAGGTTTGCCATCAATAGTTCCACATCTTGATTGCTATCTGTTAGAACCATTGAATCTTTTTGTTGCAATACCACATTATCAATTTTTTTCACTTTTGTAGGCGAGCCCGACAGTCCCAAATGTTCTGGATCTGCCTCGATTGTCTCCACATTCCATTCACATATTGAAAGGTATGGACGTTGGTCGTACAATTCGGTATAGTCTCTCACCTCTTCTTGCAATTCGGTAAATGTACGTGCGTGCTTGTATGTCATAACTCTTTTTGCGTTACGAGCTCTACAAGCTGGTGCCGAACTATGAACGGTTATAAGTGTTGGGAAGGTCGATTCCACCGACTCTACACCATTTTCAAGTCTGCGTTTTATACCAATTTTATCATCATTCAAAAATAGAACTTCTTCGGCATAAGTAACTTGAGGCCAATCTAATTTTTCGGCCACCTGTGGTCCCACTTGGGCAGTATCGCCGTCAATGGCTTGACGTCCAGCTATTACCATATCTGGATTAACTTTTTTTACAGCCATAGAAATGGCATAAGAAGTTGCCAAGGTGTCTGAACCTGCAAATTTTCTATCTGTAATTAAAAATCCATTATCAGCACCACGATATATCGCTTCGCGAATAATCTCGGCTGCTCTGGGAGGTCCCATAGTTAAAATTGTAACTTCAGTGTCTGGACGCAAATCTTTGATATGCAATGCCATCTCTAAAGCATTCAAATCTTCAGGATTAAATATGGCTGGTAAAGCCCCTCTGTTTACAGTACCATCAGCCTTCATGGCATCTTTTCCAACGTTACGTGTGTCTGGTACTTGTTTTGCTAATACTACAATTTTTAAACCCATAAATAATTTTTACTTTGTTAATTTAAAAGGCAAATATAATCTATTTTTATCAACTTGAGTGGAATAATTTATGTGTGAAAATTCTGAAAATTGAAACTATCAGATTTTCAACAACTTAAGTAGTTGATTTTTGAAATATTTAGCTTTTGGTTTTACTGAACCATAAGTCTTAAAAGATTTAGAGACATGATTGCTGCTCTGCGAATATTTACAATTCTATTGGAACTAAATTGATATTGATAACTTTTCATCTCATTTCCATCAAAAACTGCAATACATACTGTGCCAACGGGCTTCTCTTGGGTGCCGCCATCAGGTCCAGCAATTCCAGAAATGGCAATGGAGTAGTCGGTATTTGTTTTTTCTAAACTTGCCTTTGCCATAGCTTCCACCGTTTCAATGCTAACGGCTCCATATTTTTCAATTATATATGGTTCCACTTCAAGCTTGTCTATTTTAAATTCATTGGAATAGGCTATAAATCCTCCTTTGAAATATTCTGAACTACCCGGAATTGAAGTTAGCAGATGCGATAAATAGCCTCCAGTACAACTTTCGGCAACACTTAGGGTTTTTCCCTGTCGTTTTAGCTCCTCCCCAACAATCTCTTCCATCTGTTCGCCATTATAGCCAAAAATTGAATCTCCCAAAATCAGATGTAACTCATCTAAGGCATCTTTTATAATTTGATCAACATCGTTTACACCATTTACAAAACCACTAAGTCTTAGCTTTACAACTCCCGGCTCGGGCAAAAATGCCACCTGAATATTATCAGGTAGTTGGGCCTCCCAATGTGCTACTTGTTCTTGCAAATGCGACTCCGAAACCCCTATTATATGCACTGTTTCCATTTTTAACTCCAAGGGTTTAAACTCCTTCAACAGAAGTGGTATAACCTCTTTTTGCATCAGGTGCTTCATCTCGAAAGGAACTCCCGGAAGTGCAATAATGTGATTCTTTTTCCCTTTAATATATAAACCTGGAGCTGTACCCATTTCGTTGGGAAAAACTATTGCATCAGACGGTACCATTGCTTGCTGCTTGTTGCGTTCGCCGGGGTCAACTCCCCTCCTTTCGAAAATAGAACGCACATGCTGCCAAGTGGGCTCGTGCAATATAAGTGATGATGATGTATGCTCCATTAAACAAGCTTTGGTAATATCGTCATTTGTGGGTCCCAAGCCTCCAGTAATTAAAACAACACCTTCATTATTTTCTAATTCACGATGAATATCTTCTTTGCTATCGCTAATTGTAAGCACTCTTTTTACAGTAAAACCTACTTCATATAATTTTTGTGCTATCCATGTGGCGTTGGTGTTGACCACTGTTCCATTGAGCAATTCGTTGCCAATGGAGATTAAAACTATTTCCATAAATCTTATTTATTCTTTTTTTCTTTTCTACCAAAAAGCGAGAAATGTACATATCTTTTAGGATTCTCTTTTAAATCCTTCAAAAGCAGTTCCAGATTTTCAGATGCATTTTGCAAATGCAGGTATAGTGAGTCGTTGGAAGCAAACTGACCTAGAGTTCCTTCTCCATTATTTACTTTATTTAGGGTTGCTGTTAGCTCATTGAATGTTTCCGAAAGATTGTTAATGGTTTCGGCAATTTTAGCATTGGCTATGGTGTCGGAAATATTGGAGAAATTCTTAATTGCATTGTCTATACGAACATTATTTTGGGTAATATTTTCAGTAATGCTATTCACATTTTTGATAATATCAGCCAAAGCTTTTTTCTCTTTCTCAACGGCAGTCAGAGTACCATTGATGCTTGCCAAAGTGCTACTTAAAGATTCAATACTTTCAATAATATTATTTTGTGTTTCAACATTTAGAACATTGTTTACTGCCAAAACAATGGAGTCGATTTTTTCTAAAACCGATTCTGCTTTTTCGGCAATGGGTGCAATATCGTCCAGCAAATCGCCTTGGGTTTCGCCAATTAGTATGTCGCCAGATTTAGCCAAACTACCATCTCCCGGAACAATTTGTATGGCTTTTGAGCCCAAAAGGTCTGAACTTATGATTCGTGCCACAGAATTTTTCTGAATATCTAAATCCTTATCAATGGTGAACTCAACTCTCACTTTTCCCGAATTATCATCAGCAAAGAACATATCTGTAACAATTCCTATTCTAAATCCATTATACAAAACGGGATTTGCAGCCATCAGTCCGCTCACATTCTCATAATCGGCATAAAATTTCCTGGTTTTTTGTAACAAGTCGCGACCCTTGAGGTAATTAAACCCCCACACAAATACAAAAAGTGCAAAAATGAAAATTAGTGCAATTTTGAGTTCCCTTGTTAGTTTTATCTTTTTCATAAAATCTTAATTTTTATTCTTTAATAGTTCAACAGCTTTGGTGGTTGTTATTCTTTCCCCTTTTTCGAATCCAATTATAAAGGCATCTTTATAACCTGCTTCTTTAACTATTTTCAATACTTTTTGAGCATCTTCAAAAGATGTTTCACAACCAGCAGTATATTTGTACAATCTGTTGTCATTATACATTGAAACCATGGGTATCTTTTCGAATTCGCGAGAATTTAAGGGTTTTACTTCGTTGAAAGTTGCAAATTGCACTTTAAGTACCACCGCCGAATCGGCTTCGCAAATTGTGGGACTATCGGAACTTTTTGCCACAAACTGATTTGTGAGGTCGGTGGCAGGTTTTTCGTCCTCTTTTTTGGGTAATAAATCGGAATATAGAAGTAAGCCTGAATAGATGGGTTTGAATGTGCTTGCTGGATTTCCCTCCACCACATGCTTATATTGTGCAAAGGCGTTCAAAATTGCCTTAGACATAGCATCTTGACCCTTTTCGGAGACCATATATTTTTCGTCATCAGGATTACTTATAAAGCCTAACTCAATCAAAGCACCGGGCATTGCCGTGCGATAAAGAACCCAAAAACCAGCCTGCTTCACTCCCCTATCAAAAAACTTAATTCTGCCTGCCAACTCTTGTTGCACCGCCGATGCAAAAATTAAACTATTGTTTAAAAAGGCATTCTGATAAAGCGAAAAAATAATATAAGCCTCCGGCGAATTGGGATTAAAACCATCATATTTTTCCAAATAATCTTTTTCCAATAGAATTGTGGAATTTTCCTTTTTTGCCACCTCCAAATTGGCTGCATTCTTGTGAACCCCCATCACATATGTCTCCACACCAAAAGCCGTGGGACGGTCTATGGCGTTGCAGTGAATAGAAATAAAAAGATCTGCTTTGTTGTCGTTGGCAATTTTAGCTCTACTTTCAAGACTCAAATAAATGTCTGTTTTTCGAGTGTAAACCACCTTAACATCGGGAAAATGCTTGCTTATCAATGTGCCAAGCTTTAGAGCTACCGCCAGAGTTACATCTTTTTCTTTACTCTTTTTAAAACCAATGGCACCCGGGTCTTTTCCGCCATGTCCAGCGTCTATAACAACGCACTTCACCTCTGGAATTAGCAAATTATCAGCTTTTGCCAATAGAATGCTTGCAGCTATGAAACAGAAAAATAATAAGTGATGTTTTATCGACATAAGAATATTTTGATTAGTTTTGAATGCTAAATTAGAAATTAATTTACGACAAAAATAATAATTTTTACTTTCTAGATACATTAAAATTATAGTACATATTAAATAATGCTACAAAAACTATACCTTAGTCTCTGTTTTTCAATGCTTTTCCAATATGTGCTGTTGGCTCAAAATGATACAACAAATATTAAAATTGATAGAAAAAGAGCCGTTGATGTTGAAAATATTGTCGATACTATAAAACAGGCAAGCACAATAATAAATATAAACGACACTATTTTTGAGAATAAGTTAACAAGCGACACTGTTAATAATTCTAAAAATCAAACTGTTTCTCAGGATACCGTCCTGAAAATTTCGCCCAATGCCATAGAAGCTATCATTGACTACAAATCGGTGGATTCAATTCATTTCGATTTGAAAAATAAAATTACCACTCTTTACTATAAGGCTGAAATTTTGTACGATGATTTGGAACTGGAATCTGACTATGTGAAAATTGACATGGAAAGTGGAACTATTTTTGCCGAAGGGGTGGCAGATTCGGCTGGTGTGGTGCATGGTAAGCCCAAATTTAAGCAGGGGCAACAGGAGTTTAAAACCGAAAAAATGTCCTATAATTTCAATACCAAAAGAGGCGTTATACACTCCGTTATAACCCAAGAGGGCGAAGGTTTTATGCATGGCGAAAGAATTAAAAAAATGGAAGATAACACCACCTATGTTAAGTCTGGAAAATATACCACCTGCGACCTCGATCACCCCCATTTTGAACTGGCTTTTAATAAAGCAAAAGTTATACCCGATAATAAAATCGTTACTGGTCCTGCCTATTTAAGGATTGAAGGAATACCAACGCCCTTAGCGGTTCCCTTTGGATATTTCCCCAACAAAAAAGGTAGAGCCAATGGGCTAATTATTCCCAGTTATGGGGAGTCGTCCAACAGAGGTTTCTTTTTGGAAAATGGCGGATTTTATTGGGGTATAAACGACTATATAGATTTGGCAATATTGGGCGATATCTATACCCGCGGAAGCTGGGCTGCCAAAGCTCGCTCCAACTACTACGTGAGGTATAAATACAAAGGTAATTTCGACCTTTCGTATGCCGTTAATATTTTGGGTGAAAAGAATACAGCCGAATATCAAAAATCCAATGACTATATGATTAGATGGTCGCATGTGCAAGATGCAAAAGCTCACCCCACAAGAAGATTTTCGGCAGATGTGAATATGCTTAGCAGCTCGTTTTCAAAGTTCAATCCTACATCGGCAAACGACTATCTTTCAAACACCTTCCAATCCTCAGTCTCTTATTCTACATCTTTTAGAGGTAGGTATAACTTAACTGCCAATTTGCGACATTCGCAAAATACACTCACAAAACAGGTGGAAATGTCGCTACCCGAAATAAACTTTTCGGTTAATAAATTCTACCCTTTCAGAAAAAAAACTAGAAAAGGTAGCCTGAAATGGTATGAAAATATTACTGTTTCGTACCAAAACAACACCATGAACAGAATACAAACAGTTGACTCACTCCTATTTAGCGACAATATTCTTGATGGAATGCGTAATGGTATGAAACATACAATCCCAGTAAGCTCCAGCATTAAAGTCCTTAAGTATTTCAATTGGAACAACTCATTCACATACAACGAACGCTGGTACACACAAAGCATCGACAGAAATTGGAACAACGGCGAACTGATTACTGATACTATTAAAGGATTTGCCGGCAATAGAGATTTTAATTTTTCTTCATCGCTCACAACAAAACTATATGGACTTGTGCAGATGAAAAAATCATATGTAAGGGCAGTTAGACATGTCTTAACACCCAATTTGAGCTTTAGATATAATCCCGATTTCGGAAATCCAAGATATGGTTTTTATAAGTATTACCACGACCAAAATGGTAATTTAAGACAATACTCAGTTTTTGAAAACAGCCTATATGGCAACGCTCCCGACAGAAAAGCTGGAATGCTAAATTTAAGTATTAGTAATAATTTGGAAGCAAAAGTTAGAAGTAGAAAAGATAGTACGCAGGATATAAAAGTTGTTCTTATAGAAAACTTATCCCTTAGCACAGCCTACAATTTTTCCTTAGATTCTCTAAACTGGATTCCTTTGGTAATTAATGGCAGAACTACGCTTTTTCGCAACCTATATATGACTTTCAATAGTGTTTGGGACCCATTTGTTTTAAACGAAGAAGGGAAAAGAATAAATCAACTTGAAATAAAAGAGAATAAACGACTATTTAGAAATACTTCCCACGATTGGAATTTTAGTCTAAATTTGGCTCTAAATCAAGACTTGTTGGACAAGCTTTTGGGTTTTGATAAAGCTGATGCAAAGAAGAAAGATAGTGAAAATAAAACATCCAATTCGAGTTCACATAGCGGTCAGATTTGGAATTTAACTCTAAACTACAATCTCTTTTATATGAACAGAGAAAATCCCATGACAGGAAGATTTGACGACGATATAGTGCAGTCGTTGGGCGTTATGGGCGAACTGCAACTCACTCCAAAATGGAAAATAAACTTCTCGTCGGGTTATGATTTCAAAAATAAAGACTTCACCTACACCGCCATAGATGTTTACCGCGATTTACACTGCTGGGAAATGCGTTTCAACTGGATTCCATTTGGTTTTAGAAAAAGCTGGAATTTTAGCATAAATGTAAAAGCTTCTGCACTCCAAGACCTGAAATATATGATGAGAAAAGACTTTAGAGACGCGTATTATTAGATAGTCGTCCCTTAAAAACCACACATCTATTTGATTATCAATAATTTAACACACAAAAGGCTTTGATATTAATGCAAGATTTTGTATCTTTGTAATCTAAAACTTGCAAATTTATATGATACCAAAG
>JAAYKF010000158.1 GCA_012522535.1 Bacteroidales bacterium
CCATTCTCTTCAGAAATCTTAACACCATCAACCCACAAATCCCATGATTGCGAGTTTAAATTATAATTTACTCCTTCATATGAATACATTTTTTCTGTTGAGGCATTATTGGCAAATATTTCAACTGTTTGATTTTGCCCTTTTGCAAATTCGTGGGTTTCTACTTCCAGATTTGAGCCAGAGGCTCTTCTTTTCATGGATGAGATTTCGCCATTATCATATTCAATCCAAAAAGTGGCTACAGAATAGTTATAATTGGTGTATGAGGTGTTGTCGGCAAAAACATTACTCTCGCCATTTCCAAGGTGAAACGCAAAAACACCATTTTCAGAGGAGTTGGTATTTAATTCGAATTTAAAGTATGCTCCAGTAGATGGGGTATCCCATCCATAAACTGAAAATTTGTTTGCTGAGCCACCTGTGGCGGCAACCATTTTTAGTTCCCCCTCGGTTCCCACTCCTATACCAGGATTTACCACAGAGATTTCACCACCTTGCGTTCCTACACGAACTCTGTATGTTCCACCACCATCGGGGGTGTTTTCAAATAAGTCCGTTTTTCCTGAAGCTGCATTGGAGTTTGTGGCTGTTACTTCGCTTGTGCCAAAATCATATAGCCACGGTTGTGCACTTATAATTTGTGAACTTAGCACAAAAAATATTAGTGCGAAAAATGATAAAAATTTCTTTGTCATAATAAATTGTATTTGAATCTATAGTTCTTGGTTTATTTTACATCTGTAAAAATATAAAATCTTCTTTAACTTATAGCCTACAAATGCAATATATTCTGTTTTATTTAAATTGTTTTTTTTAAGAATAGAGACAAATCTACTACTTTTACTTTTTGATTATTTTTTCGACAGTTATATTTTTACCATAATTAAGCTTCAAAAAATAAATACCACTGGGCAATGCCTGGATGGTTATAGCGGTTTGTTGAACAAATTGCATAGATAAAACCATCTGCCCCATGCTTGAATATATCTCCACTTGTACTTGGTTTATTTCATCACTACCCACAATGTTAATCTGATTTTCAAATGGATTAGGATATATATTAAACTTGATGTCATTTCCTAAATCTTTTAATCCCTGGCTTTGGGTGGCTATTATAGCTTCTTTCATACTAGGTAATGGTCCAATATTTCCGGGATACAAGGCATTGCTTTGTGGGATTCCAGTGGTTTGCAAAATCTCTATCATCTCTGCGGAGCTTAAATAACTATCTGTTAGGGATTTGTAGTATGACTGAATAACTGCCACGCAGGAAGCCACTATTGGCGTTGCCGAACTTGTTCCTGAAAACATAGTATATTGCTGATTAAAATCATTGCCAATGATGGAATAATCGCCATAGCCCGAAGTGAGGACATTCCAACCCCAGCCCTGCAAATCGACCCTTGAACCGTGGGTACTAAAACTTGCCCTATGATGCTGAGTTGTGGGACTACCAGCTCCTACAATTATAGCCCCACTATTGGGTCTGCTTGCATACTCTGCATATTCAGGACTGTCGAGATTTTGGTCACCGTTTCCGGCTGCTGCAACCACTATAATGCCCATATCTGTGCATGCAACAGTTAGATCGTAGATTGGATAATTATATTCCGCAGGGACATATTTTGCATCATCTTCGTTGGATTCAAAACCAAAAGTTTGCATTTCATAGATAATAATATCGCCCTCTTGTGAATTTTCGAGTGCCGAAGAGACAGCTAAAAACCTATCGTAGCCATATTGTTCTGTAAATTCAGGGTATAAAACCATCTCCTCAATGCCATGGGCTAGACCACTAACTCCATACCCACCATCGTCGCCAGCAACAACCCCAAAAGTTGCCGTGCCATGCTCGCTATAATCCTCTGTTACATAAGAGTTTAGATCCATTCCCGGAGCTAAAAAAACATTAGGCTTATGATGAAATTCTTCATGATTTTTGTTAAATCCATACTCCACATCTCGCACTCGGATACCTTGACCAGTCAAGTTCATTTCCCACGCATATATCATATTCACTCCTGGATTGGCAAAAGCATACTTCTGCTCATTAAGGTAGTCAGGTGTAGCGGGCGGAATGTCGTAGGGAGGTTTGATGGGCTTTATGCTCATAAAATCACAATATCTCACCTCGGACAAAGACGATAGAGCTTTCGCAATGGAATGCAACTCAATGTCGTTCAAACCATTAGGGATGATTTTATATATATTTCTAAGATTCTGAATAGAGTTTGCACTACCTGAAATGCGAATAGCCTCTTTTTCCATTCTTGAAAATGTTTTATCGTCAAAAGGCAGAGCTTTTTCCCAACAACAGTAATGAGAAGACAAGATTGCTTCTGGAGAATCAACATCGGCATTAAACGCCACATATAAATCCACTGTTCGCACCTCTTTTTGGGCAATAGAAAATAGTAAAGTCAATTGGAATATTGATATTATAAAAATCTTTTTCATATTTTATTTTTTACTATATAGTCAGGTTTACTTCAATTCACAAATATAATCTAATAAAGATTATCTGATTTGAATTGTTGAAGTTTTTTTCAATTGCACCAAACAGACGAGCTATCATATTTAATATTTTATGGAAATAAAAAAGCCACCTGACTTGGTGGCTTTTCTCGGTGTTCCAGCTGGGATTCGAACCCAGGACCCCATCCTTAAAAGGGATGTGCTCTACCTGCTGAGCTACTGAAACAACGTTTTGTTTTGAGAGTGCAAATGTAGGAAAAAAAAACATACGTCCAAATATTTTGCAAGAAAAAAATTGTTAAATTAGCTATAACACTGATTTTCAGCAAAATTAAAATCGAGGGTGATGCACTTGCAACATCTCTCTGAGATATTTTCTATCTAAATGTGTATAAATTTCCGTTGTTGTGATGGATTCATGACCTAACATTTCTTGCACAGCACGCAAATCGGCACCGCCTTCTACCAAATGTGTAGCAAATGAGTGTCGGAAAGTGTGCGGACTAACGTCTTTTTTTATACCAGCTCTTTGGGCTAAATCTTTTACAATGTTGAAAATCATAACACGGGATAGTGCCGAACCTCTTCTGTTTATAAACAAAATATCCTCACTCCCCTTTTTGATATTTATCGTATTGCGGATATTCTCTATATATATTGTAATATACTTTTTGGTTATTTCGCCGATGGGCACCAAACGCTCTTTGTCGCCTTTGCCAATTACCCGAATAAAATCATCATTAAAATAGAGGTGCGACAATTTCAGATCGCATAGCTCCGAAACCCGCAAGCCACAGCCATATAAGGTCTCAATTATGGCTCTATTTCTTTCGCCATCGGGCTTACTCAAATCGATAGTGGCAATCATTTCATCAATCTCGGCAATGGAAAGAACTTCTGGAAGTTTTCTACCTATTTTGGGAGCTTCGATATATGTGAGCGGACTTTGATCTATTATATTTTCTAAAAGCAAATACTTGAAAAAACCTTTTAAACCAGATATTATTCTTGCCTGAGAAGTGGCCGAAAGTCCAATTTTGTTAATCCAATTGATAAATTCTTGAATATCCTCCATTTGGACCTTCTTGGGACTTAAGCTCAATTCATTTTCTAATAGAAATTCGGTAAATTTATTTACATCTCTTATATATGCCTCCACAGAATTTTCTGACAAAGACCTCTCCAATTGCAGATAGCTTTTATAGGCATTTATGTATGATTTCCAGAGCATTTTATAAATATTCTAACACAAAGATAATATTTTTAAAATGAAAAGTGCCACCCGAAGGTAGCACTTTTATTAATATTTTGAGTTTGATTTTTCAAAATCAAGTCTATTTCATCTCTTGAAGAATTTTGTTGAGTGAATCTTTGGCATCGCCTAAATATAGATAAACTCCCTCTTCGCGAGAATAAATTGGGTTATCAACACCTGCATAGCCTGGATTTAGGTCGTAATTGCAAATGAAGATATTACTTGCTTTGTCAACGTCCAAAATGGGCATTCCGTATATTGGGGTATCAACGGCATCACGGGCAGCTGGATTCAACACGTCATTGGCACCTATGATGATTACTGCATCAGTGGTGGCAAATTCAGGATTGATATTATCCATTTCGTACAACTGCTCGTAAGGTACATCGGCTTCTGCCAATAGCACATTCATATGTCCGGGCA
>JAAYKF010000159.1 GCA_012522535.1 Bacteroidales bacterium
ATGCTTGCCGCTGCCGCTTTTAACTTCAAAAGGATGATGAATATATGGAAATCATCTTTTTATCAGTTTTTTCAAAAAATATTTACGCCTATTTTTAATCTTATTTTTGTACTAATACAAAGAAAAAGGGCTTTTTAAGGGGCGACTACATATTATGTTTGGGTTCGTGCCAGCTGCGAAGATGGTGAAAATAGCTATTGGGCTGGTCCTATTGAATTCACTACCAGCGAAGCCCCAAAATATACTCTGATTTTAAATGGACTAAATGCAGATCTCACAGGCTCTGGCGAGTATCAAGAGGGAGAAGTGGTAAATATAAAAGCAGTTCCGCACAACGGTTTTATTTTTTTGAACTGGAAACATGGAAATACTATCCTAAGCGAAAATCCAAACCACAGCTTCAATATGCTCGGCAACGATATGGTAATTACAGCAAACACAGCCAAATCATACACTCTAAGTCTGCTGGCAGAACCTAGTGGTGTAGCCGAAGTATCAGGTGTTGGAGAGTACGCAGAAAATAGCATTGTTAGCATCTCCACAACACTAATTGATGACGATTATGAATTTGAATACTGGCTTCACCAAGATGAGATCATTAGCACAACAGCCGAATTTGACTTTACAATGCCTGGACAAGATGTTAGCTTAGTGGCTAAATATAAACACAGTACAAATATTAATGAAAACAGTAAAAACAGTATTAAAATTTATCCCAACCCATCTAAAGGGGTTTATAGTATTGTAGTAGAAAAAGATTTTGAAATGAATCTGCTAGATTTAACTGGACGTAAAGTGCTATCTATGAACATCTACTCATCATAAATTGCTCCAGCATTGTAGGATTTAACTGGACGTAAAGTGCTATCTATGAACATCATGCCTGGCACTAACAGGTTGGATATACAATACTTAAGTGATGGTATTTATTATTTGCAACTAACTAATAATATTGACAATAAAACTATTAAAATAATCAAAAACTAAGACTTCAAGTTTGGGGTTTTCTAGTATCTCTTACAAAACAAATAATTACTTGTCTTTTTTTCGGTAAGTATAATAAAAAACCTGTGGCAAGACTGTTAGTGAGAGCACCATACATATTAATATTCCGCCCACAATCATAATTGCAATTGGTTTTTGAATTTCGGATCCCATTCCTGTTGACAATGCTGCAGGAAGAAGCCCTAATGATCCCATTAAAGCAATCATTATAATAGGTCTTAATCGGTCATAAACACCTTTTTCTATAGCTTTTTCTAAAGGCATTCTGCGCGAATAATCCCGCATTACAGCTATTAAAATAATACTATTTATGGTATTTACTCCAAATAATATTATAAATCCAATTCCAGCAGAGATGCCAAAAAGTGTTCCAGTTATCCAAAGTGAAATAAAACCTCCAATAAATGCATAAGGAATAGTGCTAACAGCAACCAGAGTGTCGCTAATAGTTCCAAAATTGAAATATAATAGGAATAAAATTAGCAATAAAACTACCGGTACAATGACAGCCAATTGAGCTGTAGCTCTTTCCTTGCTTTCAAACTCACCAGCCCAAACGACTTTATTCTCTTTTGGAATACTAACTTTTTCGGCTACTACTTCCTTTGCCTCTTTTATGGTACTTCCCAAATCTCTTCCAGCTACGCTAAAACCAACCGCAATATACCTACTACTACCCTCGCGGTATATAAATGTTGGTCCCGTAATATAGCTAATTGTAGAAATCTCTCTCAGGGGTATCTTAGCTCCTGAATTTGTAGGAATAAGAATATTCCCAATTTTCTCGTCATCATCTCGGAACTCTTTTGCAAAACGTACTGTTACATCAAACATTCTTTCTTCTTCGTAAAATGTTGTTGCTGCACTTCCTCCTATTGCCATCTCTACTATGGCTTGTGCATTGGCAACATCTACACCATATCTGGCCATTTTATGATCGTGAAGTTGTATTCTTAGTTCCGGTAATCCTATATTTCTATATACATTCAGGTCTTCAATACCTGGTACATCTTTTATAGCATCTGCAACTTGCTCTGCATACTCTTCGAGTTTAAAAAGGTTGTTGCCAAATATTTTTATCACCAAAGAGCTTTTTACTCCTGCCACGTACTCCTCTACATTATCCTGTATTGGCTGGCTAAAACCGAAAACAATACCTGGATAAACTTGTAGTTCGTTTCGCAATTCTTCGGTAAGTTTCTCTTTGCTAATCTTTCTACTCCATTGCTTTTCGGGGTGTAGCTGAATGTGAAACTCTATGTTGAAAAAGCCTGTGGCGTCGGTTCCATCATTGGGGCGTCCCACTTGGTACAATACAAATTCAACCTCTTCAAAGCTTATTATTTTATCCTTCATTTCCTTTGCCAAGCGCGTTGATTCTTGAAGATTAATACTATTGGGTAACGAAGCACGAACATATAATGCTCCTTCGTTTAACTTTGGAATAAACTCTGTCCCATAATTCATAAAACCATAGGTGCAAATGCCCAAAATTACTAGAAAACTTATAATTGTAGCTTTCTTTTTTTTGTTACTCCAAAGGAACAGATTATACATACTTTTTTTGAAAAATTGTGATATTGCATTCTCTTTCTCAACAATATTTTTTCTCAACAATACCTTACACATAGCAGGTACGTATGTAATACTCAATATTAATGATCCCAATAGAGCATATCCCAAAGTGAAAGCCAGTGGTGAGAACATTTTGCCTTCAACTTTTTTAAATGAAAAAATAGGAATTAAAGCTACTATTAAAATGATTTGAGCAAAAACTATATAGCTCACCATACTACCTGCACTTCGTTTTATTATACCCGATTTGGACATTTTGTTAAATGCAGGCATGCCTATCTCCTTAGCTTTTTTGTCCATTGCCACAAAAACTGACTCTACGATAACCAATGTACCCTCCAATAGCAATCCAAAATCTATTGCTCCCATAGATATTAAGTTGGCAGGCAAATTTTGTATCCGCAACATAATAATTGCAAACAAAAAAGATAGAGGAATAACTGATGCAACAATGACAGTAGTGCGCCAATTATAAAGAAATATGAAAACTATAATTGATACCAATAAAATACCCTCAATAATATTTTTTGCTACTGTATTTACGGTTATATTTACTAACTCTGTTCGATCTATAAAAGGCTCTATTTTGACATCTTTTGGAAGAATATTCTTATTTAATTCTTCAATTTTTTCTTTTAATCTTGGAATAACATCTCCCGGATTTTCTCCTCTAAGCATAACAACAATTCCTTGCACCAAATCTTCTTCGTCTTGCAATCCCACTTGTCCTAATCTGGGTTTGGCAGAAATATTTACTTCGGCAACATGCTTCACAAGTATTGGAACATTGTTGCGAACCTCGATTAATATATTTTCTATATCTTCAATCTTTTCTAACAAGCCCACGCCTCTAACAACATAAGCTTGTGAGCCCCTCTCTATCACATCACCACCTACATTTATATTGCTATTGGCAACAGCCTCATAAACATCCAAAGGTGACAAATTATAATTAACAAGTTTTGTAGGGTTGATTTTTATTTCATAGATTTTCTCTTCACCACCAAAGCTCACAATATCAGCTACACCTGGAACCGATACCAACTCCCTTTCAATAACCCAATCCTGAATTGCTGTTATCTCTTTTATGGGTCTATCACTTCTTATCACATATCTAAAAATCTCACCTGTGGCTCCGTATGGTGCTTCTATATCGGCTCTTGCCCCATCAGGCAAATCTGCCCCTTGCATTCTGCTAGAGGCATATTGCTGAGCATAAAAATCATCAACTCCATCATCAAAAATCACTGTTACAACAGACAAACCAAATAAAGAAATAGAACGGACATCTGCCTTCTTGGGTATTGTGTTCATCTCTTTCATTATGGGCAAAGTAACAAACTTTTCAATCTCCTCGGCGCTTCTGCCTTGCCACTGGGTTATGATTCTAGCACGTGTATTTGTTACATCTGGATATGCTTCAACAGGTGTGTTTTTTAAGCTTATAATACCAGTAACAATAAGTATTCCTGTGAGGAAAAATATAATAATGGAATTATTTAGTGAAAATGCAATTATATTTTGGGCGAATTTTTTCATAATGAAAAACTAGTTATTTATAGCTTCAAATACTAAAAGTTGATTTTTTGTTATTATTCTTTCATTTTCGGACAAACCGCTATCAATATATGTTATACCATTGCCTTTGGCAAAAATGTTTACTTCGCGTGTTTCTACACTATCATCATCTTTATGTACCAATATGTAATCTTTGTTGTTATAAAAAATCAAACTTGAGGTTGGGACAGCCACTTTCTTTTTATCGGTGGTTTTGAAAGCTATAATATCAGCTATCATACCTGGTTTCAATTTTAAATCCCTATTATTTATCTCTATTTTAGCCTTTAGCACTTTTTCTTCTTCATCCAAAACTTGTGATATTACATCTATTTTGCCTTTGTAAACCTCATCTGGATAAGAAGGAGTTCTAACTTCCACTCGCATTCCTTGGCTAATTTTTGCAATATCAGATGAGTATATATTTGCCATAACCCAAACTTTGTTTAAATCGGAAATGGAAAATAGTGGCATTCCTTCATCAGCAACCGTGGTTCCAATATTGATATTCTTTGATGTAACAATTCCAGTTGAGGGTGCTTTTATTTGAAAAACATTATTGGTATTGCTTGCAGAATATAAACTGAGAATTTGTTCTGTTTTTAGAGTCTGGGACTCTAATACACTAAGATTGTTTTTTGCCTCTAATAAGTCTTTATTAGATATTATACCATCTTCGAACATAGCCTTTTTGGATTTAAAATCAACCTTTGCAACCTCAATCATAGCTTTCAAACTTGCCATTTCTGCCTGAAGCGAACTTAGCTCAGCACCCTGCATTTCTGCCAAAACTTGCCCCTTCTCTACGGCATCACCCAATGAGAAAAAAGTATTGGAAATAACTCCATTTACCAAACTATTGAAATGAATAAGCTTGTCAAAATTGGTCTCCACACTCCCAGTGAGCTGAATGCCCTCCTCAACAACTTGCTTTTGTACAGTTTTAAATTCTAGAATACTCTTTGTTTTGCTGTCTATACAAAAAGATTCTTCATTATGCAACTCAGATTTACCTCCCTTGCTACAAGCGGCTAAGAGAATAACTATACTAAAATACTTTATATATTTTTTCATTATTATTGAATGTTTCCGGTGTAAAACTTAAATTCCTCTATCCTTTGACCAAGTTCCTTCTCACTTTCTAAAATGATTTTCTTAGTGCTCAAATATGTGTTTACAAAATCAATATATTCCAACATGCTAATATTTCTACTTTTAAAATTTTCATCATATTTATTAAATAAAATATCCAAATCTTCCTCCTCGCTAAATTCTATGATGCCGTGAAATTCTAATGCTTCTTGTAGTAGTTTATATGAAAAATAAATTTCATTCTCAATATTATTTACAATTTGTTTTTTATTGTTTTCCGCCATTTCCATATTTATTTTAGCCTTTTTTATTCCGGCTTTATTTATATTAAATAGTGGCAAATCTAAAGAAAATCCGAAGCCTACAAAATCAGGCATCACACCACCACTTCTGTCGTACGTTGCTCCAATGGCAACATCTGGCACAAGCTGAGATTTCTCATATTTCAAAAGTTTATAGGAATAATCAACCTCCAGAAGAGCCAATTTGTAATCTGTTCTGTTTTCTTTAGCTATGCTAATCATATCCTCAATGGAGATATTTTTAAATGATTCTAAGTCCTTTATCAGTTTATCTTCATTTATTATAATCTCAATATTTGGAGGCAAGCTAAGAAAAGTCTTAATATCTTTTTGTAACTGATTGGTGTTGTTTTTTAATTCTATAAAATCTTTATTTACCTCCAACTTATGAGTCTTCAGGCGAATATATTCAGATTTTGAAATATTACCTTTTTCATATTGATTTTTAAGGGCTCTAAGGTTTATGCTTATATTCTCCAACAGATGGTTATAAATCTCTGAATATTTCTGTATATAATTTAGTTCCAATAATTTAGTTCTAAGTTCTAATTTTAGTTCTCTAAGCAATTCTTCAAAATACTGCTCCGATATTTCGAGCTTTGTTTTTTCCAATGCTATAAGTTTTCTGCGCTTTCCTGCTGTTGGTATTGGCTGATTCAACTCCAAAGCTATTTGTTGATTTTCTCCAAAACTCCCAAAAAATGGTGGTGATGAATTCATGTTTGGATTTTTCCATAAATTTATTTCACTTACTGATAACTCTGGATTTGGCCACACTTTTGCCTGTATAAGTTCGGCTTTCTGGCTCTCAATATTCAGTTGTTCCGAAATTAAGCTCAAATTGTTTTGCAAGAAGATTGTTTCAGCCTCTTCATACGACAAGTATAGAGTCTCCTGAGCCAAAACAGATGCCCATATTTGGAAGAAAAATATAAAAAACAAAATATGTCTCATGGATTATTTTTATGCGACAAAATTATCCATAGGCAACTTAAAAACTGCTTAAAGCAAATAAAATTAGCCTTAAAGTTTACGCAAATTTCACTATAAATACATTGAAAAAACCATCTTCTATGGTGTACTCTATGGTGGCATTATGTATGATAAAAATCTTTTGGGATAGTGCTAATCCCAAGCCAAAACCTTGTCTATTCTTGGAGTTTTCACCTCTAAAGAAGTGCGAAAATAGAAATTCTTGCTCTTTTTCAGACAATGTTTCGCCTGAATTTGAAATTCTGACTTTCAAAACTTCAGTTGTTCCATCAAGTATTATTTTTGCTTTTTTATTATTAGAATAGTAAACAGCATTGGCAAGCAGATTCATAAAAGCCTGTTTTATAAGCTCTTCATTGACACTTATATTTAAAATTTTCTCGTTGAAATTATCTGGAATATATTGCACTTCGAAATTAAAATCTGGATTGTAGGATGTTATTTCCGATATATTATTGAATATCAGCTCATCAATGCGAGTTAAGGTTTTATTTACCTCTTGTCCTGCATCAATTTTCGATATTTGTAAAAGTATATTTATAGTATTTCCCAGTGATTTGGCTTTATGTCTCTGCTCATTAAGTCCCAATTTTATTTTATCTATATCATCTAAATTTTCCATTTTTTCAAGTTCCGAAACTAGAACAGCAATAGGCGTTCTCAGCTCATGGGAAATATGCTGAATACTATATTTATGAAACAAAAATGTCTCATTAGTTCGTTTTATTAGCTCATTAAATTTTATAGATAGATTTTTAAACT
Source organism: Bacteroidales bacterium (assembly GCA_012522535.1). GTDB lineage: Bacteria > Bacteroidota > Bacteroidia > Bacteroidales > WCHB1-69 > JAAYKF01. Next base: position 7,287 of record JAAYKF010000159.1, read on the forward strand.
CTGATGTGTTGGTGTTTATCTCTATCATCTGGTCACTTTCATCATTCAAATCATACTCTTCTATCTTTTTGGTTAGTTCCCAAATAGGCCTTGCGATTAAGTTTGAAAGTATGAACGAAATAAGCAAAACAACAAATACTACTGCCGAAAATATTGCTACTAAAACTTTCTTTAAAAAATCTTTTTTGGAGTATCCAAAGTAATCATAAGCCTTACTAATACCATAATACTCATTGGAATTATTTACAACATATACTCCTATCAAATCATAATTATCCTCCTTAGTTTCAATCCAAAAATTTTCAGAAGACAACTGATTTAATATCTCTTGAGATTTCTCAATATCAAGACTATCTATACTAGAAAAAATCAAGTTTTTATGAGCATCATAGATGAGCATTTTCTCATCGTAAAAGTCATTAATATCTTGTTCATCTAATAACATAGAGATTTCTTCGCTCATCTTCCCAAACTGATCTACCAAGCCAATGGTATATTTTATTTTAGAAAATTGCCTCTGCTGGAATTCCTCTTCACGGTGAGCAGAAAAAAGAATAAAAACAATTATAAGACTAACAGCAGTAAGAACAACCACTGTGCTAGAAAAATAAATAAGGATTTTATTTCTAATTTTCATTCTGAATCAAAATAATATCCATAACCTATTTTTGTTTTTATGGAATTTTTGCCAAAAGGCTTATCTATTTTATTTCTCAAAAAATTGATATAAACCTCAATTGTATTGGTATTTATCCCCAAAGAAGTTCCCCAAATTTCTTTTATAAGTTCATCTTTAGATATAATTTCATCTTGGTTTTTACACAATTTTTCTAATATCTGATACTCTCTGGGTGTTAGTACAATTTCTCTACCTTGTCTTGTAACACTTTTTTGGGCAGTTCTTATGGTAATGTCATCAACAACTATCAACTCCTTAGGCCTATTTTTTATAGTATTCCTACTTTTATTTATCAACAAATTCATACGCACTATAAGCTCTTTCATAAAGAAAGGCTTGGTAAGATAATCGTCAGCACCACTTTCAAATCCTTTTATTTTGTCATCAAGTTCGTCAAAGGCTGTAAGCATTAACACAGGGGTATGCTTATTGTATTCTCTATATTCCTTACACAAATCATAGCCATTTTTCTTTGGCAAATTTATGTCCATTATTATACAATCGAAACTCTCTTTTTTTAATAATCTTTCTGCCAAAAATCCATCAAACACACTACTAACAACAAAATTTTCAGCCTTCAAAGCTTTTGAAATGTTTTTGTTTAAAGTAACCTCGTCTTCTATTACCAATACTTTCATAGTCGCAAAGATATAAAATTTGAATAAAACATTTTTGATACAATATTTTTAAAACAATTTTCCTAGCCCAATATCAAGCACGAATCGCCGTAGCTGAGGAATCTGTAATTGTTGTCTATGGCTTCTTGATAGAGTTTTAGCCATCTGTTTCCGGTGAAGGATGCTAAGAGTAAAAGCAGGGTGCTTCGAGGTTGGTGAAAATTTGTAATAAGTAATTTTACAAGCTTTCGCTGATAAAATGGGGTTATCATTATGGAAGTTTTGGCTAAAATTTCTTCTTTTTGATTTTCTCGGAAATAGCTAAGCCAAAAGTTAAGTGCCTCCACTAAACTTATTTGATCGTTTTCCAATTCGTAGGCTTCCCACTGCAAAAGTTCGGGCTGTAGTGGCAGGCTTTGGTTTTGATATTTCACTGCAAGCCAATATAAACTTTCCAACGCACGTGTGGTGGTAGTGCCGACAGCGGTGAACTTTTTATCGATATTTTGCAGAAGATTTTCTACCATAGATTTTCTAATTACAAAAAGTTCGGTGTGCATATTATGGTTTACAGCATTTTCGGCCGAAACTGGCTTAAAAGTCCCTGCTCCAACATGTAAGGTGATAAAATCACTTTGAATACCTTTGGTTTTAATCTCTTGCAAAACCTCGTCGGTGAAATGCAAGCCAGCCGTGGGAGCTGCAACAGAGCCTTTGAATTTAGCAAAAACAGTTTGATATCTTTCGCTATCGCTCTCTATATTATCACGTTTAATATATGGCGGCAGAGGGATTTTCCCAGCTTTTTCAATCACCTCAGCAAAACTAATGTGCGATGGTGTCCACGAAAATTCAACATCCACAACCTCATCGTTTCTAGCCAACTGAGTAGCTGTTAGTTCAATATCTCCTTCTGGATCTTTTATCGAAATTTTTATGGGTTCTTTCCATCGCTTCAATTTTCCAACCATACAATGCCATTGGGACTTTTTAGTCTGCGATAGAGCAATCTGAAAATCTACATTCTCCATCGGTTCAAGGCAGAAAATCTCGATTACTGTACCGCTATCTTTTGCAAACAGCAATCGAGCAGGGATAACCCTTGTATTATTGAAAATTAAAAAACTATCTTTTGGTAGTAAATTTGGTATATTATTAAAGTAATGATGTTCCACATTGTCGCCCGAAAGCACAATTAGCTTAGAGTTTGAACGCTTGTCGGCAGGAAAAAGTGCAATCTTTTCTTGCGGAAGATTGTAGTCGAACTGCGACATATCTATTTCAGGGAACTTCATTTCTTTGGATTAAGGGTGATAAACTTCCAAGGCTTTTGATGGCACAATTGGTTCCAATTTCACCTCTTCGATTATGGCAGGAATCAAAATTGTTTCGCCAGCACGAACCACCTCAACCTCTTCTCCGTTATAATGTACGGCAAAAGCCCCTTCCACAACCATATACGCCACAAAAGAGTCGATGCCCACATAGGCTTTTTCCACAATTTTGTCGAACCACAAAAGATTACACACAAAGTATGGACATTCCACCAATTGCGTGGTACTATTTATCTCTCTTTTGTAATCAACTTTTGGATTTTGAATTTTGGAATAATCAATAACGTCAACAGCTTCTTCGGTGTGCAACTGACGTGGATTTCCCTCATCATCAACTCTATTCCAATCGAAAATTCTATATGTAACATCTGAGGATTGCTGAATTTCGGCCAATAGAATATTTTTTCCAATGGCATGAACTCGCCCTGCTGGAATAAAATAGGTGTCGCCAGCTTGGGTTTTTCCCTCTTCAAGGACTTTACGTAAAGTATTGTTGTTCAAATGGTTGAGATATTCCTCTTTGGTCAAATCTTTATTAAAACCATTTATGATTGTTGAATCCTCCTCAGAATCAACTACATACCACATCTCTGTTTTTCCTAAACTATTATGGCGTTGCTGAGCCATTTCGTCATCGGGATGCACCTGAATGGAGAGATAATCGGAAGTATCTATAAGTTTAAAAAGTAGTGGAAACTTATTTCCATATTTTTGAAAAACCTTATCGCCCACCAATTCGTCCATAAAAACTTCGGTGAGTTCATTTATATTATTGTCTTTATATTTTCCATTTATCACAACACTTTCACTACCTTCAACACCCGACAGCTCCCATGTTTCACCAATATTATCGGCTTTTAAATCTTCTTTTGAAAATCTCTCTTTAATTCTATTTGCTCCCCAAATTTTTTCGTAAGCTTGGGTCTTAAATTTAAGTGGATATAAACTCATTTTATAATATATTATTCAGTTGTTCTTTTATTTGTTCCAATTCATCTTTCATATTTACAACAATTTGCTGAATTCTGAAATTGTTAGCTTTAGAGCCAATTGTGTTTATTTCTCTACCCATCTCTTGGGTTAAAAAGTTCAATTTTTTACCATTAGAAACCTCCTCGTTTATGGTCTCCATAAAGTAATTAATATGATTTTTTAGCCTTACTTTTTCTTCTGTAATATCTAATCTTTCGATATAATATATCATCTCTTGCTCAAAGCGCGATTTATCATACTGACTGTCATTCAACAAGTTAGCTATGTTTTTCTGCAGCCTTTCTCTAACAGTTTCCAAACGTTCCTCTTCAAAGGCTTGGATATTAGAAAGCAAGTTTTCTATCTCTCTTGCGTTTTCGACTAACTTTTCTGCTAAGGCTTCACCCTCTTTAACCCTAAATTGGTCAACAGCCAGACAAGTTTCTTTAATTTTTTCAGCTATGGGCTGCCACTCCTCTTTGTCCATTTTTTCGTAATTCTTATTAAAGGCCTCTGGGTGCTGCAAAGCAAGGGCAAAAAGTCCTTTGGTAATATCGCTCTGAACCTCTTCCGACAAAGATTTAAGCTCATTATAATAGCTCTTGAAAAAACTTTGATTTATGGTGTTATTAGCTGGTTTACAATTCTCTATATATATGTAAACATCAACTTTTCCACGTTCGAGAGCAGCCGAAACAATATTACGAATTTCGCTCTCATACTCGCGCAACGAGGGCGGAGTTTTTATGCTTACATCAAAAAATTTACTGTTTAATGCTCTAATTTCAATTTGAACACTTTTCTCTCCAATTTGGAACAAATTTTGACCATAACCGGTCATGGATTTTATCATTGCTAATTATTTTTACAAAAGTAATAAAAAAAAGAGTTTTTTCTAATTTTTGGACGTATTTAACGATTTAGGTGATGTTTTTTCTTTAAAAAATATTACCATGAGCCTCTATTTTCTGGCACCTTAGAAATAGTGGGAAGTAGCATGAAAAGTATCACAGAAAGGGCAAGATATACCATTGATTGGGCAAAAGTTTCGTTGGAGGAAATAGTAATAATGGTGGTTGCAATTGCTACCGAAAATATATTACCCAATTGCAGTCCCAACGACCTAATGGCAGCGATGTTGGCAGATTGATGTGGCTCCAAATGTATTCCTGCATTACGGGCTGCTGGACTCATAAAACCAAAACCAAATCCTATCAAAAGAGTACTCAGCGAGAGCCACCAAAAGGGTAAAATGAAACTTGGTGGATGAAAAGTCAGAAGAAAAACTCCCAAAGCCGTCAGCGAGCATCCAATATATAGGGGGAGACGATAACCTGTTCGGCGTAAATTTATACTCATTATGGTGGACATAATTACAGAGGCTACACCTTGCGTAACCAAAAGTGTACCCGAATTTATTTCACTTATCCCATACCGCTTAATGGCGTATAGTGGCACCAATGACAATGCTCCAATTACCATTCCTGAGTAGGCAATGTTTAGAATATTTACAGTACCAAAACCAGCACCTGAAATAAATCTTGCTTGAATAAATGGCGATGGAACCCGCTTAATATGCCTATAAAAGAGAGCGAAAAAGAGTATGGATGAAATTAGTAGAAAAGTAAAGAGATAATATTTTCCACCAGCAACATTATTACTAATAATTGTACCCGAATACATGGCTAAAAGTAGTGCCATAGCCAAAAATAACAAGCCCACAAAATCCATCTTTTCGCCACCAACAATAATTTTTCTCTCGTCGGCGGGTATAAAACACCATGCTAAAATCACCACCATTAAACCAATGGGAATATTTATAAAAAATATCCACTGCCACGTCCAATAGGTAACAAATATACCTCCAAAAACAGG
>JAAYKF010000160.1 GCA_012522535.1 Bacteroidales bacterium
CACAAATATACAACTTTTATATTCAAAAAAAGAAAATCACAATCTTTTTTAATGAAATTAAAGAAATATTCTTAGCTGTTTATTGCAAAAGCAAATTTTGCAATTTTAAATAGCTTGTCATCGGTAAGTCCTGACAAACTTCGGGCATTATTTTCCCCATAGCCCCAATTTCTAAACTTTTGAAATCTTCTGAAAGCAAAAATAAGCATCACCAAAGCATCTTCCACCCTTTCGTCATCGTTTTTGTTTACCTCTTGTAGCACAATTTTTTCCTTAGACTCTTTTTTACTTCTATACCATATTATATATGCGTCTATAAATTTGAGTCCATATAATTTCAATTTTTTATATGCTTCTGAGTTTTTGTATAAGTCCATCATGGTTAGCATATAAATATCCATCAAGCACCCATTATTTTTTATTCTGCTAAATTCCTCCAAAATTTCATTATCAAGTTCAGAGGTTTTTAGTAAAATTTCGTTGTATAAAAACAATGTATATGAATTGGGACCAACATAAATTTCGGGTAATATATCAAAGGGGTCTAAGTTATTTTTCCTTGCATCTTTTATTATTTGCTGAATTGAAGATGGTTTTGAAGCCAAATATTTTTCAGCTTCAATGGAAAGCTGTTCTAACATTAGGCTGTTTTTATTCTTCAAAGTGGTTTTGCTATCGGCTATTTTCCACATCATTTTAACATATTTATTAGACTGTGGCAAGCCAAACTTTTTCAATATTCTTTTTTCATATTGTGTTATTTGATGAAACAAATCGCCATCAGCTTGCACACCTCCATTCTTTTCAAGATTTTGGTGCAATTTGAAGTAGATTAACAAAAGTCGTTTTATTTCAAACTCTAACATAATACATCTGTCCTTTTCAGCTATTATATACGATTTGAAGTTGAAAAGGTTTTGTATTATAACAAAAAAATGTCCTCGAAATCGAGGACATTTTTAGTAATATGATATCAAATATCTATTGTTTTACAAATCTGCTTGAAGAAATTCCAAGTTCATTTGTAACTTTAACAACGTAGATTCCTTTTGAAAGTGCATCAACGTCTATTCTTGTAGCTTGATTTGCCACTAATTCACCACTCATTATTAGTTGACCTGTCATATCATAGATATTGTAGATTCCTTGTGAGGGTGATTTTAGATTTATAACTTCATTAACAGGGTTTGGGTAGAATTCAAAGCCATTGCTTGCTTCTTCAATTCCATATGTTTCGCCAACTCCTTTAAATTCAACTTCCCAACCTTGTTTTTGAATGCTTTCGTTGGTAATGAAATGTAACAAAAGATTTGAAGATGATGAAATAATATCTTCTGGAGTTTCGTCGCCAGAGTATTCTCCAATAAGAGGAGCTGTAACGTCGTCGCCATCATATACTCTCAGCACGTCATTGTCTTCTTCTGTTCTGAAATAGTTAAACTTTAGAATAACTTTTGCGGAATCGCTTCTAATGTAATATTTACAGTCGGTGTTATTTTTGTATAGGCTATTTCCACTTCCATCATTGAAAGTCATTTCTGTTTCAAAGTACTCTTTAGGCTCATAGCAATAGTCAAGCCCAACGGGTGAGATATTTATAACAGCTCTTTGGTATTCGTTGAAATCACCATTTCCAGAACTTAGATCATCAAGTAGGAAGTATCCGTTTCCAGCACCACCCCAACCCCAGTTCATGTGGAAATATAATGAGTCATTAACTCCGTCGCAATTCCATGCGTGTCCGCCGTATGAAGCATCTGCACCTGCATAAATAATTGGCTTATGCATATAAAGGTTGTCTATCAATTCTCTTCTCCAGTGCGAGTTGCTAAATGAACTTCTGTCAATCATGGTTACACTTGGTGCATAATCAAAGTGATCTGTTAATGCATAAACCACTAGGTCTGTATGAGAGCCAGAGCCTGCAGGCGAATAATTCATATGTACTGAAACACCTGCGTGATATAGAAGTCTTGAAATTTCATCGCGAGTGTTTAAGTTTGCAGCAATACCCATTTTTGAATAATCGTACTCTTCTTCGGCATCAAAGTCAACGCTTAAAATTCCATATTGAGGGTGTGTATATTCTGTATAACCTACTCCTTTGGTGGGGTGCTGATAATAGTACATAACCTGTCCCATTGATGTGGCCACACAACCAGCATAGCAACGTCCGTTGGGTCCATTGGGATGTTCTGGGCAGTAGTCATTATACCATTTATCTTGGTTCCAACGTGAATTTAGAAGTGGAGCAATTCCAGCTATTGTAGCCTTATCAGTAGCAGACATATTACTCAACTCATTGGCTAACTTTTCCCAACCTGGGTCAATTTCGTTAGACTTATCAGAGTTCATTAATTTTATCATTCCTGCTTCATAATTACCCATCCAATATTTTACAACATCTGGTAATTCGTCAACAACAAAGTTATTTTCGTCTGAATATGCAATAATGGGAGGGAAACTTGTGTGTGCCGAAACTACTACAAAAGAGTTTTCCCAGTTATATACATACATTAAATCTGTAGTGTTTTTTTTCCAAACAGATACATTTAATGCTGAAGAACTTGTCAAGTTTTTATTTAGCTTCTTATTGCTAAACTCAAGAGCTAAAGCCTTACCTTCTTCTATTGTCACTTTTTTTGCCTGTGAAAACGCTCCAAGCGTTGACAATAAAAAGATTAAAGTTAAAATTCTATTTCTCATTTTGTTTAAATTATTTTGATAATACTCGTTTTTTCTATTTCACTTGCAATCACTTTTTCTATCAATAGAAGATCTTGCAAAATTATTACAAGGCAAAATTAAATAAAATTAGTTGTGAAACAAGGATAATCTATTTTTTTATTTCGTAAAAACAACGTTTTGGCGAAAAAATCAACTCTTCTGTCCTTAATACCTTAATTATTTTATCCAATTCTTTCTTTTCAATTCCTGTTTTCTCAGCTATTTCACCAGGTCGCACAGGTCCACCCATCTCTTTCATTGCGTTTAATACTTTTTCTTTTGTTTCCATAATAGTTTTAGTTTAATTCCAATTTTCAAAAATAATCATTATTTCAGAAAAAATCAATGATTGTGCAATAATAACACTATTTTTATTCTCATGTTCACCTATCTATATATTATTTATCAAATACAAATTGTTGAAAAGAGTTTAGAATCACCAATTTAGACAAAACAAAATAATATTTGCAAAGTAAATTTGCTTTTTGCTCATAAATTAATATTTTTGTAAAAACTTTGATGAAATAACCAAAAATGGCACTTAGCAATAGATATATCAAACTAATTAACTCTCTTTCGATTAGAAAATATCGCAAAAAACATCAAATTTTTATTGCCGAAGGCAGTAAACTTGTCCTAGATTTGATAAATGCAGATATGGAAATTGAATCCATTTTTGCCACACAAGAGTGGATTGATGAAAAAAAGGAGATTTCTGCCAATATCAGTCAATATATAAATATTGTAAATGAACAAGAAATAAAGAAGATTTCTAAACTATCATCTCCATCTTCAGTTTTTGCTTTATTCAAATATCAACATTATGTATTGAATGGTGATATTTTTGACCAAAAAAGGACTATTCTTTTTTGTGATGAAATCCAAGACCCCGGAAATTTGGGCAGTTTAATCCGCTCGGCAGATTGGTTTGGAATTGACACAATTGTTTGTACTAAAAACAGTGCCGATTGCTACAACCCCAAAACTATTCAAGCCAGTATGGGTTCCATAGCGAGGGTGAAAGTTTTTTATTGCGAAATTGATGACTTTTTCGGCATACTCCCAGAAGAGTATCATGTTTTGGGAGCATATATGGAGGGCGAAGATGTTAGTAAATTTCCTTTCAAAAAAGAGAGCGTGCTTATTATTGGAAACGAGGGCAAAGGCATTTCGCTAGGAGTTGAAAAATATATAAATCACAAAATTTCTCTACCACAGTCCAAATCACCAAATAAAAGTTCTCAAGCCGAATCGTTGAATGCCTCAGTGGCTGGTTCTATAATATTGTATGAATTATCAAAACACTTAAAATAAATTTACTATGAAAAAAAGATTCTTTCTAATTGGTTTTATTTTCACATTTATTCTGCCCTCCCATTTGCTTTCACAGTCGCTACTTTGGGAAGTTATGGGCAAAAAATCTAAAAAACCATCTTATATTTATGGCACAATACATATTCAAGACAAGAGAGTTTTTGAGTATAGCGATTCTGTTGAAATTGCCATTGATGCCTGTGATGCCTTTGCTCTCGAACTTCTTTTGGACGAAATTGACCAAAAAGAGATGATTAAACATATGATGATGAAAGAGAGTTTGGATGATTTGATGGAAA
>JAAYKF010000161.1 GCA_012522535.1 Bacteroidales bacterium
ATCTCTCATCTCTCATCTCTCATCTAAAATCCGTCTTTGTGGTTAAAAAAATCAACACTTTACGTTTATTAGCAATAAATCACTAATTTTGTTGATTATTGGTTTATATGAAAAAAATTGACCGCTATATTATAAAATCATACATTGGTCCCTTTTTGATGACCTTTTTCATAGCTGTTTTCATTCTTTTGATGCAGTTTTTATGGAAATATATAGACGATTTGGTGGGCAAAGGTCTCGAATGGCACATAATTCTCCAATTGATGTTTTATGCATCTTTCACCTTTATTCCGCTGGCACTGCCTTTGGCGATATTAATGTCGTCATTGATGCTTTTTGGGAATTTGGGTGAAAAATATGAATTAGTCGCCATGAAATCGGCTGGAATTTCACTCTCAAAAATGATGCGACCGCTGATTTATCTAACGGTAATAATTAGTATATCAGCTTTTATTTTCTCCAATTATCTTTTGCCGGTGGCAAATCTAAAAATGCAATCACTTTTGTACGATGTGCGTGAGCAGAAGCCCGCTTTAAGCATTGATGAAGGCGTTTTTTATACCGGAATTGATAACTATGTAATCCGTGTAGCCAAAAAAGAACGCGACAATCAAACCGTTAGAGATGTGCTAATTTACGACCATAGCAAAGGTATGGGAAACACAGCTGTAACACGTGCCGAATGGGGTACAATGCTAATGACTGAAGATAAGTCAAAATTGATTTTTACGCTCTACAACGGCTTCGCCTATGACGAAGATATGAAAAGAGGTCTGTTTGAAATGAATAGACCCATTACAAGGGTGAAATTCAGAGAGCAGCGTAAAATTTTCGACCTCTCATCTTTCTCCATGGAGAGGACAAATGAAGAGTTTTTTAAAGATAACTATCAGATGCTCAATGTAAAACAATTGAATTATTTCATCGACTCGCTTTACTCTGATCACAATGAAAAACAAGTTTCGGCAACAGTGAGATTATCTGAAAGTTTCTATTATTTCACCCACGCCTACGACTCAACACTGAAAAAATTACCGCAAGATTATACCGAATTTTCGGATAATATATATTCTGGTTTTTCCTACAACGAAAAAACCATGATATACGACAATGCCATACAGGCAGCACGTTCGCAGAAAGACATAAATGAGTTTAGACACGTTGATGTGGAGTATCAGAAGAAGTCAATTATCCGTTATGAAGTCGAATGGCACAGAAAATTTACCCTTTCGGTGGCGTGCATTATTCTCTTTTTCATCGGTGCCCCTTTGGGTGCCATAATCCGAAAAGGCGGTATGGGCATACCCATGGTGGCAACGGTTTTGATTTTTGTAATTTTCTGGGTGCTGTCCATAACTGGCGAAAAATTTGCTAGGGAAGCGGTTTTAGAACCATATGCAGGAATGTGGATTGCATCGGTGGTGCTGTTGCCTTTGGGAATTTATTTGACCCGAAAATCCACCGCCGACTCACCATTGCTTGACGCTGAATCTTGGGGAAAGTTTTTCTCCAAAATAAATATATTAGACTATTTAAAACCACTTTTCAAAAAAGATGAAGATACTACAAATATGCAATAAACCGCCGTTTCCGCCCGTCGAAGGAGGTCCAATGGCTATGGCTGCCATAACAAATGGCTTGCTAAATGCACAGCATAATGTCTCTTTGTTGGTGGTGGATAGCGAGAAAATGAAAAGTGATTTTTCTAAGATTTCAAACGAAGTTTTAGAAAAAACAAATTATAAGTCGGTTTTTATTAATCTGAAAATCAATCCCTTTGATGCTATAAAATGTTTATTAACAGGAAAATCTCTTCACGCAATTCGATATATGAAAAAGGATTTTCTTGATGCCATAACAGCTAAGTTAGATGATGAGAATTTTGATGTGATTTTCTTCGATTCAATTTTTTCAGCAGTTTTTATTGATGAAATCAGAAAACTAACTAAAGCCAAAATCGTCATTAGAGCCCACAATGTGGAACATAAAGTTTGGGAAAGAATTGCCCAGAATACTAAAAGTCCATTTAAAAAGTTTTACCTAAATCATATCTATAAAAGTTTGAAAAACTTTGAATTGGAGGTCTGTTCCAAAGCCGATGCTGTTTTCCCCATATCCGATGTCGATACTGCATGGTTCCAAAATAGATTACCTCAAAAATTGGTAAAAACACTGCCTTTTGGAGTAGATATTTCTAAAAAAGTCGAAATTTCAAAACATAATAAAACCCTCTTTTTTATAGGCTCCCTAAATTGGTCGCCAAATATAGAAGGACTTTTGTGGTTTTTAAAAGAGGTTTGGAACAATAATAAATTGGATTTTCCAGAGCTAAAACTTGTAGTTGCGGGAAGAAATATGCCTGATGAGCTTTTTGAATTTGCGGATAATAGAACTGAATTTGTGGGTGAAGTTCCTGATTCAACTGACTTTATGCTCGAAAATGGTGCTATGATTGTTCCGCTTTTGTCGGGAAGTGGAATTAGAATTAAAATCATCGAAGCTTTGATGAATAGCAAAGTTGTGATTTCCACTAAAATTGGAGCCGAAGGAATAAATTATACCCATGGAAAAGATATAATTATTGCCGATACCCCAGAAGAATTTTGCGAAGCCATAAATAATTATTATAATTCTGCTGAAAATTCGTTATCGATTTCTGAAAATGCTCGTCAACTTATTGAAAATGAGCATAATAATAAGATTGTGATAGATGATTTAATTAAAACCTTAAATAAACTGATTGATGAATAAACCTAAAATATTTGTTCTGCTTTCGCGTATTCCTTTTCCATTGGAAAAAGGGGATAAGCTACGAGCATACAATCAGTTAAAGGTTTTATCTGAAAAATTTTCCATCTCTCTTTTTGCACTTACAGAAGAAAAAATCCACATAGATGCCCAAAAAGAGCTTTTAAGCTTTTGTGATGAGTTTAACTATGTTAAAATCAATCCATTACGAAAATACTTTTCAATCTTCAAAGCATTTTTTACAAAACTACCTTTTCAGGTTGCATATTACTATTCACCCAAAATTAAAAAGGAGATTGATAGGACATTAAAATCTTCAAAGGCTGATTTAGCCTACGTTCAATTGGTGCGAATGTCGAAATATGTAGAAAATATCGATATTATAAAACTTATAGATTTCCAAGATGCTCTGTCGGTGAATATGAGCCGTAGAGCAGAAAAAGAGACTTTTTTAAAGAAAATGTTTTTTAATATTGAGTCTCGACGGATGGAAAAATATGAGGACAAAATTAACGAAATATTTGATGCTTCAAGCATAATTAGCCACAATGACAAAGATTTGATGAAGCTTCAAAATCCCCAAAAATTAAGCATTGTTCCCAATGGTGTCGATTTTGATTTTTATCAGAAAAAAGAGATAGAAAAACGGTTTTCTGTGGTTTTTATTGGCAATATGGGTTATGCTCCCAACATTGATGCATCTAAGTTTTTGGTGGAAGAGATAATGCCTTTTGTTTGGGCAAAATTACCAAATGCTAATGTTGCTTTGGCAGGAGCTTCGCCAGCAAATAGCGTCAAAAATTTAGCCTCCGAAAAGGTTCTAATAACTGGCTGGGTTGACGATATTAGGGAGTATTATTTGTCGTCGGAAGTTTTTGTGGCTCCCTTGAGAATGGGTAGCGGAATGCAAAATAAACTTTTGGAAGCAATAGCCCTACAAGTGCCTTGCGTTAGCACCTCACTCGCCGCCGATCCCATTGGTTTGGTGGATAAAAAACACCTTTTAATTGCCAATAGAGCAGAAGAAATCGCCAACTCAATTATTGAGATGTTAGAAAATAAAACTTTGGCTAATGATTTGAGTAATAGTGCATTGTCTTTCTTACAAGAGAGATATTCTTGGAAAGGTCAAACAGAAAAATTAGTCAAAATAATGAATGATTTATTATCAAAATAGAATATTATGTCGCAGGATGTCAAAAACAGGATAGATTACCTAACAGATTACCTAAGTGAGTGCAATTATCAATATTATATGTTGGATAATCCCACTATTTCCGATTTTGAATTTGACAAACTTTTGGAAGAACTTATAAATTTAGAGAAAAATCACCCTCAATTTGCACATCAAAATAGCCCCACTCAGAGGGTTGGAGGAACCATTACAAAAGTTTTTCCGACAGTTAAACATGACTTCCCAATGCTCTCATTATCAAACACTTATTCAGAGGAGGAGCTTTTCGATTTTGATAAAAGGATTAAAGATTTCGGTATTGAAAATCCTGAATATATCTGTGAACTAAAGTTTGATGGAATTGCCATTAGCTTGAAATACGAAAATAGTAATTTTGTTCAAGCTGTAACCCGTGGAGACGGCGTCCAAGGCGATGATGTTAGCCCCAATGTGAAAACTATTTACTCCATACCTCTTACCATAAAAAATAGTTTTGTGGAGAAATTCGAGATTAGGGGAGAGATTATAATGCCACATAAAGTTTTCCACAGACTTAATGAAGAGCGTGTTGCAAAAGGAGAAGAGCCCTTTGCAAATCCACGCAATGCAGCTTCGGGAAGTATGAAACTACAAGATTCAGCTGAGGTTGCAAAGCGTAGATTGGAGTGCTATTTATATAATGTTCACGCCGAAAATATTCCCCATAAAACACATAGCGAATCTTTAGAAGCTTTGAAAGAACATGGCTTTAATGTACCCGATAATTTCAAAGTTTGTAAAAACATGCAAGAGGTTCAAAATTTTATAAACTACTGGGATGTGGAGCGTAAAAACTTAGACTTTGATATTGACGGTATTGTGGTGAAAATCAACGATTACGCCCTCCAACAGCAATTGGGGTCAACGGCAAAAAGTCCCCGCTGGGCAATTGCATACAAGTTCAAAGCTGAGCAAGTTTCATCTCAATTGAGAGAAATTACCTATCAAGTGGGTCGCACAGGAGCTGTTACGCCGGTGGCAAACATTGAGCCAGTGCAGATTTCTGGAACTGTGGTAAAAAGAGCCTCTCTGCACAATGCCGATATTATTCGCGACTTAGATTTACACCATTTCGACTGGGTTTTTGTGGAAAAAGGTGGCGAAATTATTCCCAAAATCGTTGGTATAGATTTGGAAAAACGTAAAACCGATGCCCAAGCAGTTGAATTCATTTCCCACTGCCCAGAGTGCAATACAAAATTAATCCGTCAAGAGGGTGAAGCAGCCCATTATTGCCCCAATGAGGATAATTGTCCTCCACAAATTAAAGGAAAATTGGAGCATTTTATCGCCAGAAAAGCCATGAATATTGAGGGCTTAGGCGAGGGGACAATTGAACTTTTATTTGACAAAAAATTACTTAGAAATGTGGCAGATTTCTACACATTAACCTACGATAAACTTTTTGGTTTGGAAAAAACCATAGAAGCGACAGACGAAAAGCCCGAAAGAACCATCAGCATTAGAGAAAAAGGTGCAAGCAACATTATAAAGGGTATTGAAAATTCATTAAAAGTGCCCTTTGAACGTTTGCTTTTTGCTTTGGGAATTAGGTTTGTGGGCGAAACCATAGCCGCAAAATTGGCACAGCATTTCAAAAATATTGATGCTTTAATGTCCGCCTCTTATGACGAACTGCTTGAAGTAGAGGATGTTGGCGAGCAGATTGCAAACTCGCTGATAAACTACTTTTCGGATATGAATCATATGTTTATTATAGAGCAATTGAAATCGTTTGGCTTGCAAATGAAAATTGACGAAACAGCAACTTCTGTTAGTCAAAAATTGAACAATCAAACATTTGTCGTCAGTGGAGTGTTTTCTATTTCGAGAGACGAAATTAAAAAGATGGTTATAGCCAACGGTGGCAAAAATACAGGCTCAATTTCTGGTAAAACAGACTTTGTTTTAGCAGGTGAAAAGATGGGTCCAGAAAAGAAAAAAAGAGCAGAATCGTTGAATATACCCATTATTTCAGAAGAAGAATTTTACAAAATGATAGAATAAATTAAATTATTAAAAATGAAAGTGAGAAGAGTTTTAACTGCAATTTTATTGCTGACATTTACAATGAACATGATGGCACAAAAATCATTAAACTATCCACCTACAAAAAAGGTGAAACAGACAGATAAGTATTTCAAAACCAAGGTGAAAGACCCTTATAGATGGTTGGAAGATGATCGCTCCAAGGAGACTGAAGCATGGGTTGACTCCCAAATTGAATTCACCAACGACTATCTCTCAAAACTTCCATATAGAGACGAATTGAGGGAAAGATTAGAAAAACTTTGGGACTATCCCAAAATGGGAGTTCCCTTCCAAAAAGGCGATTATCTGTTTTATTATAAAAATAGTGGCACACAAAATCAGTCGGTTTTATATTGCCAAAATATTCATACTAAGGCTGAAAATGTATTAATCGACCCCAATAAAATTTCAGAATCTGGAATTGTTTCCGTTGGAAGTATTTCTCTGTCGCGTGATGGAAAATATATGGCATATTCGCTTTCGGAAGGTGGCAGCGACTGGAATAAGATTAAACTTATAACAATTCCTGACGCAAAAGAACTTGATGATGAGATAAATTGGGTTAAATTTTCAGGTATTTCGTGGAGAGGTGATGGCTTTTATTACAGCTCATATGGCGAACCAGAAGGTAGTGCCTTGTCGCAAAAAAATGAATATCACAAAGTTTATTACCACAAATTGGGCGAGCCACAATCAAAAGATATCTTGATTTACGAAAATAGAGAGTACCCACTGAGAAATTATAGTGCATCGGTGAGCGATGATGAGGATTTTCTCTTTATTTATGAATCGCAATCAACAAGTGGTAATTCAGTCTATTTCGCTGACTTGAAGAAAGATGAGAAAAAGTTTACTCAAATTGCAGAAGGCTTCAAATTTGATTACTCCATAGTGGAGGTTATTAACGGCAAGTTTTTGATGAAAACCAACGAAAATGCACCCTCATATAAATTGGTTTGGGTAAATCCAGAAAATCCTAACAGAGATAAGTGGGAAGAGTTTATTCCCGAACAAGAGTCTGTTCTTCAGGGTGTTAGCCTCTTTGGACCATATGTATATGTTCAATATTTGGAAAAAGCCAACTCAAAGGCATATCTATATGATTATAATGGGAAAATGGCTCAAGAAATCAACCTCCCTGGAATTGGTACAATTGGCGGATTCTCCAGCGATAAAGAGTATGACGAGGCGTATTATGCCTTCACCTCTTTTAGCTATCCTTCAACAATTTTCAAATTAAAATTGAGCGACTATTCCACTGAAATATATTTTGAACCACAAGTTGATGTAAAACCAGACTATTACGTTACCGAGCAAGTTTTTTATCCTTCAAAAGATGGTACAAAAGTATCTATGTTTATAGTTCGTAAAAAAGATGTTGAATTAGATGGAAACAATCCCACACTTCTATATGGCTACGGTGGATTTAATATTAGCCTAACGCCCTCATTTAGCATCATTAGAATGTTGTTTTTGGAGCAGGGCGGAGTGTTGGCAATCCCCAATTTGCGTGGTGGTGGAGAGTATGGCAAAACATGGCATAGAGCAGGAACAAAATTACAAAAGCAAAATGTTTTTGATGACTTTATAGCAGCTGCAGAATATCTAATTGAAAAGAAATATACCAATCCATCAAAAATAGCCATTCAAGGTGGTTCAAATGGTGGTCTATTGGTAGGTGCTACAATGTTGCAACGCCCCGATTTATTTAAAGTTGCATTACCTGCAGTGGGAGTTTTAGATATGCTTAGATATCACAAATTTACCATCGGTTGGGCGTGGGCAGACGACTATGGAACCAGCGATGTGAAAGAAGAATTTGAGTATATATATAAATATTCACCAGTTCATAATGTTAAAAAAGGTGTAGAATATCCTGCAACGCTTATCACCACTGCCGACCATGATGATAGAGTTGTCCCAGCTCACTCTTTTAAATTTGCTGCCGAATTGCAGGCCAAATATAAAGGGAAAAATCCAATGCTAATCCGCATCGACAAGCAAGCGGGGCATGGTGCCGGAAAACCAACATCAAAACAGATGGATGAAGCCATTGATACTTGGAGTTTTGTGTTCTATCACCTCGGAATGACATATAGCCCAATTAACTACATTTATTAATATCATCATATAATACATTTATGAAAGTAAGAACATTTTGGACAATTTTGTTAAAAACCATAGGATTAATAATTATCCTTTACGGTTTAAACTTACTTCTATTTTCGTTGTCAAATTTATTTGTAACGTTCAGCTTTGCGGCCATAGATGAGGCTCTTTGGTTTACATTATTCACTTTGTTTTTTCTTGGTTTATACTTTTTGGTGCTTTGGATACTGCTGTTCAAAACATCGTGGGTAATTGATAAACTTCGCCTTACCAAAGGTTTTGAAGAGGATAGAATTGACTTGAATTTTAAATTTTCAACTTTGGTGCAAATAGCAAGCATAGTAATAGGTGGTTATATTATCATTACTGTTTTGCCACAATTTGTACGAGAATCGCTTCTCTATTTTCAAATGAAAAAGCTCAAATGGTTCGAAAACCCAGGATATATCCCAATGCTTGTAGCACTTACTAAACTTGTAATTGCTTACTTTTTAATTGCAAAAAACAGATTTATTGCAAGTTTTGTAAATAAGCAAATTGGAGTTAATGCGGAAGAGGAAAAACCTAAAAATGAAAATTTTGATTCATAAATGTATATTTTGGAGCTTTACATTTTGTTTAGATATAATCAAGATGTTTAGTTCAAGTTTTGAAATGAAAATAAAATGATTAATTTTGCTATCTAAAGAAAACATAAAAATTATATATAATGAAAAGAGACACAAAAATTTTTGAATTAATTGAGCAGGAGAGACAACGTCAATTGCATGGCATTGAGTTGATTGCATCAGAAAACTTTGTTAGCGACCAAGTAATGGAAGCCATGGGTTCAGTTTTAACAAACAAATATGCAGAAGGATACCCAGGAAGAAGATATTACGGTGGTTGTCAGATAGTTGACCAAACAGAACAGCTGGCTATTGATAGAGCTAAAGAGCTTTTTGGAGCCGAATATGCCAATGTTCAGCCTCACTCTGGTGCTCAGGCAAATATGGCAGTAATGTTCACTTGCCTGAAACCCGGTGATACCTTTATGGGCTTAGATTTGTCGCACGGTGGACACCTTTCGCACGGTTCGCCAGTGAACTCTTCTGGTGTTTTATACAACGCAGTTGCCTACACCCTTGACGAGGAAACCGAAACCATTGATTATGACAAAATGGAAGAGGTGGCACTCAAAGAGCGTCCAAAATTGATAGTTGGTGGTGCTTCGGCATACTCACGCGACTGGGATTGGAAACGCATGCGCGAAAT
>JAAYKF010000019.1 GCA_012522535.1 Bacteroidales bacterium
TTATATTTTGACGTTTGTGTTCTATTATGTTTTTCCCTTATATGTATTATTTTGTCTTCTACAAAATAAATTCTAAAAGAGCGTATATTATACCACTTATCTGTGTTTTTTGTCAGAGACAAAAAAATAATTGGCGTAGGTAAGGAGCTGTGTCTTTGTGAATTCTCTGTGTCTCTGTGGTTAAAAGAAAGGTTTCCAAGTTTCAGATTTTCCAAGTTTCAGATTTTCCAGTTCTTTCCCCTTTCTCCTTGTAACTTTATCCTAAAAACTCATAATTCAAAATTTGCAATTCGTAATTGTTCATTGTTCATTAAATCCTCCGTGTCTCCGTGCATAAAAAGAGGGTCGATGCGACAAATGTCCCAGCTTTTCAATTCCTCGAAAAAATCAATAATCATGATAAAGAAAGAACTAACTAAAAACTAATCGCTTAAAACTCAAAACTCAAAACTCAAAACTCATAATTCGCAATTGTTCATTGCTCATTGTTCATTGCTCATTGTTCATTCTTTTTTATTTAACAATAAACTCCTTCAATTTTAGCTCTTTTATTTCGCCAAATTTTTTCAACTCTTCTTTGTCTATTTTGCTAAAATCACCCACAATGCTTATAACAATAGGTTTGTCTTTGATAAATTTAGAGTAAGTCTTTACAATATCATCAAAATTCATCTTCTCATAAACTTCCATTCTACTCTCCCTTGGATCTTTATCGTAGCCCAAAAATTCCCAATTACTAATTGTGTTGCTCACATATCTGAAACTCGGATTTTGCGTATGAATACCCTGAACTAATCCACGCTTTATGACATCTATTCTGTCGGGCTTAACAGGCATATCCTTAATTAGACCATAAAGAGCGTCTAAAGCTTCCAAAACTTTGTCGTTTTGTGTGCCAAGATAGCCAAAAAGATGCCCCTTTTTGCCTTTGGCGTTGGGATAAGTATAGTACGCATATGCCGAATATCCCAAGGAG
The DNA here is from genome assembly GCA_012522535.1 of Bacteroidales bacterium. Taxonomy (GTDB): domain Bacteria; phylum Bacteroidota; class Bacteroidia; order Bacteroidales; family WCHB1-69; genus JAAYKF01. Next base: position 977 of record JAAYKF010000019.1, read on the forward strand.
CGGAACTCACGAATTTCCTGAAAAACAATGGAGCTCATACCACCACCAAAGTATTCGTTAAAGGCATTAATAAAAGCCTTGTCGTCTTCGTTAACGACCTCGCCATTGGCAAAAAGATAAATTTTACTCTGAACCGATTTGGGATAGTTGTATATGTAAATTTCTGGTTTCTGGAACTCTTTCACAAAAAGTTCTTCGTAATGTTGCTTTTGTGGTGTTAGTGCAAATGGAATATGACGCAAAATTGTGTTTTTCACATCCTTCTCATAAAGTGAACCAACATAGTGAATTTCAGCCTCATAGAGTAAAACTTCTTTGAAGATTTCAATTAATTCTTCACCTTTTAGTTTAGAAATTTCCTTAACTGTTAGCTTATCAATATAATCCGATTTTTCGCCATATCTAACATAATCTGCCAAAGCATCGCTCAACATATCGGCATCGCCAGTAATGGTTTTATATTCGCTTTTTGCAGAATGCACAAAATATTTCAAAGGCTTTTTCTCCATCTTAGGAGATGTTAAAAGCTCAGCCAAAATTTCTAAAGTTTCGTTCAACTTAGAGTCAAAGCCTTCAATATTAATATATGTATAGTTGTCGTTGGCGTAAAATCGAACATTTGCTCCCAGCATTTGCAATTTAGATTTAAGCTCCTGAACGCTGGATTTTGTTGTGCCAATTTCGTTCATATAATCTGCCGCATAGGAAATTTTATTGTTTTTATTATCTCCAACTTTATATTTAAAGCTAAGGGTGAAAATGTCATTATATGGATTTGGTGTATGATAATATGTTATACCACTTCTTAAATTAGATTTACTCACCTCTTTTTCAAAGTTTATATATTTTGGCTCCAAGGGAGTTTCATCAATTTTGTCAATCATTTGAGCATATTCCGACTTTTTTTCGCTGTTTTGTGGAACAATGGGATCCCAATCGGGTTTGTCAATTTTGTCTTTGGCAGGAAATCCCATTTTTGAGTTTAGAATAAAATAATTCTCATTAAGATATTTATTGGCAACTCTAACAACTTCCTCTTTGGTGATTTTGTCAACTCTCTCCGAAATAGAAATCATATCTTCCCATTGACGGTTTTCGCTTGCACACTGAATCATCAGCATTGCTCTCCCTTGTGAGCTCTCCAACTGACGTTCGATACGTTTTTTGTAATTTAGTTTTACGCCCTCTAAAAGCTCATCGCTAAAATTCCCTTTTCTTAAATTTTCAATCTCAGTCAAAGCCAATTTCTCTGCCGATGACAGTTTTTGACCAATAATCTTAGGAATAAAAATGATAGCAAAAACACCATGGTCGTTAAGTTTCATAGCCTCCGACTCCATGGCTAATATTTTATTCTCTTTTGTAAGCTTGTCCAAAAGACCAGTTTCACTTTCGTTGCTCAAAATATCGGCACATAAATCCAAACTCAACTCATCTTGATGATTGTTGGGAACAGTTCTAAAACCCATAATGCCAATGGCAATGGGGGTGCTTTTCACTTTTAGAGCCTCTCTGCCTTTAAAAGCTTTCTCTTCATAAACAGGATAAGCGGGAATTGAACCCGAAGGCCATGAACCATATTTTTCCTCAATTATGGGCATAATATCTTCCGACCTGAAATTGCCAGTTAAAATAAGAGTCATATTATTGGCAACATAATAAGTGTCGAAAAAATCCTGCATTTTACTCAAACTTGGATTTTTTAGATGTTCGGTGGTGCCAATGGTGGTTTGCTGACCGTAGGGATGATTTTTGAAAAAGTTTTTTAAAAAGGTCTCAAAAAGCATAGCAAAACGATTGTCGGAATACATGTTTTTTTCTTCATAAACTGTCTCCAATTCCGATTGAAAAAGCCTAAAAACAGGCTTGCGAAAACGCTCCGCATAAATTTCCAGCCATTTCTCCATCTGATTAGAAGGGAATTTGTTGAAATAAACAGTTTGCTCAAACGAGGTATAGGCGTTTAATCCAGTGCCACCAATGTTTTGTAAAATGATGTCAACTTCGTTGGGAATGGCATATTGGGCAGCTTCTATGGATAGTCTGTTAATCTCCTTCTGAATAAGTTTTCTCTCCTCTTCATCTTTTGTAGCACCCAAATTGTCGTACATAACAACAATGGAATCCAAATAGACTTTTTCGCTTTTCCAATCTATTGTGCCAATTTTGTCGGTACCTTTAAACATCATATGCTCAAAGTAGTGGGCAATGCCAGTGGCATCTTTTGGGTCGTGTTTCGAGCCAGCATTTACAACCACAGCTCCAAAAACCTCTGGTTTGCTGTTATCTTCGTTCAACAAAACCGTTAAACCATTTTTTAAAGTATGTTTTTTTACATTTAAAAATGGATTTTGCTGTGCATGGACATTTATAATGATAAATATTCCAAGAAATAAACTTATTATTTTCTTCATTTTATTATGTTTTTACTGGCAAATTTAATTTAATTTCAAATTAGATTTCCGTTTTCTCAAAATTGAGGAACTTATTTTTTGTCTTTATAAGATATGTTCACATATTTTAATAATTTTGAAGTTTAAAACTATAAAATATGAAATTACTCTTAGTAGGTGCCAGCGGTTTGGTTGGCGGTGTTGTTTTGGAAGTTCTAAAAGAGCGTGGTTTTGAAAATGTGGATATTATTCTTGCAGCTTCAGAAAAATCGGTGGGGAAAAAAGTGAATTTTGCTAAAAAAGAGATTAGTTTAGTCTCCGTTGAAACAGCTTTGGAGATGAAACCCGATGTGGCAATATTTTCGGCTGGATCGGCAATTTCAAAAAAAATGGCTCCCATTTTGGCAAAGCAAAATTGTTATGTAATCGACAATTCATCTGCTTGGCGATTGGATAAAAATATTCCTTTGGTGATTCCAGAAGTGAATCCGCACACAATTTCTAAGGAGACAAAAATTATTGCAAACCCAAACTGTTCCACCATACAATTGGTGGTGGCTTTGGCTCCATTGCATAGGAAATATAAAATAAAACGACTGGTAATTTCCACTTATCAATCTGTCTCTGGCACTGGTGCTAAAGCCATTGAACAGCTTTTTGCCGAAAGAGAAAATAGGGGACACGAAAAGGTATATCCTTACGAAATTGACTTGAATCTTTTGCCACATGGTGGCGATTTTCAAGAAGATGGATACACTAGCGAAGAGCAAAAACTTGTTGACGAAACAAGGAAAATTCTTGAAGATGATAATATTGCTGTTACAGCAACAGTTGTCAGAGTGCCGGTAATAGGCGGACATTCGGAGGCTGTAAATGTTGAGTTTTATAATGATTTCGATATAGATGAGCTCCGCGAAACACTTAAAAATAGCCAAGGCATTGTTGTTCAAGACGATAATGAGAAAAATATATATCCAATGCCACTTTTTGCACATCAAAAAGATGATGTTTTTGTTGGACGAATCAGAAGAGATTTTTCACAGCCCAACAGCCTGAATATGTGGGTAGTATCGGATAATGTGCGAAAAGGAGCTGCCACAAATGCAGTGCAAATTTTAGAAAAACTAAAAGAAAAGAATTTAGTAAAGTGATTTTTATAAATTCAGTGGTAAGCCGAGCTGCCACCGCTTGAACCACAAAGGTACAGAGAAGGCACGGAGTGCACAGAGGAAGTTTTCTTTGGAATTATTCGAATTGTATTAAAATACAATTCGCAAATACATATAAGAAA
>JAAYKF010000162.1 GCA_012522535.1 Bacteroidales bacterium
AAAATGCTAACTATCTATTTGCAGGTCCCGCAAGTGGTGGGGCTGCTATACCAAGCTTTAGAAAGTTGGTGGCTGCAGATATTCCAGCCTTAGATTACGATAAATATAGCCATTGGGTACTTCAAGCCTCTGGCACCAATGCTTCTAATATAAGCTCTGGTACAACGGTAAATATTACGGGTAGCGGAGCAAGCTCGGTTACAAAATCAGGGAACACCATTACCATTAGTTCCACCGATAATAATACAACTTATTCGGCAGGAACAGGTTTAAACTTGTCGTCAAATGTTTTTGCATTAACTGGACAAGCTCTTGCCCTTCACAATGTTAGTACAAACGGATTTTTTTACAGAAATGGATCTACCATCGGAACTAGGGTGATTTCTGTTAGCGGAAATGGTATAACTATTTCTAACGGCAATGGTGCAAGTGGCAATCCTACAATATCATTGAATATTGGTACTGGCTCAGCACAAGTTGCTGCCGGAAACCATACTCACGCAGGTATGACCACAGGCTCAGGTACAAATAATTATGTTGTAAAATGGACACCAAATGGCACTTCCCTCGGAAATTCTCAAATTATTGATAATGGAACCACAGTTTATATTGGCACATTGTCAAGTTCTGAAAGATTTTCAGTAACTGGTACATCAACGCGTAAAACAGCCATAAAAGGAGTCTCCTATTCTGCTGATGGCGATGGTTCTGGAGTTTATGGCATGTCGCAAACAGGAAAAGGTGTTCATGGTTTTTCAAATTATCGTTTTGGAGTTTACGGCGAAGCCAAAAATGGTGGCACGGGTGTTATGGGAATAGCCGAAGGTGCAAGTTCGCACGGTGTTTATGGCTATTCTGATAAAAATTTTGGCGTATATGGCGAAGGTTTTGTTGGTGTGTATGGGTCCTCAGAAGAAGCTGATGCGATATGGGGTATAGTTTCGGGCACTGGTGATGGTGTGTATGGACAAGCGATAGGTGGCAATGGAGTTTGGGGTCAGACAACTTCAGGAGTCGGTGTTAGAGGACAAGCTTCTGGTGCTGGTGATGCCATATTGGGTATAGCTTCGGGAACAGGCGATGGTGTTTATGGAGAAGCAACTAGTGGGTTTGGTGTCTATGGAAGAAGTAGTGCCGTAGGTGTTGTAGGTGTCGGGGTAGATGATGGTGATGCTATTTGGGGAGTTGCAACTGTTGCAGCTGGTATTGGAGTTAGAGGTGCCAATAATGCCAATAATAATAATAGTCTTTCTTCTGGTGGATATGGAGGTTATTTTACAACCAAGCAGACAAAAAGTGCTGCAGTTCTAGCCTATTTAGGAAATGATGGAGCAAGCTATTATTCGGGTGCAGCTATTTCTGGTGTAACCACTGTTGCCACTGGTGGTGGAGGCTCATTTGGGAATGAAAATAAAGATGGAACAGCTGTTCTGGGTGCAGGAAATAATACCTCACTTAGCTATTTACAAGATGGCTCTGGTGGTGCATTTACAGGAACAAATGTTGGAGTTGTGGCATGGGGAGAAAATGTTACCAGTGGAACTGGAATTTCTGCCGCAGGCAATGGACTCAGTATTTATACCTTCGAGAGAGGCTCTGGAGGCGTATTCTATGGTAAAAAAACTGGTGTAGTAGCCAAAACAGATAATGGTACAAACACAGAAGCTCTCTATTCCGAAAACGGCACCCAAGTAGTAAGAGTTAATCACTATAATGCCTCAAATGCACATTACAAAATTATAGGTGATGGCGCAGTATCCACCATTGTAAAAGATACCGAAGGGAAAAAAGTGGTTATGCACGCCCCCGAAACCCCGGAATACTATTTTATGGATTTCGGCGAGGCTCAGCTCGTTAATGGTTTCGCTCATATAGATTTAGACCCAGTTTTTTCTAAGAATGTAGCCATTAGCAAAGAGCACCCCCTTAGGGTTTTTGTGCAAGTGGAAGGAAAGTGTAATGGCGTTTATGTTGACAATAAATCAAGCTCCGGATTTGATGTAATAGAGTTGTTTGATGGAACATCAAACGTCAATTTCCAGTGGAGCGTGGTGTGCAATGTTGCCGACGAAGTACACGATAATGGAGCTGTTAGTTACTATTCAAAACTTAGATTTGAACCAGCTCCCGAACCACTCGAAAGTGTTCAGCAAAAAGCCATTAAGATAGAATCAAAGCCAGTAATAGAAAAGAAAGAAAAGTTGATAATAAAAGAAAAAAAGGAGTTTAAAGAGGAGAAAAAAGAAGATTTTATGTAAAGTAATTCTAAATTACAGAATTAGTTCTAAAAATCTCTTTAAAATGCCCATTTTGGCACAATTTTCGTATTTTTGTTGAAATTGCAGTATGTATTATTGAAATATTCACAAAACTAAATATGTTATGTATAAAACCAAGCTCTTCAAAACACTTTTTTTATTTTTAATTTGTAGTTTATCTCTTAATGTTTTTGCCCAAAATATAGGTATAAGCGATGAGACATTCACGCCTCATTCTTCAGCAGGCTTAGAAATTAAATTTTCAGATAAAGGTCTGCTTATCCCCAGAGTCTCTTTGTTGGGTTTTAATGATACAACAACAATACCCAATCCTATAAAGAGTTTATTAGTATATAATACTAATCAATATTTGGGCGAAGGTTTCTATTTTTTCAATGGTGAAAATTGGGTTCCACTTTCTGGACCGCAAGGAGAGCAAGGTGTTCAGGGAGAAGTAGGTCCACAGGGCGAGCAAGGCATTCAAGGTGAACAAGGTGAGCAAGGCGAAACAGGTCCAGGATTAACTTTCTATATTGAAGATAATAAACTCTATATAGCTGTCGATACCCTAAATCCAACATACGAATATATTGAATTTGCCGAAACTATACAGGGTCCGCAAGGCGAGCAGGGTCCTCAAGGTCCGCAAGGCGAAACAGGTCCACAAGGCGAGCAAGGTTTGCAGGGCATCCAAGGCGAGCAGGGTGAGCAGGGTATCCAAGGCGAGCAGGGTATTCAAGGCGAACAAGGTATTCAAGGCGAGCAGGGTATTCAAGGCGAACAAGGTATTCAGGGAGAACAAGGTATCCAAGGCGAGCAGGGTATTCAAGGCGAAGAGGGTCCGGGCTTAACATTTTATGTCGAAGATAATACCTTATATATAGCAGTTGATACTCTTAACCCCACATATGAGCAAATTGAGTTTGCCGAAACTTTGCAAGGTCCTCAAGGTGAGCAAGGTCCTCAAGGAGAGCAAGGTCCGCAGGGCGAACAAGGGGAGCAGGGCGAGCAGGGTGAAACAGGCCCAGGGTTAACTTTCTATATTGAAGATAATAAACTCTATATAGCTGTTGATACTCTAAATCCAACATACGGAGAAATCGAATTTGCCGAAACTATACAGGGTCCTCAAGGCGAGCAGGGTCCTCAAGGTCCGCAAGGCGAAACAGGTCCACAAGGCGAGCAAGGTTTGCAGGGCATCCAAGGTCCACAAGGCGAACAGGGTCCGCAAGGCGAGCAGGGTCCTCAAGGTCCACAAGGTGAAACAGGTCCACAGGGTGAGCAAGGTGTTCAAGGAGAGCAGGGTGAGCAAGGTCCGCAAGGAGAACAAGGTATCCAAGGCGAGCAGGGTCCTCAAGGCCCACAAGGCGAAACAGGTCCACAGGGTGAGCAAGGTGTTCAAGGAGAGCAAGGAGAGCAGGGCGAACAAGGTCCGCAGGGTCCAGCAGGTGCAGACGGAGCTCAAGGTCCACAGGGTCCGCGCAGGGTATTCAAGGAGAGCAGGGTGAGCAAGGCGAGCAGGGAATACAAGGCGAACAGGGTCCGCAAGGAGAACAAGGTATTCAAGGCGAGCAAGGTGTCCAAGGCGAACAGGGTGAGCAAGGTGAGCCAGGTCCAGTTGGTTGCCAAACAGCCAATATGATTATAAAATCTGATGGAAGCCAAGCTGTCTGTTCCCAAATTTATGAGTCTAATGTAAATAATTATGTGGGTATCGGAACTACCTCCCCGTTAGGAAAGTTAAGTGTGGAAAATAATGATGCTGAAAGTGAAGTTCCTGCAGTTTATGCAAAGCAAGTACTGTCTGATAATCAGGGAGTTGCAGCCATGTTCATTGGTGGATTTACAGGGGTTATGTCCAGATCGGAAAATGCTGGTGGTGATGAAAATCATGGAATTATGGGGGTATCTACAGGTTCTTCTGAGTCTGATAAATACAATTCTGGAGTTACAGGAAACGCTAGCTCCGAAGGAAATGGCGATAGTTATGGCGTTCTTGGTCGAAACGTAGAATCTAAGGGTGCAGGGGTGTATGGAGAAAGTAATAATGCTGATGCTATGGGAGTTTTAGGTAAAAATGAAAACAAAGATGGCGGTACTGGTGTTGCTGGTTTTGGAAATAATGTAGCAGAAACATTGTTGAGTGCTGGTTCAGGTGGTGCCTTCGCAGGTAAACACACTGGAGTTTATGCAAAAGTTGTAGAGTCGAGTGGTGAAGCTATATATACAGAATCTGGCTCCAATGTAGTTAGGGTAAATCATTTTAATTCTGATAGTACAGCTCAATACAAGATTATTGGACATGGAGCTGTATCAACAATTGTTGAGGATATTAATGGCGATGAGGTGGTTATGCATGCCCCCGAAACACCTGAGTATTATTTTATGGATTACGGTGAAGCCCAGCTTGTTGAGGGTAGGGTTCACGTAGAATTAGACCCCAATTTTACTAAAAATGTTGTGGTAAACAAAGACCACCCCATGAGAGTTTTTGTTCAACTTGAAGACGATTGTAATGGAGTTTTTGTTACCAATAAAACAGCAACCGGATTTGATGTTATTGAACTGTCCAAAGGCAAGTCCAATGCCAAGTTCCAGTGGAATGTGGTTTGCAATGTAGCCGATCAAACCCATGAAGATGGAAGAGTTAGCAGATTTTCCAGCCTAAGGTTTGAAAAAGCCCCAAAACGTTTAGATACAAAAACAAGAGAAAAGAGAAATACTAAAATAAGCATCCCCAGAAACTAATTTATACCAAACATATCCTGCAAGCTCTTCCCGACCTTGTAGGATTAAAACAAAGTATTGAGGTGAAAAATATTTTTATTTTCCTGAACCCGTAGGGTTCAAATATTTGTAGAATTATAATTTCATAGGCGGAACGACCTCGTAGAGGTCGAATATTTATTTTTTCCAAATCCTGAATTTTATCATTTATCGAACATATCCTGCAAGGTCTTCCCACCTTGTAGGATTAAAGCCAAAAGAAACAACGTAGCAGTTTATTATTTTTGAGACATCCTAAAATTCAACAATCAATTTAGCATTTAACTGTCGCGGTGTCAAATAGTTAGGAACAGGCATTTTGTTGTTATTAATATCGCTTATCCAAATATAAGAAACGGTATTACTAATTTGCAACAAATTGAAAATCTCCAAACTGACCCATGCCGATTTAATATGCTTCCAATATCCGCTTCTCTCTGTAAGTCCAGCTTCCGACAACAATTGTGCCGAAAAGCCAATATCGACCCTTCTGTAAGGTGGCATACGGAAAGTGTGAGTGTGCTTGGCTTTGCCAGGAGCACCAAAAGGCAAACCCGTGCCAAAAGCCAAATTTAAGTGCATCTTAAACATGGGGTTGTTGGGAATATAATCCTGAAAGAAAATATTGGCATTCAATCTCTGATCTGTTGGACGTGGAATATATCCGGGATAAAAAATGGCAGAATCGTGGGGGATAACCACAATGCTTGGACGTACCTCTTGACCGTTTGAGTCGTAATATCTGTAATAAAAGTCATTAAAAATATCCTCCTTAGTTTGCATAATAGACAGCGAAAACCAAGAGTCAATTCCGGGGACAAACTCCCCAATCAATTTCATATCTATACCACCAGCATAGCCTTTGGCACTGTTTTCGGCATAATATCTAATCCTAACATTGTCAATTTCGTAGGGAATTAAGTTACTTAAATGCTTATAATAAACCTCCGATGTAAACTTAAAAGGTCGATCCCACGCCTTGAAGCTGGCATCATAGCCCAAAACAAAATGTATCGACTGCTGTGCCTTTACATTAAGATTTATATTGCCGTTCAAATCTCGCATTTCGCGATAAAATGGTGGTTGATGATACAAACCCACCGACATTCTGTATGTCTTCGATTTATAGAAAACTGGTTTGTAATAGGCTGATACTCTTGGACTTGCCAAAAATTGATTATTCACACTCCAATATTGAAATCTACTACCTGCGGTGATGAAAAATCTACTGCTATCGCCATCAAATTTCCATGTGTCTTGCACATATGCAGAGAGTCTGCTGGAGGCTAAACTGTTTTCAGAAAAGAAAAAACTGGAAACATTCAAATCTCTATTTATTGAGCCAATGGGAATGTCAACACCCGGATTATCAGGGTGATGTGGTGTGATGTAGCCAGCAGAGTCGTTTATAATCCACTCATCAACTCTGTCCGAAATCAACTCAAATTGATATTTCACACCCCAGTCCAAATGGTGATTATTCAGTCTATGACTACCCTTAATTTCTGCATTAGAGACATTGGCATTTAGCCTATTTCGGGCATGCTCCAAAAATGTACCAACACCTCTGTTAAAGGTAACATCGCCAAAATCATCTTTACCAAAATCTGTCTCCAAATCGTCCAACCAATATTGACCTTGAATATCGTAGTTTTCACTTTCGTGACTCTGAAAAGTAGATAGTATAAATCTATATTTGTTATTTTCATTGGCTTTCCAATTTATGTAAAATGCCGAAGTCAAAGTGTTGAATTTATCAATCTCTTGTCCATCAAAATATATGGTCAGTTTAACAGCATCTTGAATCGTTCCAAAACTTGTTTCTCTATTTTCTGGAACAAGCTTAAATTTATTGTTTGAGTAGTGAACTAAAAGATTTATATCAAGGTTTTTGTTCAATTTATGACTTATTAATCCTTGAATATCTGCAAACGAAGGCTTGTAGTCGCCCTTTGTTTCCATGCTTTTGAGCAAATATGAATTGGATTTGTACCTTGCACCAAAAAGTATTGAAGTTTTATTATCATTAAAGGAGTTTTCCAAATGCAACGAAGCTCCCAACAAGCTCACTTGTGCCGACCCAGCAAATTCTGTGGGTTCTTTGTATTCAATATCCAAAACTGACGACATTTTATCACCATAAATGGCTTCAAAACCACCTGCCGAAAAGTTTATATTGTTCACCAAATCGGAATTAATAAAACTCAAACCCTCTTGCTGCCCCGACCGAATTAAAAACGGACGGTATATTTCAATACCATTGACATAAATTAAGTTTTCATCATAATTTCCACCCCTTACGTTGTATTGCGAACTTAGCTCATTGCTAGAGCTAACGCCCATTTGAGTCTTAACCAAAGCTTCCACGCCACCACCAGCTACGGCTGGAATACGCGATGCCTCTTTGGTACTAATTCTTGTATAGCCAGGTTTTTCACTCTCTATTCTACTCTCAATGGTAAAGGGATTTAGGTCTGTTGATGAGGTTTTAAGAGTGATGTTTAATAAGCTTCTTTGCCCTTCTGAAAGCCTAATGTTTTGATACTGAGAGGTATATCCAATTGATGAGATAACAATTCTTAGGTCTTTGTTTGCATCAACACTCAACTCATAATAGCCTTTCGCATTGCTGCTTGTTCCGCCGGGAGTGCCATAAACGGCAACATTTACCAAATCTAATACTTTCCCTTTTTCGTCTTTAATTGTGCCATATATTGTGCCTTTTTGTTGGGCAAACAATGCAAAATTTAGTACGAAAAAGAATATTGTTAGAAGTTGTCTCATTAAAAATTGAAAATTTTTGCAAAGATATGAATCTTATGCTAATTGTATATACGTTTTCAAGCGTTTTTTATTGTCCATTACATCAGTTTAATTTTTCAACTTTAGTTTACCTTCCCGTAAAGCTTTAAAAAATTGCACCCAGCTGAAAACATTGAAAAGATTGTTTGGTTGTATTTGTCCTTTATAGTATAATTTGTCAATCTCTTTGTAAACATGATGCCTATAGTTCATACTATAATCCATATCCACTTTTCCCATTTGAATTAGCATAATTTCACGATCTAGATTTTTTTTAGCTCTTTCAAAGTCATCATCGGGAGGGTCTAATTTTGCCACCATCTCAATAAATTGCTTGTAGGTAGGCAGGTCGTAGATGTTGGCTTCTGGCAAGGTCAAAGTGTCGCTATGCAGATAAACATTCAATATCAGCCTATTGCTATTAAAAGTATCTTTTATCTCTATTGTTTTGCTTTTATAGCCCATAGAACTGAAAATTAGGCTTTCGCCAGGTTTTACCAAAAGTGTGTAATGACCAAACCAATCGCTGGTAAAAACCTTTCTGGAATTTGAAATTTTAATATGTGCAAACGACACTGGAGTTACACTGTCTTTTGCAAAAATTTGTCCCGAAATTTGATAAACATCAGGGATTTGAGCATGGCTATTGTTCGATATAAAAATGAAAATCACAAATGATATTGCAAGTTTTAATGATGTTGCCAGACTTTTTGTGTTTTTCAAAATTCTACTGCTCTAAGTGATAACTTTATTGTTGCGGTAAATATAAACAAAAACTGCCACATAATTATTGTGGCAGTTTTGAAAAATTATGAAAACAAATTATTTAAGGTATCCTTTTTCGTATGCATCACGCATTGCATTAAGTACTCCTTTTTTGTTGATATACTTAATTCCTTTAGCTGATACTTTTAGGTACACATAATCTTGTAACTCTTCAACCCAAAACTTTTTTGTATGCAAGTTTGGTTTGAATTTTCTTTTAGTCTTTATGTTAGAGTGAGATACTCTGTTCCCAACTATAGTTTTCTTTCCTGTAATTTCACAAACTCTTGCCATTTTTATATTTTTTAAAAGGTATTCTACTCTTTGTTTTTTAAATTGGACTGCAAATTTCGTAATTTGTTTTCAAATATCCAAATATTTGTCAAGCTTTTTTATTGAACTACCACTCTTTTTGTAACAATGGAGTCGTTTACACTCATTTTAATCAAGTAAATACCACTCGCTCTAAATTGTGATTTGTCAATGTTAATGCTATGTTGACCAGCTTCGTACCTTTGTGTTTGCCAGTTTGAAACCATTTTTCCAAGTGCATCAAAAACTGATACTTGAATTTGTGAACTTTCTATTAAATTGAAGTTTATTTGCGAATTATCTGTGATGGGGTTAGGGTTAATACTGATATTTAAGTTGTTTATAATCTCATCATTAATTCCAGTTTCGTCGCAATCACCAGCACAAATTCTGTCAATATAGACGTTGTTTCCACCTCTTCCAGTAAATCTGAACTTCAGACGAACATTGGATTTATCACTTACTCCGCTCAATAAAAATGTTTCTTGTCTCCACTCTTCATTGCTGGCAGGCACATATTCTGTGGTAATGTATGTGTCGTTGGTCATTAAACCTGCACCAGCCTTGTTATATTTTGAAATCCATGTTTGTCCACAATCTGTTGACAAAAACACTTGCAACCTGTCATAAACAGTATCTGCTGTGTTGTTTCCAGAAATAATTTCGGCCAAGGCATTGCTCTCCACAGTTTTTGGAGTATAAGCCAATTTAAAATTGAATTTTATAAGTCCATCAATGTGTGATAAATCCATTATTGGAGAAATATATTCGTCATAACTTCCATTGGGGTTACCCTCAAAGTTCTTAATCATCAATGATTTGCCACCTACATACGAAGCCGATGATGTAACTTCCCAAGTGTTTCCATCTTGATTAACTGTGGTCCAATCTTGCATATTGCCAGTGAAATCTATCAAAATGTCTCCACTAAGAACAGCCTCGCTCGACATAACTTTGATAATACTCTCTTTTTCAATTTCGTCAGTGCCGTTGGCATTAGAAACTACAAGCTTAGCTTTGTACGTTCCGGGGGTGTCGTAGGTAACTGTGGGATTGGCTTCGTCAGAGCTTGCTGGATTTCCGCCTTCGAAAGTCCAAGTGCGATTTTCAACAGCTCCACCATGTGAAACATCTATAAAGCCAATTCCTTCGCCAGCACAAATTGTACCTGAGGAGATTGTAAAATCTGCAATAGGAGCACACAATGGATTATATTCAGTGTCCCAAACGCCTGTGGCTACCAAGTTTTCATACGACCACAAATCGCGCCTGTCGGTCATCAATGTGGCTTGAATTCTTTCATTTTGCCCCAAGGTGAATATGTTTTGACAATATCCAAATTGATAATCCATATAATTTTCAACCATATCTGGCTCATCGCCGTATCCGGGCACATCGTTGTCGCACGAGTTGGTTACTCCCACAGGAAAACAATTTAATGATGTATTTTGTGTGGCATCTTTAACGGGGGGGGTGTCGTCAACTTCGTCGCCTTCAAAGGTGGTCAAGCCTAAAAAACCGCCGCTGGTAGCACATCCATCTTCAGCCATTGAAGGTAATATTCCCAAAGTTAGTTTCAAGTTTTGGAATGGGTGATATAAGTTAAAATAGTGTCCCAATTCGTGGGTAAAAACTCTGTTTAGGGCATTAATGGGTTGCCCCATAAGTGATACCGCCGTCCCGATGCTTCCAATTCCGTCATGACGAATTAAAACTCCATCAGCATCGGTGTCGCCACCAGTGAATAGCGGAGTTAGTGGATTGCTTGGAGGGAATACCGACATTCCGCCAATGGCTGCACCGTCGGGTAGGCTCATGCCTTCGGGGTAGATAAATGCCACAGAATAGATATTCAAATATTTTGATGGATCCCAAGCATACTCGCTACAAAGTGTGTAGTATGCAAAATTGGTTCTTTCGTCATAAATTCGGTCAATACCATTTGTGCAATTGCCATCTGGGTCTATTTTTGCTAAACGAAATTCAAGACCAACATCAGCCCTACGGGCGTTAAAAGGTCCGTAAGTGTTTTCGCCAGCAATGGTGTCGGCATTGCCTTTGGCATAGTCTAAATTTAGTTTTTCAATGGCATCTAAAATTTGTGAATCACTGATGTTCTCCTCGCCATAGGCGTGAATTATGTGAAAAACAACAGGAATGATTTTTTTGCCATTTTGAACAGTATCGGTGGTTAGCGATTTTTCAATATTACCACTTTTCATATTCTCAATAATTTGCTTCATCTCATTTTCGTAGATGATGTAATCTTGAATTACTTCAGGATTTTCTTTCACCTTCTGCATTAGTATATGGTGATCAGCATGAGAATAATTGTAAAACTGTATGTTTTCAGTTTCACTTTGAGCAAATGTATTTGTTCCAAAAAAGATACAAAAAAAGCTCACTAAAAAATAGTTAATAGTTTTTTTCATAATTATGCTGTTTAGTTTTTTTATTGCTAAGGCAAATATAACAAAAAATGTAATATTTGACTAAACAGTGTCGAAAAAAAGCTAATTTAGAGTCAATTTATTTAAGATATTCAAAACTTCCGTGTGCAGAGCTTAAATTAACTTTTGGAGTGCTACCCTCTTGGCAATATCCAATAATTTTAGCCTCTACATTATACTTGTTTGAAATTTCTATAATCTTTGTAGCAGTATCTATATCTGTATAAATTTCAAATCGGTGTCCCATATTGAAAACCTTGTACATCTCTTTCCAGTCAGTTTGGGCTGCCTCTTGAATTATTGAAAATAGAGGTGGGGTATCAAAAAGATTATCTTTTACAATATTTATATTGCCATCAATAAAATGTAAAATTTTAGTTTGAGCTCCTCCGCTACAATGAATCATTCCATCAATTTTGCTTCTGTAACTTTTTAGAATTTCACTTATAATGGGTGCATATGTGCGGGTCGGACTCAAAACCAATTTGCCCATATCTACGCCTTCGATGGGTGAGGGGTCGGTGAGGAAATGTTTGCCATTATATACCACCGATTGATCTATTTTGTCATCATATGTTTCGGGATATTTTTCGGCAAGTTTTTTCGAAAAAACATCGTGCCTGGCAGAGGTTAGTCCGTTGCTCCCAATTCCAGAATTATATTCGCTTTCGTAAGTGGCTTTGCCAAAGGATGATAGTCCAACAATTACATTTCCAGCCTTTATATTTTTATTGTCAATCACATCAGCTCTGTTCATGATGCTTGTAACTGTTGTATCAACAATTACTGTACGAACCAAATCGCCCACATCGGCTGTTTCTCCACCTGTAAGATGTACATTTAAACCAAAGGCTCTAAGCTCTTCCAAAACCTCCTCTGTACCTTGGATAAGTGCAGCAATAACCTCTGCGGGTATTAATCTTTTGTTTCTGCCAATGGTTGACGAAATTACAATATTATCTGTTGCACCCACGCAAAGCAAATCGTCAATATTCATTATTATTGAGTCTTGGGCAATGCCTTTCCACACGCTCAAATCGCCAGTCTCTTTCCAGTATGCGTATGCTAACGAAGATTTTGTGCCAGCTCCGTCGGCGTGCATAACTACGCACTTTTCAGAATCATTGGTTAAATAATCTGGAACAATTTTACAAAATGCATTTGGAAATAGTCCCTTGTCAATGTTTTTAATGGCATTGTGTACATCCTCTTTGGAAGCCGAAACGCCTCGTGCAGCATATTTTTCTTGACTCATTTTATTCTTTTTTGCAAAGGTAAAAAAAAACATCCCGATAAGGGATGTTTTTCATATTTAATTATGGAATTTAATTCTTATTAATAATGAGCTTTTTGTTTTCTTTGTCTATATCAAAGCTACCAAACTCGCGAGTAATGTAGTTGTCGCCAAGAACAATAGGTGTTTTCAGACCACTCACTACCATCACTTCTACATCTTCTCTAACTTCATCACCCAATCTGATGTTTTCAATTGTCATAATTGATTTCTCTTTAATTGTTCCATCTTCGTTGAATGCTTCCTCTTTCATTTCGAAATTGGATGTAGTGGCTCTACCTTCTCTAAGTAGTTTCATGGCTTCGTCCATGGAGAAGAATACTTGCGAACTGCTGTTTTCGATAGAGAACTCCATTTGTCTGTTGTTTACAATACAGGACGATTTAACGAAGTCTTCATCTATTACAGCTGTTAGAGTGATTTTGCCCGGTTCGGCAACAAATTCTACAATGGCAGTTTTGTCAATCTCATCGGTTGAGGCTGGTGGTACAAAGTCATCACGCAATATGCGGAACTCCGTACGACGGTTCAGCGAGTGAGCAGCCTCTTGGTTGTTTCTACCTTGTAGGGTGTTGATATATTCAGGTGTAAGAGTTACTCCCTTATCAAATTTATAATTTTGCCCTCCATGTCTTGAGTAGGTTGTTGCTGTGAGTTCACGTGGAACTTTTTCACCATAGCCTTTTGCCACTAAACGTGCAGGGTGAATACCTTTTTCAATTAGGTAGTCAACGCACGACTGAGCACGACGTTGCGAAAGCGTGTCGTTGGTCATAGGAATTGGTCTAATGTCCGTATGTGAGCGTAACTCAATTACGAATGTTGGGTTGTCAACCATAATTTTGTAAAGGTCTGCCAATGAGTCTTGATATTGTGGCAATAATTTCCAGTCTCCCAACTCATATAAAATATCGGGCAATAGAATTGGCTCTTTCGGAATGGGCACCAATCTGAAATTGTGTTTCAAATCTTTGTTTTCGGTTAAGCCAACCGTGGTTTCCATACCTTTTGTATTTTGGTCTTCATAATAGCCCTGTTTTTTCACACTAATATTATATGTAACATTGTGAACTATTTTGTCTTTACCAAAATAATAGTATCCTTTATTGTCGGTTTTTGTGCTGTATGATGAGCCGTCCGAACCTGTAATCATCACATCAACATCGGTTAATAACTGCATTGTAACACTGTCGCGAACAATTCCCGAAAGAGTGAAAATTAAAGGTCTTAATTTGAAGTAATAAATGTCGTCGCCACCACGTCCGCCTTTTCTGTTGGAAGAGAAAAATCCTTTTTCAATATATTCTGAATTGGAAATGGGGTCGAGTAGTGGGGTGTCGTCAAAAATTATTCCCATATCATCACCTTCTGAGTTAATGGGATATTGTAGATTTACGGGAGGTGTATATCTATTATCTTCAAGTATTTTAGTTGAAAAAATATCAAATCCACCAAGTCCGGGATGTCCTTTCGAGGAGAAATATAGCATGGAGTCGCCCCTCAATGTGGGGAACATTTCATGACTAAAGGTATTTATTTCTGAACCTAAGTTTTCAATAATTTCAAAAGGTCTTGATTTTCGACTACGTTTTGCTACCCAAATATCATATCCACCTTGTCCGCCAGGTCTGTTGGATGCAAAATACATTGTGAGTTCGTCTTCGCTAATGGCGGGGTGAACATAGTCAAATGAGTCTGGTCCCAATTGAACCATTTCTGGAGCACTCCAGTTTCTACCTCTTTTTGAGGAGGTGTATATTTTACAGCCTTGCTCTGTTCTTCTTTCGTTGGAGCAGAAGGTGTAGTAAATAACATTTCCACGTGGATTGGCAACTGCTTCACCTTCGTTGGCATGGGTGTTTACCATATTTCCTTCGTCAAGAAGTTTTGGACCAACCCATTCGCCAGGCCACTCGGCACTCTTGCTACGTGGTTTTTCAAAATACCATATATCCGAAAATGATTGACCTGTCCATGCATCCACATTTTTACCTGTGGTTCCCTTACGTGTTGAGGTTATAAAAATAATATTCCTTCTGTTGGAATTGCCCCATGCTGGCGACCAATCGTTTTCGTGACTGTTGAATTTTCTGAAATTATCAACCTCATGACGCGTTGGACTGTTTACCCATTCCGACGACAGCTCGCAGGAGCGAATACGATGCTCGATGGTGGAGTCTGACTTTTCTAATGTCTTATACTGATTGTAATACTTCAAGGCTTCAGCATAATCTTTTTGAGTACGCAAAATATCCCCCATATGGACAAGCATAATGGGAAAATCTTTCTGATAATTACCCCTTTCCAAACGCTGATATTGCTTAAAAGCATTTTCTAAACTTCCAGACAAACGATAACTTTCGGCAATGCGATACATTATTCTATTACGCTCAATTCTGTTCTTTTTTACCTTGGTATAGGCTTTTTTGTATAAATCTACAGCAAGATTGTATTGATATTTGTTAAATGCATTGTCCGCTTCTTGGGAGTAATTTCTCTTTTGTGCAAAAGCGTTGTTACTGATTATCAGGCTGATAGCAGTTAAGAAAACTAATCTGTATATAAATTTCATAGCGAAATATTTAATTTTACACCTTATATTGGGTGCTAAGATAGTACTTTTATTTATAAAAATTAAATTTACAAACGTTTTTTTTATATCTAAATTTTTAAGTCTATTCTACACCATCATTTTAACGTGTTTTGTTTGCCAATGGTTACAAAAAAAGGCAGCTAAAATATAAACTGCCTTTTCTGTTTTATATATGTTGTTTATTTCTTTTTATTTTTTCTTTTTTCAGAAATTCTCAAGAAATCATATGATACTGCTGATGCTGTAAACATTGACGAATATGTTCCAACTAATACACCAACCAATAGTGCGAAAATAAATCCACGAATAACATCACCACCAAAAATAAATATTGAAATCAATACTACTAATGTGGTTCCCGATGTATTAATAGTTCTACTTAATGTACTATTAATGGCAGTGTTCATATTCTCCTTATTGGTACGTTTGGGGAATAGTGATCTGTTTTCACGAATACGGTCAAAAATAACCACAGTGTCATTAATTGAGTATCCTATAATGGTCAAAATGGCTGCAATAAAAGCTTGGTCTATTTCCAATGTAAATGGTAAAATACCATAGAAAATTGAGAATAGTGCGAGTACCAAAAAGGCATCGTGAGAAAGAGCTGCCATTGCTCCAAGTCCAAATTGCCAGTTTTTAAATCTTAATGCGATGTATGTAAACATGGCTAATAGTGATAATACTATTGCCCATATGGCACTAATTAGAATGTCGCGAGCAACTGTTGGTCCCACTTTTTGTGAACTCAAAACTCCAACCTCTTCGTTGTTAGTACTAAAGTCATCAGCAGAAAGTTCCGTTAAGAAAAACTCCTTCATACCTTCGTATAGCCTCATTTCTACTATTGAGTCAGCTTCTGTACCCTCTTGATCTATCAAATACTTTGTGGTAACTTTTACCTGATTTGAAGGTCCAAAGGTTTTTACCTCTGGTGCTTCACCAAAGCTTACAGCCAAGGCTTCACGTACATCTGTTGATTTCACATTTTGGTCCACACGAACAACATATGTGCGTCCACCAGTGAAGTCGATACCGTAGTTTAGTCCTCTAACAAATAATGAACCAATACCAATTATAATTATTACACCTGATATGATGTATGCTTTTTTGCGGAAATCGATAAAGTTGAATGATGTGTTTGTGAGTACGTTTCGAGTGATTTTATTATCAAAATTCACTTTCATATTTTTGCCCAACATATATTCAAATACAACTCTCGAAATTAGAATTGCCGAGAACATTGAAGCTAAAATACCTATAATTAATGTAGTGGCAAATCCTTGAATTGGACCAGTACCAAAAATTACTAAAATAACACCTGTAATTAATGTGGTAACGTTACCGTCAATAATTGCAGAGTATGCATTTTTGTATCCATCTTCCACTGCCAGTCTAACGCCTTTTCCAACTCTAATTTCTTCACGAATACGCTCGAAAATAATTACGTTGGCATCCACTGCCATACCAAGGGTAAGAACAATACCTGCAATTCCAGGGAGGGTAAGAACAGCTCCAATGGAAGCCAATGTTCCTAAGATAAAGAAGATGTTCAGAATTAAAGCCAAGTCGGCAACCCAACCACTTCGGTTGTAGTAGAATGCCATATAAATTAGAACTAAAATAAATGCTAATAGGAATGATAGTAAACCAGCATCAATAGACTCTTGTCCCAATGTTGGTCCCACAATTTCTTCTTGTACTATTCGTGCCGGAGCGGCTAATTTACCAGCCTTCAGAATGTTAGCCAAGTCTTTTGCCTCTTCCACAGTAAAATTACCAGTAATAGATGAACGTCCATTGGGGATTTCATCTTGCACCACTGGGAATGAGTATGCTAAATTGTCCAAAACAATGGCAATGGCACGACCTTTGTTTTCTCCTGTAATTTTTTTCCAGCTCTTTGTTCCAGTGGCGTTCATTTGCATAACAATTTCGCTTCTGCCACGCTCGCTAAAGTCTTGACGTGCGTCTGTAATAACATCACCCGTTAGTACAGCACCTTTGTCGCCCACAGCTTTTAGTGCAATTAATTGGTGGAAAATTGCTTTGTCATCAATGGCTTTGTGCGACCAAACTAAACGCAAATCGCGAGGTAGGGTGCTACGAACCATGTCAAACATATGGTTTACACGGCTTGTGTCTTTAGATT
>JAAYKF010000163.1 GCA_012522535.1 Bacteroidales bacterium
GACTTCACAAAATTTGTGAAGTCCTTTTTTTTACCCAATTTTATCTCAAATTCTCAAACTTTGCACAAAGTTTTTTGTTATATATTGAAAAGAGTGAGAAGTTTTTGATAAAAAAATCATAGATATTTCTTTTATCGAACAAAAACACATATATTTGTGATTAAATTTAGATTAAAAAAATAATATTTTTATGAAAAATAAGATTTATTTCAAGATAGTTTTAACTATCATTTTTGCAGTATCGTTTGTGGCACTGAAGTCTCAAACAGACTCAACGGCTATGCCTTTAATTGTCATTGAAGGCGAAGACACGCAGGTGAACGAGAGAATATACAATGAGGGAATTTCTTTGTATAAATCGCAAAACCTTGACGAAGCTATGGATAAATTTAACGAAGTTATTCAAAACGATGCTAACTTCGCTTTAGCGTACTTAAACAGGGCATCCATACATTCTGATAAAGGGAATTTTAATGATGCCAAAGGCGATTTGGAAAAATTTATTTCTCTAAACCCAAAAGATGCCAATGGATACTTTTTATTGGGTAATGCTTTTTACTCTTTGGACGATTTTGACAAAGCAGAAGAGCAGTATAATAAGTCTTTGAATTTAGATGCAAAAAATGAAAATGCTTTCTATTACAGAGGTGTTATAAAGTTTGAAAAAGAGCTCTACGAAGAGGCTATTGAAGATTTTACAAGAGCTATTAATATTAAAAATGATTTTGCCTATGCTTTCAATGATAGAGGCAGTGCCAAACGGATGCTGGATAATAACGAAGGTGCCATTGCAGACTATTCCATTGCAATTTCGGCAAATCCCAATCAGGCATTTTTCTACAATAATAGAGCAAGTGTTAAGAGAAAAATAGAAGATTTTGAAGGTGCAATAAGCGATTATACATTGGCTGTAAATGTCGATCCCAACTACACCATTGCCTATAATAATAGAGGAGTTGCAAAATTTGAAACTAAAAAATATAGAGAAGCTGTTGAAGATTACGACAAAGCCATCAGCTTAGACCCCGAATATGCCTATGCATATAACAATAGAGGAAATGCAAAATATAAAATTAAGGATTATGAGGGAGCCATAGAAGATTACAATAAGGCTTTGGAATTGGACCCAAACATGCACTACACATATCTTCACAGAGGAAATGCCAAAGAGATGATTCGCGATACCAAAGGAGCTATTTCCGACTGGGACAAAGCAGCATCATATGGGATAGAAGCGGCAGCAAGATATTCCAAAACATACAAAGATGATAATTTCTAAATTGAATTGAAAAATACGTAATATGAAAAAATATATAATTACAAGCTTAGTTGTTTTTAGCTTCATACTTGTAAGCAAAGCACAGAATGTGGAGTTTACCAGAGCAAATATTTCTGATAAAAAGCAACTTAAAGAGGCAGTTAAAAATATAAACATTGCAGATAAAATTCTTGCAGATGTTTATCCCGACTACAATAAAGCAATGGAACACTATCAATTGGCTCAAAGTGTAAATCCCAATAATGCATATGTTAACTATCAAATTGGATATTGTATATACAATTCAAAAGTAAATAGAGTTGCTTCTTTGGAGTATTTCAATAAGGCATATAAACTCAAACCCGATTGCGAAGCTGAAGTTTTATACTATTTAGGATTAGGAAATCAGATAACCTACAATTTCGACAAAGCCATTGAGTATTACCGATTGTACATAAACTCACTGTCGGGTGCTCGTTTGGCAGAAAATAGTGATAAGGCTTATAAAAGAATTAGCGAATGCGAAAATGGAAAAATATTAATTCAAAAAGAAGAAAGAGTTTTTATTGACAATATTGGACCTGAAATAAACTCCGAATATGACGACTACGGACCAGTTATTACTGCCGATGAATCGATTTTGATGTTCACCTCAAAACGTCCCATTGAGGGGCAAAATACAAAAAGAGGTGAGCTGTTTGAGAACATCTATCTAAGCAATAGAAAAAATAAGTCGTGGTCTAAGGCTGTTTATACAGGCAAACCTTTAAACACCGATTATCATGATGCCATTAAAGGGATTTCCAATGATGGTTCAAGGATAATTATTTATAGAGGCGACAACGGTGGTGATTTATACATATCCAAGGCATCGGGCGACAATTGGTCGAGACCAGACAGACTTCCGAAGCAGATAAATACAAACTTCCACGAGGCTTCTGGATCATTTTCCTATGATGGAAAATCTGTCTATTTTGTGAGCGATAAACCAGGCGGACAGGGTGGTCATGATATCTATTTTTCCACCATGAACGAAAGAGGTAGATGGTCGGAGCCACAAAACTTGGGTGCAGTAGTAAATACACCTTATGAGGAAATTTCAGTCTTTGCACACCCCGATGGAAAAACATTATATTTTAGCTCCAACGGACACAACACTATGGGCGGCTATGATATTTTTAAAACCACTTATGAAAATGGACAGTGGACAGAACCTGTCAATTTGGGACATCCCATTAACACCCCCGATGATGATGTATTTTTTGTAATAGCAGCCAGCGGTCGTAGAGCATACTACTCTTCGGCAAAAGAGGGCGGAGTAGGTGGTCAGGATATTTATATGATAACTTTCTTAGGACCTGAAAAGATATTTGTAAACAATAATGAAGACAATCTTTTGGCCAATAAAACAAAACCCATAAGAGAGAAATTTATTGCACCCGAGGTGGAAATTGTCGAAACTAGTTTGACCCTGCTAAAAGGTATTGTGATAGATGAAAAAACTCGTGAGCCAATATATGCCGAAATTGAGCTGTATGACAATGAAAAAGCTGAACTTTTAGCCACATTCCAAACCAATGCTAAAACTGGTAGATACTTAGTTTCTTTGCCTTCAGGAAAAAATTATGGTATTGCCATAAAAGCCGATAAATATCTTTTCCATTCGGAAAACTTCGACTTGCCCGATTCGGCAAAATATCAAGAAATTGAGAAGGAGATTGCTTTGAAAAAAATGGAAGTGGGACAAAAAATTGTTCTTAGAAATATTTTCTTCGATTTTAATAAATCTTCATTGCGACCAGAATCTAATGTTGAATTGGAAAACTTGTTAAAACTCCTAAATGAGAATACAAAAATGAAAATTGAAATTTCTGGACATACCGACAATGTTGGATCGGCTCAATACAACAAAAAACTTTCCGAGTCGAGAGCCAAATCGGTGGTTGATTATTTGACCTCAAAAGGTATAAACAAAGATAGATTATCCTTTGCCGGATATGGTTTTGACGAGCCAATTGCTCCCAACGATACCGAAGAGGGCAGACAACTTAATAGAAGAACTGAATTTAAAATTGTTCAAAATTAGCTTCAAAACTATATCATAAAAAATGGGTCGTGATTTTCACGACCCATTTTTATAATATAGAAACTTCTATTTGCTACCTTGATTAGTGAGTATAATAATGTATGTTTGTAAGTCAAAACAAAAATTAATATTTGCTATGGACAGGAGTAAAAAAAGAAAACACTATTCGTGTTTAGTCTCATTTCTAATAATGGTAGGAATTTCGTTATTTATAGTCGGAGCAGTAATTATTGCTATAAAAATCACCGAAAAGGAGTATAGTGGATATCAAGTATTAAGGGGACGAGCGGTAACGCATTATGAAAATTATAGACATCACGCACGACTAAGTAAATGTGAGTTTATTGGACCAGAAATTAGAGATTGTAAAGTAGAAAACCAAGATACAGTCTATGCTGAATTCTATTGGTACAATATTATAGATAAAGATACAGTTTGGATTAAATATATAGGACATCTTGAGGAAAAAATAACAGATGGAATACGCCCTTCGGACAATATTGATATTTATTATGAATATTGTAAATCGAAAAGGACGAAATAATAAAATCTTCTTTTAGTTCAGTAATAGACCAAAGCTTGAAGGTTTAAATATTTGTCATACTGAGTAGTCCCGATTTCATCTGGGCGAGCATCGAAATATAGACAAATATTGCGTGAAAAATTAGAGCTTTTACAATCTATTTTTCAGCCTTAATATCAATAATTATCTTATCTTTTTCTTTATCATAATCAACGCTAATATTTCGGGCTTTGTCGTTGGTATTTTTGATAAGCTCTTCTGCCAATTCATCCTCAACATATTTCTGAATGGCACGTTTTAGCGGTCTGGCACCATATTGTGGATCCCAGCCTTTTTCAATAAGATAATCTTTACAAGCTTCGCTAACCTCAATGCTATAACCAAGTTTTTCAACTCTTTCGTACAGATTTTGAAGTTCAATATCAATAATTTTGTGAATATCTTCACGCTCCAATGAGTTGAAAATTATTACATCATCAATTCTGTTTAAGAACTCGGGAGCAAAGGCTTTTTTCAAAGCATTTTCCAAAACTCCGGTAGCCTCCTTTTGGAAGTTTTTAGATTTAGAACTGGTTTGGAATCCAACACCGGTACCAAAATCTTTTAGTTGGCGAGTTCCAATATTTGAGGTCATTATTATAATTGTATTTTTAAAGTCAACTTTTCTACCCAAACTATCGGTTAGCTGACCATCATCAAGCACTTGCAAAAGAATGTGAAACACGTCGGGGTGTGCTTTTTCAATTTCATCTAAAAGGACAATAGAATAGGGCTTACGTCTAACTTTTTCGGTCAACTGACCACCTTCTTCATATCCCACATATCCGGGAGGTGCTCCCACAAGTCTTGAAACGGCAAATTTTTCAATATACTCACTCATATCAATGCGAATCATGGCATCGGCAGAGTCGAAGAGATATTGAGCCAAAACCTTTGCTAAATAGGTTTTACCCACACCTGTTGGACCTAAGAAAATAAAACTACCAATGGGTTTATTGGGGTCTTTGAGTCCAGCTCTATTTCTGCGAATAGCCTTCACAACTTTAAGGATAGCCTCATCCTGTCCAATAACAGAACTTTCCAGTTCTGTTTCCATATTCAGAAGTCTCTCGCTTTCGTTTTGTGCAATTCTTTGTACAGGCACTCCTGTCATCATTGCCACAACTTCTGCCACATTCTCTTCGCTTACTTCTTGTCTATTTTCTTTACTATCTTCCAACCAAGCTATTTTCTCCTTTTCAAGCTCTTCGCCCAAGCGTTTTTCTTTATCTCTAAGACTTGCTGCATTTTCAAATTTCTGATTTTTAATAGCTTCGAGCTTGGCTGTTTTAGCCTCTTCAATGGAATTTTCTAACTCCACTATGCTTGCCGGAACTTGAATATTTTTAATATTAACCCTTGAGCCAGCTTCGTCCAGTGCATCAATGGCTTTATCGGGCAAGCAGCGGTCGCTCACATATCGCATTGTTAGACCAATGCAAGCTTTGATGGCTTCATCACTATATTTCACCAAATGGTGATCTTCATATTTTTCTTTGATATTATGAAGAATTTGTTCGGTTTCTTCTTCGGTGGTGGGGTCAACTATAATTTTTTGAAATCTACGCTCTAAGGCTCCATCTTTTTCAATATATTGACGATATTCGTTAAGTGTTGTGGCACCAATACATTGCAGTTCGCCACGTGCCAGGGCTGGTTTAAACATATTTGATGCGTCTAATGCACCAGAGGCGTTTCCAGCTCCAACAATGGTGTGAATTTCGTCTATAAACATGATTATATCTTTGTTGTTTTCAATCTCTTTTAAAACAACTTTCATTCGCTCTTCAAACTGACCACGATATTTTGTGCCAGCCACCAAAGATGCCAAATCGAGAGTAACAACACGTTTGTCGAACAGAGATCGGGGCACTTTTCTTTGGGTAATTCTAATAGCTAAACCTTCGGCAATGGCTGATTTACCTACGCCGGGCTCACCAATAAGAATTGGATTGTTCTTTTTTCTACGACTAAGAATTTGAGCAATTCTTTCAAGCTCCTTATCACGTCCAACAATGGGGTCTAACTTACCTTCTTCGGCCATTTGGGTCAGGTCGCGACCAAAACTATCTAAAAGTGGTGTGGCTGATTTTGAACTTCCACCAGTTCTTTTGGGTCGTGATGAACTGTGTTGGTCCTCATATTCATCATCTTCATATATATTGTAGATATCGGGAGCTTCGTAGTCGCTTTCCATTTCTATTTCATTCTCTTCGCTCTCATTGTCTTCATATTTCTCATTACTCAAGCTGATATTATCGGTAATTAATCCCATTTTGTCCAAAATAGAGCTAATTATATTACTTTTATCACGTACAATCGACAAAAGAAAATGCTCGGTTTTAACTACATCGCTCATTAGGTTTTTAGACAATAAGTATGCATATTTTATGGTTCTTTCCAACTGTTTGTTGGCAAGTTGTCTTTCGTTAATGTTTGCTTTGCTACTATTTGATAAGTCTCTTAAATAAGCTTCAATCTCTCTTTTGAGCTCATTTAAGGAGATGTTATTTGATTTCAGAATTTTCACAGCTCCACAAGTAGTATCTCTCAAAATACCTAACATTAAGTGTTCGATACCAATAAAATCGTTTCCTATTCTATTTGATTCTTCACTGGCAAATGACAATACATCATATGCTCTTGTTGATAATTTTAGTTCCATTATTCTCATTAAATTAGTGCATTCAAAAGTACATCTTTTATATAGAAACAATTAAAAATCAAATTGTTTTTTTTTAACAGAAATTTGTTAGTAATAATAGTAGGGAAACAAGTGTTAATTGAAGAAAAAATCGTAATTTCGTGCTAATTATTTAAAATTGACTACTAGAACTTTAATTAAAAATGACACAGGAAGAAAAGATTATCAAGGTAAATATTGAAACGCAGATGAAATCTGCCTATATCGACTACTCGATGTCGGTTATTGTTTCAAGAGCTTTGCCTGATGTAAGAGATGGATTAAAACCAGTTCACAGACGTATATTATATGCTATGTGGGACATGGGAATAACGGCAGGAAAATCGTACAAAAAATCGGCTCGTATTGTAGGAGAGGTTTTGGGTAAATATCACCCACACGGCGATACTGCGGTTTATGACTCTATGGTTAGAATGGCACAAGAGTGGTCGCTTAGATACACTTTAGTTGATGGACAAGGAAACTTCGGCTCTGTTGACGGCGATAGCCCTGCAGCCATGCGTTATACCGAAGCACGCTTGCGAAGAATAGCAGAAGAGATGCTCTTCGATATTGAAAAAGAGACTGTTGATTTTAGGCTAAACTTTGACGACTCACTGGAAGAGCCAACAGTTTTACCATCCAGAATTCCAAGTTTGATAGTTAATGGTTCATCGGGAATTGCCGTGGGAATGGCCACCAATATGGCTCCACACAACCTTAGCGAAACCATAGACGGAATTATAGCTTATATCGATGATAAAGAAATAAGCATAGATGAACTTATGCAACATATTAAAGCTCCCGACTTTCCTACAGGTGGAATAATTTACGGCTACGAAGGCGTTAAAGAAGCATTTCATACAGGTAGAGGCAGGGTGGTGATGCGCGGAGAAGCCATTATTGAAAATGAAGATCATGACAATGGACGAGAAAAAATAATAGTTTCTTCAATACCTTACCTTGTTAATAAAGCAGATTTAATCAAAAAAACTGCCGACCTTGTTATTGATAAAAAAATAGAAGGAATTTCGGACATCAGAGACGAATCCGACAGAACAGGAATGAGAATTGTTTATGAACTAAAACGCGATGCAGTTGCCAATGTTGTCCTAAACAAATTGTATCAATATACCTCCCTACAATCCTCATTTAGTGTCAATAACGTTGCCCTTGTGAAAGGAAGACCAATGACACTAAACCTGAAAGACATGATTGAAAATTATGTCGATCACAGACACGAAATTGTAGTTCGTAGAACCGAATTTGAACTCAAAGAAGCCGAAAGACGTGCACATATACTAGAAGGTCTATTAATTGCCCTCGACAATATTGATGAAGTTATTAGCATCATACGTGAATCCAAAACCATTGATGAAGCCAGAACCAGACTGATGGAACGTTTCCAACTGACTGAAATTCAAGCACGTGCAATTGTTGATATGAGACTACGTCAGCTTGTAGCCCTTGAAAGAGAAAAACTTCAAGCTGAGTACGACGACCTAATGAAGCTTATCGAATATTTGAAAGAAGTCCTTGCAAATGAGGATCTTAGAATGAAAATAATTAAAGATGAACTTCTGGAAGTTAAAGCTAAATATGGCGACGAAAGAAGAAGTAAAATCGAATATTCTGCATCCGATTTTAGAGTAGAAGACGTAATTGCAGACGAAGCAGTGGTTATAACCATGTCCAGCTTAGGATACATAAAACGTACACCACTCTCAGAATATAAAGTTCAAAATAGAGGTGGACGAGGCTCAAGAGGTAGCTCTACACGTAACGAAGACTTCATTGAATACCTTTACACAGCTACCAATCACAACTATTTACTCTTCTTCACCGAAAAAGGAAAATGCTACTGGCTAAGAGTATTCGAAATACCCGAAGGTCCAAAAGTATTTAGAGGTAGAGCAATTCAAAACCTTATAAACATCGAACCTGATGATAAGGTGAGGGCAGTAATTAACGCTCTAAACTTAACCCACGAAGAGTAAATTAATAAAAACTACGTTGTTATGTGTACTAAAAAAGGTATTGTTAAGAAAACATCCTTAGAGGCATATTCACGCCCACGTCAAAATGGTATCAACGCCATCACAATTCGCGAAGATGACACTCTATTAGAAGCAAGATTAACAGATGGAAATCATGAAATAATGATTGCACTGCGTTCAGGAAGAGCA
The DNA here is from genome assembly GCA_012522535.1 of Bacteroidales bacterium. GTDB lineage: Bacteria > Bacteroidota > Bacteroidia > Bacteroidales > WCHB1-69 > JAAYKF01. The sequence continues at coordinate 8,776 of JAAYKF010000163.1, forward strand.
ATACGATTCAACGAAAAACTTGTTCGCCCAATGGGCAGAAATGCCAGTGGTGTTCGTGGAATTAGACTTGCCGACGAAAAAGACATGGTAGTTGGTATGATTTGTGTAGATGATCTAGAAAGTAATGTTCTTGTAGTTTCTGAAAATGGCTATGGAAAAAGATCACCTGTTATCGACTATCGTGAAACAAATAGAGGTGGAAAAGGTGTAAAAACACTTAATATCACTGAAAAGACAGGGCAATTAATTGCAATTAAAAACGTTATAGATAGTGATGACCTGCTGATTATAAACGAATCTGGAATTTTAATACGTATCAGAATTTCAGATATTAGAGTGATGGGAAGAGCCACAC
>JAAYKF010000164.1 GCA_012522535.1 Bacteroidales bacterium
AACATCGGTTTTGCAAGAGAGCGGGTTATTGTTTCCGTTCAAAGATTTTCGTTATATTTAAAGTTCCGTCTTCGCTTGGAAGTCTTATGCTAAAATCCGCTCCCTCGCAAAGCCGCGGCCCGTTATGGCTGGTTGCGACGGAAGAATGAAATCTCGTGAATACTACACAGAGTTTGCAGAAAAACTTCCCAACGATACAGTTATCCTAACTGCAGGTTGTGCAAAATATCGCTACAACAAATTGCCTTTGGGTGATATAGGCGGAATCCCAAGAGTACTTGACGCAGGTCAATGTAACGACTCATATTCGTTGGCTGTTATTGCTCTTAAACTTAAAGAAGTATTCGAACTTAATGACATTAATGATCTACCAATTGCATACAATATTGCATGGTATGAGCAAAAAGCTGTTATAGTATTGTTGGCTCTTCTTTACTTAGGCGTGAAAAATATTCACTTAGGACCAACATTGCCAGCTTTCTTGTCGCCAAATGTTGCTAATGTTCTAGTTGAAAACTTTGGAATAGGTAGCATTACAGAAGTTGACGAAGATATTAAAATGCTTATCGGTTAATTAGAATCAAATATAAACCAAACTCTGTCAAGGTAAAACTTGACAGAGTTTTAAAAAAATATAATTATGATGGATAGAGATACAACAATTTGTCATTGCGTTGGAATCACCTACGGTGAAATAGTAGATGCAATTAAAGAAAAAGGTGCAAAAACCTATGAAGATATTCAAGAAATAACCGAAGCAAGCACAGTATGTGGCGGTTGTGAAGATGATATCAGAGAAATTTTAGATGAACATTTAAGTTAATAAAAATGTCGAAAATTAAATTTACGAAACTTTCGGAAGCTCAATTTAGAGAAACACCTCACAAAGTTGATGTGCGAGAAATGTACAGTTTGACCGATGCACACGTGATGCACATCACATTGCAACCCGGCGAAACATTGAAGCCACATAAAACTCCAGTTGATGTTTTTTTCTATATCCTCGAAGGAACTACAACAGTTCACATAGGAGAAGAAGCAGTGGATTTTGAAAAAGATACAATGGTTGAAAGTCCAAAAAATATTGTTCACTATTTGAGCAATAATAGCGATAAGCAAACACGTATTTTAGTGGCTAAAACTCCCAACCCTCAAACAAATAGAGCTTTGTAATATTGATGTTATAAACAAAGCAAACAATTACTAATTAAAATTTGATACTATGAGCACAAACGAATTTCCAAAATCAAAAGTAGTACAACTTAAAGAAGAAGTAGCATACCAAAATGGTTCAATTGTTAGTCGTATAATTTTGAAAAAAGATAGTGGTAATTTAACACTATTTGCCTTCGATAAAGGACAGTCACTTAGCGAACACACAGCACCATTTGATGCCATTGTGCAAGTACTTGAAGGAAAAGCAGAAGTTGTAATTGCTGGCGAGTCATACCAACTAAACGAAAACGAAACTATCATTATGCCTGCAGATATTCCTCACGCAGTGAACGCAATAGAGCAGTTTAAAATGATGCTAACAATGGTGAAAAACTAAGAGATATGTACCAAATTTTGAAAAACGAAGAAAAAACGCAAATATTGGATTCTCCAAAAGCTTATCTACGTTTTAAAAACGAAGAAATAGAACTAGTTGAACTATGCTTTGAAGAGAATGAAGAAATTCCAATGCACAAAAATCCTCTAAAAGTAGTATTCTATGTCATAGAAGGGGAAGGAGTGCTGAAAATTGGCGATAGTATTAATAACTTAAGTGCCGGAGATATTATCGAAATCCATCCAGATGAAGATAGATCGTGGAAAAATCCTCATAAAGAAAATTTGAAAGTTTTAGTAACTAAGTTCTTAGAATAGATATTCCGAAATCTAAAAAAATAAAAGGCTGAAAGTGATTTTCAGCCTTTTTTCATTCATTTTTATTTCTATTTTAGAACGCTATTCTTATTAAGAACAAATAAAAATAACTAACTTTGCACCAAATTATAAACAAAGAAAAAAATCAGTATTTAATATATTTGTTTGGGCTTAGAAGATAAATTGTTTTCTAAGCCCAATTTGTTACAACAGTCTGAAAATCAGTAATTCACAAACTAAAAGCAAAAGAGCAAAAAGTATTAAATAAGTCTGCAACGAAGTTCCAAATTCTATAATTTTAGCCAATTTATGTCCAATATTTGTATTGGATTCAATTACACTAACATTGTCAATTTTTAGGTTTCTAATATAAGTCTCAATCTCTTCAACATTGGCAAAATTTAAAATTGATTCACTGGGGTTTCTATTATATGAAATTCCACCCAATTCACTTTCATTATACGAAATTCTATAATTTCCAGCTGAAATATTCTCATAAAGGGGATAAATAGATACATTGGAGTGCCTTAACTGATATGAGGGAATAAATTCATATTGATTTTTAATATTTGTAAGCTTTAAAGCACCATCGCCTTTTAGGTCTAAATCTTTTAATTCAACCACTTCATTGCTCCCCAATGTGTAATAAATAATATCGCTGTTTTTAGCAAAAAGAGCCATATTCAAAATAGTAGGAACAATTAGTGCATGCTGATGAAAATTGCCACTTCGCTCATCTAAATCAATACTCATAAAGTATATTTTTCCACCCTTAGTTTGGTCATATCCCAAAAGCACACTACCATCAATATTTTTAATAATTGGTACTAAAGAACTTTCAGAACTAATAATAAATCTTTCGCCAATGGATGGCATATCAACACTTTGTGGCATTTGTTCGAAAACATTTTTAAATATGTCAAAGTTTTCGGCTATCTGTTCTATTTGTGTTCTATTTGTGTTCTTCTCTAAAAATTTAACATCAAATAGACTTGAAAAAGTATTCAAGTTTTCCAAACTTGCATCTAAATTTGGTATAAATAAAATTGTACCAGATTGAGATAAATATTTCTCAAATTCGGCAGCTGTTCCACTGGCAATTTCTTCAACGCCACTTAGAATAATAAAATCTATATTTGAAAGTGTTGAATAATCAATCTTTTGAAGCGAAACGGACTCAAAATAAAAACTTGAATCTCTGTCAAAAAGAGCTCTGATATACGGCGAAGATTTTTTACCATAAAATTCAGAAACGCTAATTTGAGGGTTTATTTTATATGAAAAATAGAAATTATCATCAAAATTAAAATAGCCCTTATCTTCAATTTTGATTTCACCAAAACGCTGTCCAACATGCTCTTCCACATATTTTATCTGCACTGTTTTTTGAGAGTTTTTATCAATATTAAAAACCAAAGACGATTTCTCTTCTCCATTTATATGTAGCCAAAGTGGCAACATACTAAAGTCTTGGTCTGAAGCATTTACAACATTAATATTTAAAACCAATTGTTGATTTTCTCTAACAATGGGCAACTCAAACCAGCAAGAATCTATATATAGATTTGAAAGTTGCGATTGCTCTTTATGAAATAGAAAAGTTTTAGCATCAATCTCTTTAAAAATCTCAAAATCACTTTGTGTTATCCATTGAAAATCTGATAGATATAATATATAACTTTGATTTTCGCTCTCTTTTATTTCCATATCAATCCTTTCGAAGACCTCTTTTATATTTCTGGAAAAATCACTGATTTCAATCTCTTCAATGCGATTAAGTGCCTCATCTTGATTTATAAATCTAAAACTCGACCCTTCCAATTCATTACTCAAAATAAGATATCTGTCGTCGGGTTTAAATGTTTTCACAGCCTCAATGGCGTTCATCTTTGCCGATTCAAAAAGAGAGTAGGAGTCGGCTCCAATTCCCGACATACTATTTGAATTATCTAAAAATAAAATGACATTATTTTTGTCATTTTCATGAATTTGTCCCTTGTGTTTAGGAATAATTGGATTGGCAAAAATAAAAACAATGGTGGCAATTAGTAAAATTCTTATTGCCAAGAGCAACCATCTTTTAATTTCGGACTGGCAACGAGTGGTGGATCGTAAATTTATTAAGAAGCTTAAATTGGAGAAAATTTCAGGCTTAAATCTCTGAAAATTAAATAGATGTATCAGAATGGGAATAGAAATTCCTATGAGTCCGTAGAGAAATATGGGGTTTTGAAAAATCATTTTTTACTATTTCCTACAAAAATAGAAGTTTTTATGCAAAATAGCTCATTTTTCACCTTGAATTTAACATAAATGAGTTTTGCTTGTTATAAATAATAAATTTGCAAAAATTATAGATCAATGAAGAAGTTTTTGAAAAAATATATTCCAGAGCCCATTTACGGTTTCCTAGTTGAAATTTTAAATTCCTATTCTCAAATAATGCTTCAAGAGCATCCCATAACTGGTCTGTTTTTTATTGTGGGAATTTTCACAGGCTCTTTATTCATGGGGCTATCGTCGCTTTTGGCTGTTGTTACGGCACTTCTTACAGCACGTTTTCTTAAATTTGATGTGGAACAGAGGCGAAAAGGAATTTACGGTTTTAGTGCAGCATTAAGCGGTGTAGCTCTGATTTTATATTTTGATGCACAAAGTCCTATAGTTTGGCTAACTGTTGTTATAGCTTCCATAATTACTCCAATTTTGCAAGATTTTTTTCAAAAGAAAAACATTCCGGTATTTACTTTTCCCTTTGTGTTGGTAACAATGGTTTTTTACTATGCCATTAAAAATATTTTCCCCGAATTGCTTCTAAGCATAGAGCTTCCCAACTTAAGAGAAATGGATTATTTGAGTTTTACCATCAAAGGTTTTGGTCAGGTTATTTTCCAAACATCTATTTTGGCTGGACTTCTCTTTTTTCACGGAGTGCTGATTTCATCGCCTGTTGTGGCACTATTTGGTTTGGCTGGAGCTTTTCTTTCGGCAGTGATAGCTTTACAATTAAACATGCCATTAGACTCAATATTCCATGGGCTTTTCAGCTTCAACGCTGTTCTAACAGCAATTGTATTTTCATCGTGCAAAAAGTCCGAAGCTATTTGGTTTTTCTTAGCTGTGGTTCTTACTGCACTAATTAGCGTTGCAATGACAAATTTGGGAATTATACAACTTACATTGCCATTTGTAATAGCCTCATTTACATTCACTTTAATAAAAAGGAAGTTTGCCAAATAAGAAAAATTTCTGTTTCTTATTGTTTAATTGATAAATCTCCCTCAAAAGGCTATAAATGCTACATTCTTGCAACAAAAACAAGCTTTATACGTTTAATTATCCTATATTGTAAAAAACTGTTTTATGACTTTCAGGAAAACCGCACCAAATATCAGCAAAAAGTTTGATGTTAAAATTCCAAATTTGGAAATATATAATTCAAAAAATGGGAATCGCCTTTTTTATCTAAAAGATGAAAGTATGGCAATTTTGCGTTTAGATATAAAATTCTTTGCTGGAATGTGGTATCAAAAAAAGGCGTTTCAAGCTGGAATGACTGCAAAGTTACTCACAGAAGGGACATTAAGTAAAACTTCAAGTGAATTATCTAAACTGTTTGATTTAAAAGGTGTTTACTATGGTGCAACTCTTGAAGCAGACAATTCAGGTTTAAGTTTTTATATTCAAAATAAATTTTTTGAAGAGATTTTTCCTTTGGTAAAAGAGATAATTTATGAAGCAAGTTTTCCTGAAAAAGAGTTTGAAATTGTTAGAAAAAATGAGCTGACAAATCTTCAATTGGCAAAACAACGAGCCAGTATAATGGCAAATATGCACTTTAAAACAGAGCTTTTTGGAGATGATCTTCAGTATGGATATTTTTCTAAAGAAGCTGATATGCTCGCACTTAATATTGATGATTTGAAATTATTTCACAACGATTATTATATTTATGGTGCAAGAGATGTTTTTGTTGCTGGAAATTTAACAAGTTCGCAATATGAAATTTTAAAGAATTTTATAGATGAAATAGAACCTAAGCATTTTAAGTCTGAAATTAAAATTAATAGTAATATTAATATAGCCAAAAAGCGAAAAATTACCATTGAAAATAGCACGCAAAGCTCCATGGTTGTAGGGAAGTTTTTTCCGCATCGCTTTGATGATGACTACTTAGACTTAATTGTTTTCAATACACTTTTGGGTGGGTATTTTGGTTCGCGATTGAATTCTATTGTAAGAGAAGAGAAGGGTTTAACCTATGGAATAAACTCTTCAATTACCAGCTTGCGAAATGCATCATTTTTCACCATTAAATCCAATGTGAATAAAAATAAATATCAAGAAGCTCTTGACGCAACTTATTTGGAGATTGAAAAATTGCGTCAAGAAAAAATCACGACGGAGGAGTTAGAAAGAGTGAAACAATATACTTTTGGTTCTTTGTTAAACGCCATGGATGGCTCCATGAGCATTATTTCCAATGCTTTATATCTTTCTGATTTCGACTTGGGATTAGACTACATGAATAGAAGATTGGAAAGTTTAGAAAATATAAATCCTGATAGAATCTTGGACTTAGCTCAAAAGTATTTTGCCGAAGATGATTTTGTGGAGATAATAACTCAATAAAATTGCTTAAATTACGTTTTTAGAATGATGAACATTTCAAGAAACATACTATATTTAGCTGTTTTCATCGCCGTGACATTTTTGAATTTGCCTTTGTATTCGCAAATAAATTGTGTGTCGGTGGACGATAATGGTGATGTTATTGTTTCTTGGCAAGCCTCAACTGACGCTGATTTTGCATCTTATGAGATTTTCTTTTCCAATAGTGCCGATGGACCATTTAACTCATTGGTTACTTTTACAGATATTACCAAGTTGAATTTTGTCCATAATGGTGCCATGGCTGATTTTTCTGTGAAATATTATTATTTGCGTGTCAACAAGCTAAGCGATTTTGTTGATTTTGATGTTTTTTCCTCCATTCTACTCAATTTGAACAATCCAGGCAATGGAAATGCAACTTTAACGTGGAGTGAGCAGCAGGGAAGCATAAATCCAACATATATTATCGAAAGGAAAGATGAGTTTGGAACATTTTCTATTATCGACTCTACTCACAATTTGAATTATACCGATACCATCGCACTTTGTGCAGCCCAACTTTGGTATAGAATAAAAGTTGAAAGTGAAAATTGTGTAAGTTATTCGGCTCCCAAAGAAGATTTTTTCAGAGATTTAGTACCGCCGGCAATTCCAATATTGGATAGTATTAGTATTTTGCCTGAAAATTCTAAGCTCACTTTGGGTTGGGAACCCTCAGTCTCCACCGATACTGAAGCCTATTTGCTCTATAAATTCGAAAATGGAATTTGGTCGATTTTAGATACGGTTTGGGGGATTGACAATACAATTTATCAATATGATGAAAGTGAAGTTGAAAATCAGTCGCTTTCGTACAGAATTGCAGCTTTAGACTCTTGTGGAAATGCCAGTCCCTTGGGAGATATTCACAACTCTTTGTTCTTAACTTTTAATGTAAATACCTGTCAAAGAGGTGTTTCACTACAATGGAATGAGTATGAAAATATTCCGTCAGGAAATTTATCTTATTTAATTTTCTCTAAAAAAGATAATGACGATTTTGAGCTAATTTCAGAAGTTTCTAGTCTGCAAACAGGCTATTATATGGAAAATTTAGAGGATTTTTCTAATTATGAAATATATATTTCAGTTAAATCAAATAGTGGGATAACAGCATCATCGCAAATAATTGAATTTCAGTATATTCCATGGGAAAAGCCCGAAGATATTTTAATCAGATATGTTGATGTAAATGAAGACCAAAATATAGATATTGGGGTTTTTGTTGACAATAGTGTTCCTTTTCAATCCATCACTTTGATGAAAAAAGGCGAGAATGGAGCATATGCAGATATTTCCACCAAAACATACACAGGTTCAGACTTTTATGAGTTTTTTGATGATAATGTGAATACCGATTTGTTTTCATATACATACAAAGTCGCCATTACTGATATTTGTTCTCACAGATCTTTAATTTCGGATAGTGTTAGCTCCATTTTACTCGATGGAGAGTCGCAAGATGGCTTTAAAATGCTCTTGGAATGGTCGCCATATATTGGCTTTGCTGGTGGCGTGTCAAGCTATGATATTTATAGAGCTACTGAGCTTGAAAGTTTTTTTATTTTTGCCAATTCCACCTCATTTGTGGAACAGTTTTATATAGATGATGTCTTTCCATTCAAGAATAGTGGGGCAAAGTTTAGATACTATATAGAGGCTACGCAAGGCAATAATTCATATGGCTTTTCCGACAGAAGTAGGTCCAATGTTATTGAGCTTTCGCAAATATCAGAAAGTTTTATACCCAATGCTTTTACGCCGGAAAAAATAAATCCAATTTTCAAGCCAATTAATATTTTTGTGGACTTAAATTCATATGAGTTTCTAATTTTTTCCAGAGATGGAAATTTGATTTTTTCAACCAATAACCCCAATGAAGGTTGGGACGGAACTTTTAAAGGAAGTCGCATGAAAACAGATACTTATGTTTACAAAGTCAGCTATTTGAAAACCGATGGCTCATATTTTGAAAAAACTGGAAGTGTTAATTTAATAAGATAATTTGATATGATAATAATAATTTCACCAGCTAAAACTCTTAAATTCAACCAATATAGTAGTAATCTAAAATATAGTGAACCTATCTTTGCACATAAGGCTTTGGAGCTTGCCAAGCACCTAAAATCATACACTTCAAACGATTTGATGAGGCTGATGAAAATTAGCGAAAAACTTGGTGATTTGAATGCACAGCGTTATTCTCAGTTCTCTAAAAATCCAGACGAAAAGATGGCACAGCCAGCAATTTTGACCTTTATGGGAGATGTTTTTGCAGGTATGGAAGCATGGACTTTCAGCGATGAAACCATGCAAAGAGCACAAAGTAATTTGGTGATTTTATCTGGCCTATATGGTGCTTTGCGACCTTTGGATAAAATTCAGGCACATAGATTGGAAATGGGTACAAGATTGCCTTACAAATCTTATAAAAACCTCTATGAGTATTGGCGCGAAGATATGCGAAAGTACTTCCAGCAGCGAATGGAAGAGCAGGGGACTAATGTGATTTTAAATTTAGCTTCGGAGGAATATTCCAAAAGTATTGACTTTGGTTCCTTAAATGCTAAAGTTATTTCACCACAATTCAAAAATTATAAAAATGATGAGCTGAAAATGATTAGCATTTATGCTAAGCGTGCCCGTGGACTGATGACACGTTTTGTTTTGGAAAACAATATTGAAAATCCAGAGCATTTACGAGCTTTCGATTTGGAAAATTACATCTATAATGAAGATTTATCGGAATTTGAAACACCGCTTTTTGTAAGATAAATATTTAGCCTAAGATTATATCTTTACAACTTTAAGACTTGTTCTAAACTTCTTATCATTGCTGATTTCAATAATATAAACCCCTGATTTTAAATCACTAAAATCAATTTCAAAATTTGAATTTGGGGCGAAATTATATTCTTTTAAAAGACTTCCCATGGTGGAGAAAACTCTATAGCTAGAAATATCATTTATATTATTTGAAGAAATGGTGCATTTGTCATAAACTGGATTGTTATAGTATAGTTTAGTGTTTTTATTATCAAAGCTTTGTATATCAACAACGTGAACCCAATTATCGTTGGCAATATTTAGGTTTTTATCTATTTTGGTTACAACAATTTCATGATTATTGGGACCCATAAACTCCGATGTTCCCAAAAACCAATATGAGCTATCACTGGATAAATATAGGTCTATGGCTTCGTCGTAGTACATTCCGCCGTGCGTTGTAGCCCACATATACCATATTCCGGGTTCAAATTTGTAAAAGTACATCTCTTCATTGCCCTCATTAATGCTCGTTGTATATCCTGCAACTATTAAATTCCCATCCCAATCGCACTCAATTTTATTATATTTTTCATCTAAATGATAAATATCATCATTAATGACTTTGTGAAAATTGTACTCAAAATTGTTGTGCAATGAAATAATAAAACCATCTTTTTTTGTCTCTTCAAAATATTTCTCTGAAGTACCGCACATAGCCCAGCCATCAGTAGTTTTACAAATACTTGAAATATAAGATTTGTCTATTTGAGAGGGGTATGTCTTTAAATTTATATTATCTTCTTCTGGGCTAAAATGACATAGAAAACCAGTTTTAGTATTTGTATATTCATCTAATATCCAACCAGTTCCGGTGATGACAGAATCGCCAAATGTTTGTAGAGACAGTATTTCAGAATCAAAATCAGCAAACTCCATGTTGGTAATGGTTTCATCATCCAAGTTATATGAAATAATAGAAGCCTTAACCTCAAAATCATCTATGCCGAAGCTATTTACGCCCATATAAATATTGTTCCCTAAATTAGCTATTGATGTTGCTTCGTCCCAAATATTTTCGTTTCCAAAATGCTTTGTCCAAAGAATATTATATGAGGTATCTAATTTCATCAAAAAAGCATCATAATCTGTGTTTTCATTATCGTTACTTATTCCGCAAATAAAGTAGTGAGAACCGCTGAAAATAATGTCGTTGGCTTTATAAATATTCTCAAAATAATAATAGTTATTATTTATAACACTGCCGGTATCATTCAATACAAAAATAGCTGGATTTAGGGTGTGATTATTTACAGAGGAGTTGCCCAAAACCAAAACATTGCCATTGTGGTTTTCAATAATTTTTTCTCCATAATTATAATAATAATCACCATAAGTTTTAGTAAAATAGCTCTCTTGGGCTTTTATTCCAAAGCCTAAAAAATTAAATAATATGATTATTATCAGTAATTTACGATTCATTATTTCAAGGCTTTATTTAACTTGACTAATTTTGTAAGTAGAGATTTCATTTCCGAAAGTGGCAACATATTAGCACCGTCCGAAAGGGCTTTTGAAGGCTCGGGGTGGGTCTCCAAAAAGAGTCCATCAAAGCCGACAGCAATTCCTGCTTTTGCAATAGTTTCTATTAAATCGGGTCTTCCGCCTGTAACACCTGCACTTTGATTTGGCACTTGTAGTGAGTGAGTTGCATCCAAAACTACATGGCAATTATTTTCTTTCATGGCAACAACGCCTCTATAATCAACTATCAAATCCTGATAGCCAAATTGTGTTCCACGTTCAGTGAGCATAACTTTCTCATTTCCAGTACTTCTAACTTTATCTACAGCAAATTTCATAGCTTCTGGCGATAGAAATTGTCCCTTTTTAATATTTACAATTTTGTTGGATTCTCCAGCAGCTAAAAGTAGGCCGGTTTGTCGGCATAAAAAGGCTGGAATTTGCAGAATATCAGCATATTGTGCAGCTAAAGCCACTTCCTCAGCACTGTGAATATCTGTAACAACTGGAATATTGAATTTTTCGCCAACAGCTTTTATTATTTCCATTGCTTTTTGGTCGCCAATGCCTGTAAATGAGCTTAGACTGGAACGATTAGCCTTGCGATATGAGGCTTTGAAAATGTAGTAAATTCCCAATTCATCACAAATTTCTTTTAAATGCTCAGCAATTTCAAAAGGCATTTTTTCGTCCTCAACAACACAAGGTCCCGACATCAGAAAAAATGAGTTCTTGATGGAGTTTTCAATCTCTAAGTAAATATTATTTGTATCTTTCATATTCTAAAAACTTATGGCAATGGCTGTGTATGCACCCATTGTTGATGATTTTTTGTGAAATGTATATGTTCCTAATTTTATATAAAAATGTTTATTGTGTCGATAGGATAGTTCCAGGCTTGGGCGTAATAAATCGTAGCCTGAGTAGTAGAAAAATGGGCTTACCCATAATCTATCTTTAATGGCTGCCCAGTGCACACTTAACGAGGATTCAAAAGTTTGTAGTGAATTGGGGTAATAGAGACTTCTGAATGTAAAATTGAGATTATTAGAGAATTTATAATCAATAAAAAGTCCAACTCTTGCAGGTAAATTTGTGCTAAATCTTTTAGTTTCGGAGGGGTAAATCAAAGAGTTTTTTAGTGAGTCCAAATCTTCACTTAAATTTTCATCACTATTTAAGAAGTTAAAATCATTAATTTCAATTCCTGAGAAATCTAAGTTAATTTCATTATTTGAAGACAAGCTATTATTATCCCACCAAATTTTCCCCAAATTTTCGGCACTTAAACCAAACTTCCAAATATCTTTGTAGTTAAGCTGATAGTAGAGGGATAGGGCGGCTCCATTCCCTTTAATAAAGCCATTTGAAGTGTCTGCACGCATCAAATTGTAATTTGCATCAATATGTGTTTGGTAGTAATTACTATCGGTGTGAATATTTCCATTTTCGATGTTTCCAAATATTCCATCATTTGCTGCTAAAAAGGAAAATGAAGTAGCCCAAGTATGGCTAAAGTCTTGAAAATCGTGCCTTTTGGCAAAACCTACATGAGCTCCCAAAGTCGAAAAATTGACAATACTTTGATTTTTAAGATCAATATTTTTATTTAAAAAGTCTTGATTTCCAGAAAAAACAAGTTTAAAAAGGTCTTCATTGAATTTTATTTCACTGTAATTATCGTAGGATAGTTTTTCAAATAAAATTGAATTATTTCCAAAAATATTTGAAGCATCATGCACAAATGTCAAATTAGAATTGGCTTGTAGTCCAGCTCTATTGCCCATCGACTGAAGATGCTCATAGGTCTGTTTTTTTAAATCTTCATCTATAAAACCGCCAAAGAGTAATTTATGAAGCATCTTGCCACTAATATTTCCCGAAGATGCCAAAACATTACCATCTATTATATAGTTAGACTTTAAACTTGAATCTTTCTGGCTTAAGAGACTATAATCCAAGAAGTTAAACTGAGAGTTTTGCGAAAACAACACTCCGCTACCTAACATAAAAGCTAAAGCAAATAAAGTTTTTATATGTTTAAAATGCCTTGTCATAGCTTGAAATTTATTTTAAAATCAGCTTTTATTTTAATGTCAAGTTTTTGATTTTCAGAAACTTGCACCTTTTCATTGGAGTATGTGTCAACAATTGCTTTTAGACTTAGATTTTCATTTTCCAAAAGTTTATCCAATTCTTCACTTGTCAGATAAACTTCAAACTTGCTAACAACGGCATGCGTTGAAGTGGAAGTGGGAACAGCAGGATAGATAATATTTTCGGGTAAAATCTTGCAAACAGAATTGTCCAAAGAGTTTAAAATATCCATTTCCAAAGAAAATTGTAATGGAAATTCGTTGCGAATTTCAAAATAGAGTTTACACATCTCTATGCCACTTAAATTTTCTAATTTATAAGCCATTGTGTCAACTAAATTTAGATTGTTTATGCTAAATTTCATGGGAATTTCTAAATCTATCTTAACATCTAATTTTGAGTTGAAATAGGCAAAATCGTTTCCCCCAGAAATATTCCCAAATGGATTTATGGCATATTGAAGTGAATAGGCAAGTTCATCGGGAAGATTTTGAATAAATTCTTTAATATTGGAGTCGTCCAACGAAATTTCTTTGATACTAGAAATTATGGGATTATTACTATTTCCACTAGCTTGTGCACGAGAAATGTTTTGACTTTGAAAAACATCAATTCCTTGTAAATCAATGCTTTGAGTAGTTCGATTATTTATCGATTGAAGTGAGTTTAGCTTAAAAGTGAAATCAGCACCAAAACCATTTTCAACAATAATATTCATTTTTATATTTTCAAAATCTATACTTCCTTCTTTGATTTTATTGAAGAAATCCAATTTTGTAGTATCTAAATCGAGAGTGTTTTGGCTTGTTCCAAAAAATCCCTTTGCATATTCAATTTCTATTTCATCAAATTTGGTGTAGTACATAAATTCCTGACCCATAGCAACATTAGCACTGCTATTTGCCTCTGGGTGTAGTTTTATTTGAACCTTAGTTTGCAAACGATTGTTTTGATTTTGATTTTCACCTTTTAGGTTTAATGAATATCCAGAAACATCTATAAACATTGAATGAATGTAGGGTTCACCACTTGTAGAAGCTGGAATTTTCTCGGAAAATTCAAATGATTGTGCGTTTTTTGTAGCCATGGGGATTTTATATGAAATCAGAAGTGGCTGTGTTAGTGGATTGACGGCATACAAATTTAATTTTCCATTTCGAATAATCAGGTCTGTTATTTTCACGTCGCCTAAATCGAAATAAACATCATCATCTTTAACAAAAACCGTTTGTCCGGGACTAATTTCGCCACTACCAATGGAAGCAAACATAAAACTTGAAATTGTATCGGGCAAATAAATCATGGAATCGGCAGAAATGGAGAAAAGTGAACGTGATAAAACAAACTTAAAATTTGAGTCTGTGCCACTAAATAGGCTGTCCGATAAAATATTAGTTAATCCCAAACTAATTTCAGCCAAAGGAATAGAATAGTCTGATTGCCAGCTTCTTTCTTCTTTTTTACAAGCAGTAAAGCTAATTGCAAAAAAGAGAAGTAGTACAAAAAAGAGATGAAAATAGGTCGTTTTTTTCATATTCGCAAATTGAATACAAATATAAGGCAAATTTCAATTAGCATCAAAATATTTTTCCAATCGGTATTAAATATTCAGTTTTCACACTCTTAGTCATTTAATTTTTTTAATTTCGTAACAAAAAACCTATGATTAATATAATTGACAATAATCTAAAAGCTTTTGTTAGCGATAAAGAGATTGATATTCAGAAAGATAAGGCTAAAAAAGCCTATTCTCAACTAATTTCCAGAGGGTATAAAGGTAACGACTTTTTGGGTTGGTTGTATCTGCCAAAAGAAAATATTGATATTTTAGATTCTATAAAAGATAGGGCTAAATCCTTGGCGAAAATTTCGGAATTAGTTGTTGTTATTGGCATTGGTGGTTCATATTTGGGTGCAAGGGCTGTAATTGAAGCATTGGGAAATTCAATGTCGTATTTAGATTATAGCGTTGGAAATCCGTTAGTTATATACGCTGGACATCACATTGGCGAAGATTATATGACAGATTTACTTTCTATTCTTGATAAGAAAGAGTATTCATTAATTGTTATTTCAAAATCAGGGACAAC
>JAAYKF010000165.1 GCA_012522535.1 Bacteroidales bacterium
TCCCACCATTCTTCGAAAAATAGTGGTCCGAGGGCAATCATTAGCAACATCACAGCAAATGGGATGGATGCCCACAATGGAATAGATTGAATAGATGTTTCCATATAGTTTAAGTTTTTAAAATTTTCAGCTGCAAAGATAAAAAATATTGCTTGTTTATGCTTTGTTGAATATTATATTATGACTAATTTAAGGAAAATTAAGGGCGATGAATATTCATCGCCCTTAATTTTAAAGATATGAAAATTAGAAATTTTATTGGTAGTCTCTAATCAAATCTTTTAGGTCTTTTACCTGTTTGCGAAGCAATATTTGACATTTTTGGAAACTGTTTGTTGGCCAACCGTACCAAAGCACATAATTTCCGTAATTATCTTTTGTGTTATAAACAGCAGAGGTTTGCTCGTCTATGGTCCAAATCATAGAGTTGTAATCGTCGTAAAATTCCACCGAAATATCGTGAAACTTGTGATACACTACCACATCAAGATAGTCGTTCCCAATTCCAATCATTTCCAACAATGTGGTTAATGCTTTTTGTCCGGGAAGCCCTTCAAGTTTCATCTCTAAGGTAAAGTTTTTTTGCACTCCACCACCTATAAAAAATTCTCCTCCGTTGAAATCTAAAGTTGTATAATTGAACACTTGATCAATTTTAGATGCTATTTCGGTATATTTATTTTCTCCATATACAATATACATAATTAGCGGTCCTGCGGTGGAAATAATTGTTCTGTCGCTGCTAAGGTGAAAACCAACAATAGGGAAAGCCACCTTGTTGGTGATATCTTGTCCTTCTTCATTCACAACTTTTTCAACCATCCAAACTCCCTCCATGCTACTTTTGGTAGGTTGTTCATCTTCAAATAGCTTGTCGCACGATGAGCCAAATATAGCCAAAGCGATAAGTATTAAAAATATTCTCCAAGTTTTCATAATTTTATTTTTTGAATTATTTTGTACAAATATAAGAATTGTAGTAATACAAAGTTATATATAAGCATTTATATTTCAATTAAATCTAAAAAACAATTTGATTCTACAAGGTTTCCAAGTTTCTATGTTTCAAGATTTCCATGCCAAGTGTTCAGCCGAACCGCCATCATTGAAACCACAAAGGCACAAAGTAGGCACGAAGGGCACAGAGAATTTTGTGATAACTTTGAGTTTTACGAATTGTATTGAATACAATTCGTAAAATCGATGGGAAAATATAATAGAACAGCTCGTCTCTTACCAAATATTTGTATTATATTTTTCCCAAAGGTATTGTTTTGTCTGTGAAAAGAAATCCCAAAAACGTATATTTAGCATGTCTCTGTGTTTTTTGTCAGAGACAAAAAAATAATTGGCATAGACAGCTCCTCCGTGTCCTCTGTGTAATATCAATTATAATAATAAAATAGTCCAAACTGTTTTATTATTTTCCAATCGGTGTATTCTCTGTGTCTCCGTGGTTAAAAAAAAACAAGTTTCAAGGTTTCTAAGTTTAGTGGTCAGCCAAAGCACCACCGCACTGGCTCTGCTATTCTACAGACTACGAACTAAAAGCATGACAAAGTAAAAGTTTCACCCTCCTAGCAAAGCTACTTTAGTTTAAACCAAAAAAGGCTTTCCCGAAGAAAAGCCTCTTTTGATTTATTTGGTCTGAAATTACTTTTTAAGTATTTTTTCCATAACCTCTTCTTTTGCAATTTTTTTAGTACAGAAGAACCAGTCTTTACAGTCGATGTCTTTGTCGTCCATTCTGCTTTGAGCAGTACCGCATGAACCTGCAGTGGGAACAATAACGTCATCACCAGGTCTCCAGTCGGCTGGCATAGCAACGCCAAACTCGTCTGCAGCTTTCAATCCTTGAAGGATACGCTTAAGTTCGTCAAAATTACGTCCTAATGAAAGTGGGTAATAAACTATAGTTCTGATAATTCCTTTTGGGTCGATGAAAAATACCGCTCTAACGGCTTGTGTTGCACTCTCGTTGGGTGAAATCATTCCGTATTTGTTTGCAACATTCATTGAAATATCTTCAATTAGTGGGAAGTTAACTTCAACGTTTTTCATTCCTTTATATTCAATCTTTTCTTTGATAGTTCTCAACCATGCAATGTGGCTAAATAAACCGTCAACCGAAAGACCAACTAATTCACAATTCAGCTCTTTAAACTCTTGCTCCATTGTTGCAAAAGTCATAAATTCTGATGTACAAACTGGTGTAAAGTCAGCTGGATGGCTAAATAAAATTACCCATTTACCTTCATAATCCTTTGGGAAATCGATATCACCTTGTGTGGTTTTTGCTGTAAATGCTGGTGCTTTTTCGCCAATTCTTGGCATGGGATAAGTTTCTTGTTTTTCAATGTTTTCCATAATGAATTTTAATTTTTAAGTTTATGTTTTGTTTTTACTATATTAACTCTTAACACAACACTAACGCAAATTGTAATAATATGTTCAATATATATAATACAAATTTTCTATTAATGCATAGATAATATCTATTTTGAGCTTTTTAGCCTAAAATTAAAGAAATAAGACAAGAAAATGGGTTTTGAAAGCTATTTTCCTCTTCCTTGGAAAACTATTATAACAGTGTGGATTAATATTTTTAAGTCCATTTGCAATGACATATTTTCCAAATAAACCAAGTCGTATGTCAAGCGTTCAACCATCTCTTCTACATTTTCGGCGTAGCCATATTTAACCTGCCCCCAGGAAGTGATACCAGGTTTTATTCTGTGAAGAAGTTTGTAATGGGGTGCATGTTTAACAATTTGGTCTATATAGAATTGTCGTTCGGGACGTGGACCCACCAGCGACATTTCACCCTTAATAACATTGAAAAATTGTGGAAGTTCGTCCAGCCTCATTTTTCGCATAAACTTTCCGAAATTTGTAATCCTCGAATCCTCTTTAGATGAGAGTTGTGGACCATCTTTTTCGGAACCAGTGTACATGGAGCGAAATTTGTAAATCATAAATGGCTTGCCTTTTAGTCCAATTCTCTCTTGTTTGTACAAAATTGGTCCTTTGGACGAGCGTTTTACGCCAATGGCTAAAAAAATGTAAATTGGTATTAAAAGTATTATGGCGATAGCCGAAAGAACAACGTCTGCAATGCGTTTTAAGTGAACTTGCCATTCGGGCATTAAATCTTGGAAAATCTGAATAAATGGCTCTTGCATTACAGAGGTCATTTTTACAGAACTGAGCAAAATATCTTGAGTTTGAGGAATGATTTTTATTACAATATCGCTATTTTCTATTATGCTGAAAATATATTCCAAATATTTTCTTTTGCCGTTGTGTACGGCAATAATTAACTCTTCAATTTCATATTTTGAAATAATATCTTTTAAATCGTCAATATTTCCCAAATTTGGCAGATATGAAGCTAATTCTTTGTTTTCTTCTCCATCAATATAGATAAAACCCACAAATTTATTTCCAGATTGTACGCCTGTTTTTCTAACTTTATTATAAATTTCTACAGCCAATTCATCATTGCCAATGAGTAATGTGTTGAAGCTGATAACTCCACTTCTAATTCTCTTAATTGTTCTGGAAGTGATTATAAATCGGGGTAGGTAGGTTAAAATAAAATGTGTGGAGAGCAAGAAAAGGTAGTAGTGCAAATAGTCTTTATAGGAGTGAATTACGTCATCTAAAATTATTGCAAAAAATATTATGAGTGTTCCCAAAAGTGTGATTAGGAATGTTTGTTCAAGTTCCTTTAGTCTAGATTTTCGATATGCTTTTCTGTAATATCCTGAAAATACGTACATTATCAACCAAAATATGGGAATAATAACAATTCCGATATAGAGGTTTTTGTCCATCAAAATTTGCTCATTGAAATTGTCAAAAACATCTGGATTAAAAGAGTGTTTACGAAACACAAAAAACAAACACCATGTAACGATTGCAGTTAGGTAGTCAAAGAAAACATATTTAGCATTTTGCCTTTTTCGGTTCATTCTTTTAGTTTGTTTTAGTGTGAATAAGTTTAATGTTGTCAAATAGATATTTTTCTTCTGTACTGCCTTCTTCCATTCCTCCGCTAAAATATATTCTGAAATCTCGGGCATTTCCTTCCCTGCTGACAACCTGAGTGAGATTTATGTATATCTTCTTCCATGTTTCTGTGGGGTTGAGTATTACAACGGGTTTTTTGCTAATGCTTTGATTATAATTGGCAACAATACCCACTGTGGTGGCTGCCGAAACTTTGTAGTTTAGTTCCAAAAATACATATGTTCCCATTTTGGGCAAATCAAAAGCATCAATGGTTTGAATTTCGAATGTGCGATATCCCTCTCTGAGGTGCACAAGTCCCGAATATTTGTTAGATTCAGTGTAATCTTGAGTGTTTCTAAAAATCAAGTCGGCATCGCTGCACTCGTTTATTGTGGTGTCGCTGATTAAGGTTTTTTCCAATGATATTCCTGCCGATTCAAAATCTTCTATCCATGCAAAATGCACCGAATTATCGTAATAAAAAATAGGATTAACGGTATAAATTCCGCCCTCTTGCAACATCACAGTATCTATATATGCTTTGTAGAAAGGGTAGGAGACTCTGGTTTCCGAAACGCCGTTTAGTTTAATTCCGGCTTGGGTGTTTAAAATTACATTTCCGGTTATCAAACTTGGTATCCTTGATGGGATTGAAAAACAGCCCAGTGGATGCCCATCTATGTAGTGCCAAACATTGGTAATATTGTGCGAACTGCTACCTTCAACACTATAATTGCTGACAAATTTAACGGAGTCAACTTTTATAAAAGCAGCAAGTTTTTCGTCAGGATTGATAATTTCACAAGAGTTGAAAATTATTAATAATAGAAACAGTATTGTGAAGTGTGATGTGATTTTTCCTTTTTTCATAGGCTGAAAACTGCAATTTATCTTTGAAACGATAAATATTATGAATTATTATTTTTATTTAAAATTTATTTTTCAATCTTTTCCATAATCATATATGCCAACTCCAGTGCGTTGCAACCATCTTGCAGCGAAACAATGGGCGATGTGTTGTTTTTTATGCTTTTGGCAAATGATTCCAACTCATCTTTGATGGCGTTGTTGGGCTTGATTTCGGGATTTTGAAAATATATCTGCTTTTGACCCTTTTCGCCCAAATCTATTAGCATGGCAAAAGGATTGTCTTTGCTGGGATCGTATTCTCGCATTTGAATTATTTCAGATTTTTTGTCTAAATAATCCACAGAGATATAAGCGTTTTGTTGAAAAAATCGAGTCTTACGCATATTTTTCATGGAAATTCTACTGGCAGTAAAATTGGCAACGCAGCCATTATGAAATTCTACTCGTGCATTGGCAATATCGGGGGTGTCGTTGACGATGCTAACACCATTGGCACTAACTCGTTTTACCTCCGATTTTACAATACTCAGCACTATGTCAATATCGTGAATCATCAAGTCTAAAACCACTGGAACATCATTTCCACGGACATTAAAAGTGGCCAAACGATGTGTTTCAATAAACATTGGGTTTTTTATAAATGGCAATGCCGCCACATAGGCTGGATTAAATCTTTCCACATGTCCCACCTGAACTTGCACCGATGCCTCCGTTGCCAATAACATTAGTTTATTCGCCTCTTCTGGCGTAGCCACAACTGGTTTTTCGATAAAAACATGTTTGCCAAGTTTGATGGATTTTTCGGCAAGTTGAAAATGCTCCAAAGTGGGCGTAACAATGTCCACAATTTCAATGTCGTTAATCAGCTCTTCGGCAGATTTGTACGATTGTATATTGTACTCATTTTCAACAAAATCGACCACTTCTGGGTCGGGGTCGTAGAAGCCTTTTAAGTTGAATAATTCGCTCTCTAAAATACACTTGATATGTATTTTGCCCAAATGTCCTGCACCAAAAACTCCAATATTAATCATAGAGAATTAAATCTTATTTTTATATATTTGCAAAAGTATAAATAATTTTCAATTTTTAGGCAATTTATAATGGATAGATTTGTTGATTCATACAGACATCAAGGTCTCAGAAAAAAATTAGTTGATGAAGTTAGAAGAAAAGGAATAGAAGATGAGAGGGTGTTAGATGCCATCAATACCCTGCCCAGACACTATTTTATGGACTCCTCTTTTTTAGAACACGCCTACGAAGACAAGGCTTTTCCCATAGGGCAAGGACAAACCATTTCGCAGCCATACACAGTAGCTTTTCAGACCCAATTGTTGGAAGTTGAAAAAAATGATAAAATCCTTGAAATAGGAACAGGTTCGGGCTATCAAGCTGCAGTTCTGTATCTTATGGGTGCCAAAGTCTTTAGCATTGAGCGACAAAGAGAGCTGTTTTTGAAGTCGAAAGAGTTTTTTAGAAAATTCAAATATAAAATCACCTCCTTTTATGGTGATGGCTACAAAGGATTGCCCGTTTATGCTCCTTTTGATAAAATAATTGTAACCTGCGGTGCTCCATTTATCCCAGAAGATTTATTATCCCAGCTAAAAATTGGCGGTAAAATGGTGATACCTGTGGGAGATAATGTCCAGAAAATGTTAGTTGTGGAGAAAATCAGCGAAAATGAAATCAAAAAAACAGAGTATGGCGATTTTAGATTTGTCCCCATGCTGGAAGATAAAGAGAGGTAGTTTGAAAGTAGAAAGATAAAAGTTATAAAGTGGAGAGGTTTTGGTTCAGATTTGATACTCTCATTATTAGTTTTTAGACTTATTCTGGTTGTTTAAGCTATTACCCAGCCATTTATTATATAGGTATTTATTAAATATGTGGTCCATACTATATTTGAAAATAATAGAAGAAACAAGCTTATCTTGTGAAATTTGTTAGATTTAAAATCTTGAAACAGCCATAGTGCTGTTGTTCCGATAAAAAGGAAAATTCCAAAATCAGAAAAGTTCCAATAGGTGGAATAATCAGCCAGCCCAAGTATGAAAATGCTTATTAAAGAAAGAGTAGCTAATATGAAAAAACGAATATTAGGTGGTATGTTTCGTAGGTGATAAAATGCTATAAAAATGAGTATGTAGAAGAATGGAGAGCAAATTGTAAAACGGAATAGGCAATGCAAGCTACCACCACGAAATAATAAAATAAATAAACTATTCCCTATCAGATATAGAAATGATAAGATTAATAAATAATCCTTAGGCGAAAAATAATCTAACTTTTTGTTTTTCTTGCTGTCAGATAGTTGGTGATAAAATAGTTGAAACAATATAATCATCAGTGGTATAAAAATAAAAATTATAACACCTATATTAATCCCAAACCCCTCGAAAGACCAGTCTCTTAGGTTGTGAGGAACTGTTAAAACATTGTCCCAATATTTCTGTACTTCCATGAACTTAAAAAAGCTTCCACTTCCTTGAGAGTATTGAATTAATGATACTGTTACTGTACCTAATATAAGAGGAATAGTGCGGTAAATCATGTTTAAAATCCCTGATTTTATATTTCTATGTTTCAATAAAAAGAAAAATTCAGCTCCTAATATTGACAATAGTAAAAATGTAAAAGAAGGTCGTGTAAGTGCCGCTAAGAATAAGCCTAAAAAATAGACCCAGTATTTGTTTTTCATAAAACCATATATTCCAATACTAATTAATAGTAGGTAAGTGGCTTCGGTATATGGAATGAAAAACACCATAATGCTTGGTAGGCTAAGACTAAGAAGAGTGTTTGTTAGATAGTTTTCGGGCTTAGAGAAAAGCCTTAAAAGAATAATAATTGATATTGAAAAAAAACATGTAATTAAGAAATAGAATACCAATGGGAGGTAGGTTTGTAAGCTTCCAAATTAAAGGGAATAAAGGAAAAAAAGCAAAAATAAAATCTCCTCTTTCTTCATCAGCAACAATGTATCCGTGATTTTTAATTTTAAAATAATGTACGGCATCCCACTGTACAAAATTCTTATTTGTCATTTTGTCAAAAGGCTTTTTTGCTAAATATCGTTCCCCATGCTCATATTGCCAGTTGTTAGATACTAGCCTAAACTGTTATTGTAAATAGTAGTGTTTTGTAATCCTAAGAACACTAACCAAAAACATAATAAGGTAGCCAATTGCACAATTATAACTTTTCTCATTTTGTATCTATTTGTGTTGTTTCTTGAAGTTTAATTACTCAGTATAATTTTTATTTGTGCAACAAATATACAAATATTAGCTTTCACAAAATTGTCTTTTTTTAAATTTTATTATTTAGGTGGTTTGAATAACAGCTCTATACTATATTTAAGAGCCTATCTCACTTTAATTTTTCTTCCGAAAATTTTATCACTTCGGGCATAAAGCGGTCAAACTGTTCTCGGAGTTTTTCTTCATTGTTTTCTAAGAAATATAGGCTATGTCCGGGTTTTATGGCATCGGTTTTATAGCGTTCCATAATGCTCAATGTTTTGTACAAACCGCTATATGTGGCATATTCTCCCAAACGGTCGCTGGTGATAAAATGTACCATAAATCCTTTTACCTGTTTTGGGAGCCAAGGGTAGTTGAGCAGTAGCGAAGAATAAAATCTGCGAGTAAATTTCTTCAAACTTCTACCATTACTATATTTTTCAAATTGAGAAGCCAACAGATAGTCGTAAAACATATCAGCCATTATACCCGAATATCGCCCAAAATCGGGGAGTAGCATATCAACGGTCTCCAAAAAAACAGGGTGATTATCGGTGAAACTATCAATGGCACGATGAAGCAAAATGCCCTCTTTTATGCGTTTTGGATATTGTTCGTAATCTGTTCCTTTAACAAAGTCGCCAATAAAGTTGCCCACCTCCAAACGGCGGTCGTTACCCGAAAGTAGTATGTGTGCAAGGTAATTCAATATGTTGTTTTTCTGTTTAAGATAGAGCAAAGATAGTGATTAAAGGTTTACTTTAGCAATGATTTAATCCACTTGATACAAGTTTGCTGTATATTTGCCATTGAAAATTAAAATAAGGAGTGTTTATGTCAAATATTGAATTTGTAATTGAAGAGCGAGCCGCTGATATTGGCAATTTTATTGTAGGTAGATTATTGCCTGTGGCAGAAAAAAGGGCAGTTGGTCCCTTTGTTTTTATAGACCATATGGCACGCACAGAACTTGCTGAGGGCGAGGGGCTTAACGTCTTGCCACATCCGCACATAGGGCTTTCAACACTTACCTATCTTTTTGAGGGTGTGATACATCACAAGGATTCTTTGGGCAATTCGGTAGAGATAGAGCCGGGTGCTGTAAATTGGATGACAGCAGGAAAAGGGATTGTACACTCCGAAAAATCGCCAGCAGAACTTATGGACAAGAAAAAGGTTTTGCACGGAATGCAAATTTGGGTGGCACTGCCAAAGGAGTTGGAGGAGATGGAGCCGGGTTTTTGGCATATCCCCGAAAAGGAGTTGCCACGTTGGCAAGAGGGTGGTTTGGAGTATAAGCTTATAGCAGGCGAAATATCCAATTATAAGTCGCCAGTACCGGTGCATAGTCCGCTATATATGATAGAGGTGAAATCTAAAAAGTCTGGGACTGTGAAAATTGGCTCAAAGCTTTTTGGTGAGTGTGGAATATATATATTAGAGGGCAGTGTGAAAGAGGCGAATCAGGAGTTTGGACCACAGCAAATGTTGATTTTAAATGATAGCTCCCAGTGTGAGTTTGAGATGGGAGAGAACTCCACAATCTATGTTTTTGGTGGCGAAGCTTTCCCCGAAAGACGCTACCTATTTTGGAACTTCGTATCCAGCAGTAGAGATATAATTGAAAAAGCAAAAGAGGACTGGAAAGCACAAAAAATGGGACAAGTACCAGGCGAAACTGAATTTGTGCCACTGCCGAAATAGAGACGTTTTTAAATCGTATTTATCTTACTTCTAGTTTATGAATTTACAAGATTTAGCTTTTGTAATTATTTTTCCAAACTTATTTAGCTAATATTTATTAAGATTACAATAACGAAAGTGCTTGTTTTTAGGATAAAATAATGCTCTTTTAAATACAAGATAATTTGCACTCATATTTAGTTTTAGTGTTTTAACAAAAGAATAACAGAGGAAAGTGTTGCTCTGCTTGGATATGTTATTACATTTGTGGGAAATAATTCAAGATGTTTCTGTTAGTAATCGGTTTTTTCTCTTATAATAGTGGTGTTTCACACACACACACACACACACACGTGCGATTTTTTAGCTTATTTATCTAATAGATTAAATTTTAACAATAACATCTGCCAAAAAATAAATGCTTATTTTGGTAGGCTTTCGATCTTTAATTGTTATATAAATGTAAATAACTTTCCACCTTAGCCCCTTTGTGGAGCTAAAGATTAATTGTAATGTATTTATGTGGCAGTGGCTACAAGAACTAAAAAAATGTTTTATTTAAAATTTATAGCTATGAAAAAAACGAGATTAGAAGCAATTATAATAATTAGCTACATGCTTTTATGTGTGTTGGCTAAAATAGGTCTTCCTTTTGTGGGAGTTTTGGCTATATTCTCAATGCCAATAGTTGTTGGACTTTTAATATATGTAGAAGTCGTGAATGCTAATTTGAAAACAGAGGCATTGAGTGTTATCTTTTCGCTGTATTATAAAATATTATTTATTTCTACATTATTGTTTGCCTTAAAAGATTATCCAGGTAAATATGTTTTGATTGCCACAGCTCTAATTTCAGCTTTATTGTACATTATTTATGTTGCCATAAGTAAAGTGAAAAGAGATAAAATAATCACAGCTTTACTGTATATGAATGTTTTTAGTGCAATTTTGGTAATCTTAATTCGTGCTTAGGAGCAAAAACTTGTAGATACTAATAAAGAGAATAACAAAAAGGGACACAAATTTGGTGTCCCTTTGCATTAGATTAATCTTAGATTTAGCCTATGATTTTATTTACCATATCTAAAATCTCTTTTTCCAGTTTCGCTGATTTATCTTCAATCTCTTTACCTCTGTCCAATAGGTCTTGAACAAAAGCTTTATCTTCAATATCAGCGGCATTAATCTTCACATTTAAGAATGCACCCATAACAGCCGCACGGCTACAAAGTGCACCTACACCAGCATCACTTGCCAAACTTGGATTTCCTTTTTCTGCCATCACCTTGCATACTTCAAATATTTCAAAAGCTTTTAGCATGGTGTTGAAGGGTACCATAGTGGCAGCCTTAGTGGCATCTTGTATTGTGTTGTGCCTGATTTGTTTCTCCTCTTCTGTTCCCCTTGGCAATCCAAAAGCAGCCATAATTTTGTTGAAAGATGCAGTGTCTTCATCTACAAGATGTAGAAGCTCGTCTTTTAGTTTTTGACCTTTTTCGGCCCAGTCTGAAAATTCTTCCCATCTGTCGTCCCAACCAGCTTTATGCGAAGATAAGTTGGCAACCATAGTAGCCATAGCAGCACCCAAAGCACCAACATAGGCACTTACAGAACCACCGCCCGGAGCTGGAGCCTCGGAGGCAGATTCATTGGCAAACTCAACACAGCTCATGTCCACCAATTTTTCTGTTTTTTCTTCGGCATCTAACATAAATTCAATGATTTTCTCCTCTGCTACAAAGGGTTTCAAATCATCTAATCCCATAGATTTAACGGCAATTTTGATAATTTCATCTTCAGAAACACCTAAAGAACGGTTTTGCTTTCTAAGGAAATATTTACCAGCATCTATAATTGTTTTCTTGGGTACAAGACCAACAATTTCTGTTCCTGTAATTCTCAAACCACGTTCTATAGCTTTGCTATTAATTTCGTCAAAAGCAATGTGCAAAGGAGTTTCAGCGATATTAGTGATGTTCATCGAAACTTGTGCAATTTTATATTCATCTATAAACCAGCCAATTGCTTTTGTTCCTTTCAATGTTCCAGCTTGCCAAATTTCGTTGCCATTTTCGTCTTTTTTGATTTTTCCAGTTATTGGATTTCCTTCGCGTACTGGACGTCCTTTTTCTCTGACGTCGAAAGCCAAAGCATTGGCTCTACGTGTAGAAGTTGTATTTAGATTGTAATTTACAGCAATTAAAAAATCGCGAGCACCAATGGCAGTGGCACCAGCTTTTGCATTGAATTTAGCAGGACCAAAATCGGGTTTCCATTCTGGCTTTGCCAATTTATCTTGCAAACCTTCATACTCGCCCGAACGGCAGTAAGCCAAGTTTTTTCTCTCTGGAATTAAAGCAGCACTTTCGTAGCTGTAAATGGGGATATTTAGCTCATCTCCAACACGTTTTGCAAGTTTGTGAGCATACTCCACAACCTCTTCCATGCTGATATTAGCCACAGGAACAAGGGGACAAACGTCGGTGGCACCAAAACGAGGGTGAGCACCATGATGCTTACTCATATCTATCAATTCTGAAGCTTTTTTAATGGCTTGAAAAGCAGCCTCAATAACCTCGTCTGGAGTACCTACAAAGGTAACAACAGTGCGGTTTGTAGCCTGACCCGGGTCAACATCCAAAAGTTTAACACCTTCGCATGATTCAATGGTGTCAGTAATTTGCTTGATAACACTTAAATCGCGACCTTCACTAAAATTGGGTACGCATTCAATTAGTTTTCTCATATATTTTTGTTTTTGTTTTCAAATTTCAGAAGACAAAGTTACAAAATAAAAGTGGAACTTTAGTATTTATTGTCATTTGTAAAGCAAGAATCATGAATTGATAATTGTGAAATAAAGTAGAGTTTTTTTAAGTTTTTATTGTTCCGTTTAATATTTATTACTAATTTTGAAAGCAAATTTATATTAAGCTTATGAAAAAATCTATCCCATTGTTTTTAATGTTTATGGTTTATGCAATGCTATTGCACTCTCAAACCATGGAGAGCATCACCTTTAGTGCGGCTGCTTCCAATAACGACAATTTCCAACCTGTTGTTGGTGCACCATTCGGAGCCAATTTGAGCGGTTCAAGTGGCTCGTTAGAAATTAGTGCTTCGTATGGCGAAAGTACATACGAAGAGAGTACACTTTCGGTAGAGAAATTCGATATGCAAAGTGTCATTCGTGTTTATCCAAATCCTACTACAACTTATGTAAATGTAGATTTAAGCCAACTGCAAGCAGGTGAATATGGTTTGTTTTTGGTTGACCTAAACGGA
>JAAYKF010000166.1 GCA_012522535.1 Bacteroidales bacterium
CGTGGCAAAGCCAAGGCACTACCGTTTAGCGAGTGGCACAATTCGGTTTTACCTTCAGCATTTCTGAAACGCAGCTTTAATCTATTGGTTTGAAAGCTCTCAAAATTTGAAACAGAACTCACTTCCAACCATCTTTTTTGAGCCTTTGAGTAAACTTCAAAGTCGTAAGTTAGAGCTGAAGTGAAGCTTATATCACCGCCACAAAGGCGTAATATTCTGTATGGTAGCTCCAATTCTTCAATAATTGATGCAACGTAGTTTCGCATCTCTTCCAAAACTTCGTATGATTTTTCAGGATTTGCAATTTGAACAATTTCCACTTTGTCGAACTGATGCAAGCGATTTAGTCCGCGAACATCTTTCCCGTACGAACCAGCCTCACGGCGGAAACAAGCCGAATAAGCACAGTTTTTAATGGGCATTTCATCGGCATTTAAAATCATATTGCGATAAATATTTGTAACGGGAACTTCGGCGGTGGGAATTAAATAAAAATTGTCCACAGTGGCGTGATACATCTGCCCATCTTTGTCGGGAAGTTGCCCAGTGGCATATGCCGATTCTTCATTTACCATATATGGCACCTGAACCTCTAAATAGCCATTTTCTGTGGCTTTGTCCAAGAAATAATTAATCAATGCCCTTTGCAATTTAGCACCTTTATCAGTGTAAACAGGAAAACCTGCACCTGTTATTTTTGTGCCAGTTTCAAAATCTATTAAATTATGCTTCACAGCCAAATCCCAATGTGGTACAAACCAGTCGGGGGTGTCGATATCGCCCTTTTGGAAAATAATTTCATTATCATCGGCACCATTGCCTTTTTTAACGCTGCTATGCGGTATATTGGGAAGCGAAACCAATAATTCGTTTTGCTCGTTTTCCAATTCCGACAACTCTTGATTTAGCTTTTTTATATCCTCTTTCAGAACTGAAGTTTTTTCCTTCAAGCTGTTTGCCTCATCGGCTTTACCAGCTTTGTATAAGTTTCCAATTTCACGCGAAATAGTATTAATTTCGTTTTGAGTACTGTCGGTTTTATTCTGTGTGCTTCTGCGACGTGAATCAATATCAATTATATTTTTCACAATTTCATCAGCTTTGAAATTTTTCACCAATAGCCTTTCAACTACCAAATCTGGGTTTTCGCGAATTATTTGAATAGGTATCATAATTTATGTTTTGTTTTTGCAAAAATAGTAATACGAATTGTAATTACAAAACAGAATAAGCGTTTTATACAACCAATAATCTTTAAAAATGATACTCCAAAT
Organism: Bacteroidales bacterium; assembly: GCA_012522535.1. GTDB lineage: Bacteria > Bacteroidota > Bacteroidia > Bacteroidales > WCHB1-69 > JAAYKF01. The sequence goes on from JAAYKF010000166.1 coordinate 1,275, forward strand.
AAATAGAACTACCAAGATATCAATAATTTCTTTAAAATAGATGTAAGATTTTGGCAATCAATGTGAAATAAGAATTTTGATGAGGTTTTATTTTTGAATAAAAATATTTATTTCCTCAAAATATGAAGAAAAATAGCTTTTGGCTTAATATTTGATACTGTTTGTTTTTTCACAGATAAACTTAAAATAATTTCTATGACAGACAATGAATTAACCGAAAAATTGGGACAATGTGTTGCAGATGCATACTTGTTGTTGAACGATGCAATTTTGAAGAATCCAGAAATTAATGATCAATTTAGAGAAACTGTAAGAAATGGGCGAATTGATATTTATGAAAAATTTGCTCCGCTAATAAAAATATTAAACGGCAAAGAGGAAAATCTCAGAGAACAGTTGTCTGACAAAGCTTTTATAAGCTTTGTAGGAAAATTTGATGATATAGGAGCTATAACAGAGAGAGTAGAAGATTTTTCTGAAACAATTGATGAGGTGGATGATGCATATATAGATTTTGCACTTCTTCAAAATCTTATTGTAATCCTAACTGAATATGATTTATTTGTGAGCGAATTTCCGCCATATTTATTGGAAATGACAGGCTTGTAAGTTTATAATGATTAATCGACCTAAAAGATTTAAGATGCTGTAAATCTGCATGATGCAAAAATCTTGTTTTTATATCAAAAACAAATATTGTAGATTTGCAGCGAAAATCATAATTAAAAAATATTGAGAAAAAGTCTATTTGTTCTTCCAGTTTTTATCAGTTTCATTTTTGCTTTCTCTTCTTGTAATAATGCTAAGCAAAGTGAAGACGAAATTGTAGTGGAACAAATTAAAACTGAACCCAAATTTCAGCCTGTTGAAAACTTAAATTTCGAGCTTAGTTTTCAAACCAAAAGCAACTTCGATAGCGGAACTTTTGAAAGTAATTTTCAATTTTTCTCCAAATATTACTCCCGTGATACCACTAGCATTTTTTGCTTTCGTGGCAATGCCCAAAGAAATAATCCTTCAAGGGGAAGAATTTCGGGTCGCCCCATTGATATTGAAGAAAAATGGGTCTATACCACTGCTTATGACACCACCACAACTGAATATGGAATGTGGGGCGGTGGTGCTGGTTGGACAGGTCAGCCACTTTTAATAAATTGGACTAAAGAGCAAAAAGAAAAACTTGGCATTGAAAATCAGCTGTTTTTAGAAAATGATGATGCAATGGAGCTAATCATAGGCTCTCTGTGTGGCGATGTCTATTTTTTAGATGCCCAAACGGGCAAAGAGACAAGAGATTGTATCAGTATCGAAAATCCCATTAAAGGTACTGTTTCAGTTGACCCACGTAAAAACGGACTTCTCTATATTGGTCAAGGAATTAAGCATGGAGAGAGGTTTGGAGCCTATATTTATGATATGTTCCAAAAGCAGGAACTTTTGTATATCAATGGGATGGATGCTTTTTCGTACCGAGGGTGGGCAGCCTTTGATAGCAATCCCATTATAGATAGAAAATCGGGGACAATTTTTTGGCCAGGAGAAAATGGACTTATTTACAAGATTAATTTTGGTGCAAACAGAAAGAAAGTTTACATCACAAAACTTAGATATAAACACAAAAACCTTGTCAGGCAGGGCATTGAGTCCAGCATGGCAGTGATTGATAAATATGGTTTTATAGCCGATAATTGTGGCTCAATTCTATGCATTGATTTGCAAAAAATGGAAGTAATTTGGAATATTGACAATTTTGATGATACCGATGCCACCATTGTAATTGACCAAGAAAATAATGGAAGTTATTATCTATATATTGGCAATGAGGTTGATATTAGAGAGCCATTCTCTCTTTCCACTTTCCGAAAAATTGATGCCAGAGATGGCAGTGAGATTTGGCGAGTAGAGCGTCCCGGCGATGGTAGTCCGTTTATGGAAAAGACCAATAGTGGCGGAGTTTTAGCCACAGCCCTGATGGGAAAACATAAAGGAGATAGTTTGGTTTACTGTCTCTTTTCGAGGATTGACAAGGCTGGTAGAGGTGAATTTGTTGCCATAAATAAATATAGTGGCAAAGAGAAGTTCACTGTCGAATACAATATTTTCTCATGGTCGTCGCCCATAGATTTATATGATGATGAAGGCAATATCTATATTTTCAGTACAGATGTAGCCAGAAACCTCTATCTTATAGATGGTTATA
>JAAYKF010000167.1 GCA_012522535.1 Bacteroidales bacterium
GTGGAATAGGATATGAATCGCCTGCTGCGTTTCTTGAAAAACATGGAATTAAAATGAAAAAGAAAGCAGCTTAATATGAGTAATTAATTAGAAAAAAGTGTCCAAGTATTAGCATTTAAGACAGTATTTTTTTCTCTTAGTGCCATTGTTTCGGCATCTGTGGAGTGTGGGTTTTCGTATAAAACAATATCATTTCCCATATTGTCATATATCATTATCCCTCTTTCGGTATGGTTTGCTGTCCATCCGTTGGGTAGTATAATATCTTCTGTAAATACCAGATATTCTGCATTTGCGGGTATATTTCCCAGTGCTTGTTGGTTTGGTATAATATAGTTTAGTTCTCTTTTTCCTGTAAGAGTAACAAATTCGGCAGAGATTTCGCCATATATATTGTTGTAGTATGCTTTATTGTTTTTGGTAGCAATTTCCACATTTTCGCTATTTTTTATATTTGTGGCTTGTCCGTTCACCTCCCAATACATTGTAGTATTAAGGAATTCGGTAATTTCTCCCTCTTTTGTTTTGCTTTTAACTCCATCAGATGTTTTTAGTCCAAAATATGACTCAAAAATATTTGTTTTGTTGGCATATACAAAAACGGGGTCGTTGTTGGGCAGCAGTTCAGTATCAATATCTTCAAATCTGCCATTTTTTTCGTAGTGAATTGGTCCAGAGCCAATTAGGGCTGTGTAGCTACCATCATCATTAATATAGTGCTTAGAATAGGCATCTCTTTTAGATATATCTTCTTTTTTGTTTCCAATTTCTTTAAAAACCTCCGTTTGATAGAAGTTTGTTTGTGCTATTCCTTGACAAAATATAGCTATGCTTATAATTGTAAGTATCTGTTTTTTTAACATATATGTTTAAGTTTCTTAGTAAAGTACCTAAAATAAGCACTAAATTAAATATTATTTGATAATAGTCAAGTTCGTTAAGTATAGTTTAAGTTTCTAAATCATTTTAGTAGTAATAGTTTAACACATTAATCTTTGTTCTATTCAATTCCCACAACCTTAAATTCTGTTCTTCTGTTCATTTGGTGTTCTTCGTCAGTGCATTCGTCGCATGGGCAATTAGTTAAAAGATTTTGTGCTCCATAACCTTTTGCTTTAATTCTGTTTTTATTAATTCCTTTGTCAACTATATATTTCACAGCGGAGTCGGATCGGCGTTGTGATAATCTTTGGTTGTAGTCTTTTGCCCCTCTACAGTCGGTGTGTGATCCCAGTTCTACAATAATTTTTGGATTGTTTTCCATCACCTCCACCACTTTGTCCAATTCAAGTGCTGCATCGGGTCTAATATCCCATTTGTCGAGGTCGTAATAGACATTATTTATCACAATTGTAGTTCCTACCTCATACTCAATTTCATCAAGTTTGATTTCCAGATTTGCATTTTCTTCAATGTCGCAATTGGCGTAGTGCACCACTGTTTTTGACTGGTAGTATGATTTTGTTACTTCAATTTTTAGTGAGTCGAAGCAGCTAACGCTCAGGGTATATTGGCTTCCAATTTTTTTGACGTCAATTTTTTCGTCTGTTTTCAGCGATTTAATATTCACATGTGCGTCGTCAACAATTTTGTCAATTCCATTTCTTTTGTCAAACACTTTTACTACTGCTGTAATATTTTGGAATTTTTCCACTATTGGAGCAAATCTATAAATGTCGTCAGCTCCTTTTCCTCCTGTTCTGTTTGATGCAAAATATCCTTCATCTTCGTTGGTAAATTGTATCAAGAAATCGTCTTTTGGTGAGTTTATTGGTGCTTGCAAGTTTTCCACTTTTGTCCAATTTTTGTGATTTCCCACAGCTTGAAAAATGTCCAATCCGCCCATTCCCGGGTGCCCGTTGGAGCTAAAATGTAGTGTTCCATTTTTGTCCACAGTTGGGAAAAGTTCTTTTCCGGCAGTATTAATTGTGGGTCCTGCATTTTGAGGTTTACCCCATTTTCCGTTGCTTTGCAATTCGCAAAAGTATATATCGCTTTGTCCTTGTCCGCCAGGCATATCCGAAACAAAGTATAACACTTTTCCATCTGCACTAATTGCTGGGTGTGCCACCGAATATTCTGCGGGGTTGTTGTGTTCAAATGCTTGAGGTTCAGACCATTGTCTGTTTTCATATTTTGAGAAATATATCTCCATATTGTTTCTCACTCTATTTCTTTTTCCAATTCTATACCAGCTTGTGGGGTCGGCATTTTCCGATTTTCTTTTAATCTTTGTTGAACTTGCTTTGGTAAAATATAGAGTTTTACTCTGTGGGTGATAGCTTGCAGGTCCGTTGTGATGTTGGTCGTTTAGTTTGCTTATTAGTCTTCTGTTTTTGCTGTCGTTCAAGAAGTCAACCTCATAAAGTTTGTAGTATGCTTTGCTAATTTTCTCTCCTTTTGAGTTGCAGTTTGAGGTTAGTATTACTTTTTCGTCAATAAATACTATTCCATAGTCTGATGCTGGCGTATTTACTTCTTCTACATTTTGCACATCAATGCTTGGTTCTTCTTTTAGCCATTGTATTGCGTTTTGACAAATTTCTATCTCTTTTTGTAGTTTTTCGCTACATTGTGGCGATAATTTTTTTGCTTTTTCATATTGTTCAATAGCTTCATCATATCTCCCTTCAGTTTTCAGAAATTGTGCATAAACTTTTATATCTTTTGCTGTAACTTGATGGTGGTTTGCAAGTTTTAGGAGCCATTTTTCGGCTTTTTGGGTTTCGCCTATTTGTATATAGCAGTGGCTTAAGTCTTTAATATCTTCTTTGGCAGGAGTGTAGAGAGTGAAGGCACTTTCGTACAATTCTGATGCTTTGGCATAGTCGTAGCTATTCATCAAATTTTTTGCTCTTGATATCTCTTTTTGGGCAAAGCCAAAATTGGCATATGTCAAAACTGACACTATAAATAATGCTTTAAATATATTTTTTTTCATCTCTAATATTTTTTTTATTTAAAATAGCCTTGGGTTTGCAGGCACACTTCTATCACTTTGTGGGAATAGTACATTTAGTACCACTTCGTGTCCACTAAATTTGCTCAATGCTCCAATGGAGAATGTATATCCATATCCAATGGTGAGGGTGTTTGTAATATTCCAATCTGTCATAAGTACCACCGCATCTCTTCCTCTAATGGAGTTGTCTAACGATGGATCTGTTAGTATATTCGCTCCAAAGCGATATGTGGCTCCTAACCAAAATATTTCTTTATATAGCATATATGTGCTGAGGTCAATATTGGTTTGTGCTGTAAAGTCTTCTCTAATTAAGATACTTGGTTTTAGTTTGAAGTCTTGTGCTATATCAAAAACATATCCACTGGTAATATAATAGTGTCTATGCTGATTAATATTCATTCCATTTTTGCTCTCAATAAGTCCACCCAAAAGATCGTTTACCGAGAATCCAAAATAGAACCTGTCGCTATATAGGAATACTCCAGTTTTGGGGTCGAATCGGGCAGCACTTGCCTTTGTCTTGGGAATTCTGGGGTCGTCAACAATTTTTCCTTCCAACATTCCACCATTAATGGTGAAGTACGAAAGTCCAGCTGTTAGTCCCATTGATAGTTTCCATGTATCGGTAAGTCGCAAAATATATGAGTAGTTCAGAAAAAGTCCTTGTTGGGTTTGGGCTCCAATGCGGTCGTTTACATATTGCACTCCCAGTCCCATTTTTTCATTAACAGGACCTTCGAGGCTCACCGAAATTGTTTGTGGCGAACCTTCTAATCCAGCCCACTGTTTTGAATACATATTATTCAAGTTTAGCCACTGTTTTGTTCCAGCATAGGCCGGATTTATGGACATCGGATTGAACACATATTGGTTATATACAGGGTTTTGTTGCCCATGGGTAGCAATGGTAATTATCATTACTGCTATTGCTAATATTATTTTATTTTGTTTCATTGTTTCACTCTTTTTTATTAGCACTATCTAAGTATTGTAACATATCCTTTATATTGTTTCCATTCACCACAAACATAAACCTTAGCGGTGTAGAAATATGTTCCTTCTGCCAATCCAGAACCGTCCCAGTTATTGGTGTATCCGCTAATGTTAAGCACTTCGTTACCCCATCTGTTTATAACAACTATTTCGTTGTCGGGATAAAGTTCAATGTTGTCAATTTCCCATGTGTCGTTAATTCCGTCGTTGTTGGGAGTAAACACATTGTGGAAAACTAGTGGCATTGCTTCGTCGTAGGTTAAAATTTCGGTGGCAGTAGCACTACAGTTGTTTTCGTTTGTAACAAGCACAGTGTAGCTACCCTCCACGTCGCTCATGAATGTAGAAACATTTCCAGGGTCATTAACACCTGCTGGGGTTGTCCAGCTATAGTTGTATGTTCCTTGCGGCGATGCAATGGCTTTAATTTCCACTTCTACTTTTTCGCACACACTTGGAATACTAATCACAACGCTTGGATTTGGGTGTACAATAATATTTGTTTGGTAAGTTTTGGCACATTGACCAGCATTGGGTGTGAAAATAAATTCTGTATCACCCTCAACTGAAGTGTCTATGGATGCTGGTTGCCAAACTCCTGCTATTCCATTATTTGAAGTGTTGGGTAGGTTGTCGGCAATATCGTCAACGCAGTATGGTCCAAAACTGTCAAAGCTTGGCATCGTAGCTTCGGTAAGTGTTACAGTGCCGCTTGCTGTTGCTTCACAGCCATTGTCGTTACTCACAACAACTGTGTATGTTCCGCCAACATCGGTGTTGAAACTTTGAACGTTGCCTGGATTTTCAAAACCTGCAGGAACACTCCATGTGTATGAATATGTGCCGTCGGGACTTGCTGTTGCAGCAATTTCCACAGAGGTTCCTTCGCAAACAGTTTCGCTATTTACTTCAACTGTTGGATTTTCGTTTACTGTAATTTTTATAATTGTGTCGTTGGCACATTGTCCGCCCGCTACTGTAAACAGATAGTCCACTGTTCCAATATTGTCTGTGTCTATTGTTTCAGGTGTCCATGTTCCAGAAATTGTGTTGTCCGAAACTGTGGGTAAAATATCAGGTGTGTCGCCCTGGCAATAGGGTCCAAAACTTTGGAATATTGGTGTTATACTTTCCAAAACTTCAATTGTAATTGTTTTGTTTACAGCACATTGTCCGCCGTCAGCCACAAATTCAAATTGGAATGTTCCATCTGCAGAGGTATTTATACTTGCAGGTGTCCAAGTTCCTGTAATTCCGTTTAGTGAAGTTGTGGGTAGATCGTCTGGAGTTTCATTTAAGCAGTATGGTCCAAAATCATTAAATGTGGGTTCAATATCTGTTCCAAAACTTAGTGTTCCTGTGGCAGTTGCACTGCATATATCTGTGCCGCTAATTACAACAGTGTAGTCGCCTTCTACACTTGCAGTGAAGCTACTAACATTTCCTGGGTTTGTTACCGTTGCAGGTACTGTCCAGCTGTAGTTGTATGTTCCATCGGGGTTAACACTTGCTGTTATTTGTGTTGTGTTTCCACTACAAATTTCAGGGCTATTTACACTTACTGTTGGAGTTAGTAGCACTGTGAGTTTTGCTGTTGTGCTGGTAGCTTCGCATAAATTTTCGTTTGTTTCTAAATTTCTTCTGTAGAAATATTCTCCTACAGGAATATCACCACTTATAGATAGGTTGTCAGAATCTATACCTGAATAAATTGCATTTTGTGGAATGCCGTTGGCTACTGTTGTCCAGTTTGTGGTTCCGTCTGCCGAAAATTCCCAAAGTGCATTTTGTGTGCCTGTTCCGCCGTTTAGCACAGAGCTAAGCTGTGTGCTTTCGCCAAAACAGATTGTTTTATCTTCAGGGTTTGTTAGTGTTGGCTGTGCAACCACTGTCCATTGGTATGAATTGTAAGGGCTTTCGTCGCCAGAGCAGAATCTGCGAGTTTGAATTATGTTAACGCCTACTACTGCAGCAAAGTTTGGCACATCACTACTCCATGCTGTATATGTAATGCCACCATCAACTGAATATCTGTATTGGTCTTCGCAAGTTCCTGTTCCGCCATATCCAGGTATAATGTTTTCTAATGTCAACATTGTTCCTTCGCAAACTGTTTCTAAATTAGGAAGTTTTGTTCCAACGGGTGCAATAATAGAGTTGTCAATTTCAATTTTGAAAGGACTATCTTGATATACTCCCGTACAACCAGTTCCAAAATACACCTTACATCTATAATATGTTGTTTCGGTCAAATTGTCGGCTGTGGTGTAACTGTTGGCATTGGCTCCAGCAATATTTGTCCAGTTTGTAGCATCTGTAGAAATTTCCCACTGATATTGAGCACAAACGTGTGTGCCTTCTATATGCAACATTGTTGAGGTGTTGGCGGTGGGTGGTTCCCATTCAAAAATATTGGGTGCCACTTTGTCTGAATATATTACTCCCTCAAAAGGACAGCCTCTCAATTTAATGTCGTCAACAACGAATGATGGCATTTCACCACTTCCATTGCCCGATAGGTCGTTCCATTTAAATGCTAATCTAAAGTTGCTATTGTTATCTCTTGTAGGTGGAAATGTTAAACTTTGAGTTCTAACAGTGGTGGGTGAATTCCAATATTTTCCATCATTGGTTAGTCCACCAGTTTCGTCGGTTAGCCATGTTGCACCATTATCAATTGAAGATATAACCTGTCCGAAATCCTGACCGCTTTCGCCACCACATTTCCAACGAAATTCCAGGTCAATATCTCTGAAACCTTCTAAACTTATAGGGCGGTATATCATTCGATATAATATACCTAAATCAGTCCAGTAATCAAAGTGATCTTGGGCTAATCCCCAATCTAAAAGTCCACTAACTCCAGCCGATTTTCCTGAAATAGCATGTGGTCCTCCTCCCACAGTCCAGATATTATGAACTTCATAGTTTACACCGCCAACATTAACGGTTTCGCCTGAAATATTGTTGGCATACCAGCCATCAACCGACTCGCCTGAAGTGCCAAAAAATCCTTCTGTGGCGATTTCCCAGTCTGTAGCATAAATATGTAGTTTGTTATCTGTAGTAAATTGCCAAACAGGGCAACCAGTGGCAGCACCATTGGCGTTTTTTGGTACAACTTGCCAATAGTATGTGTGTTCTGGCTCCATACAGTCAAAAATAGTATGAAAATTATCTGTTAGATCTGTAGCCACAGAGCTTGGTGGATTGCTTGGTCCAAAATAAACATCATATGATGTGGCTCCAGCTACTGCCTCCCAAAGTACATAGCCTTGATGACCAATTTCAGTGGCATTGTTGGCTGGTGCGATGGGGGTGGCACAAATGGGCGGTGTTGCAGGATCTGAATAAACAATAGTTATATAAGGCTTGTCGGCACTGGTGTGATCTTCAAATGCATAATAAGCTGTAGGCATATATGAACCAATGGGAATAACAGATAAACTTAAGTTTCCACTGGCTATTGCAGCCTCCATATATTGATTGCCTTCGGGATTGTAAAAGTTTGAAGAAATCCAACCAGCATCTATTGCACTAATATCTGAATAGCCTAAAGTAACACTATTAAATAGGGCTAAACCATTAGCTGTGGTTGTGGGATCAGCACTATTGGCAAACTGCCATTGATTAGTGTTTAGATCAATGTCTCCATAGGCACCCCAAATGTTGATAAACCCTACGGCAGAGCTTACAACAGAGTTTTGAGGTATTGATGAAATGTTAAATTTAATATGAGTTCTTAGCCAGTATTCATATACATATCCAAAAAAACCTGGATCTTCTTCTTCAACTCCGTCATCATAAACACTTCTCATCCAGTTGTCTGCACTGTTGGGTGTAACATTCACTGTTGGGTCTATGGTGAGTGGATAATTCCTTTCAGGACTCAAAAGCCAATCTATTGCCACTTTGGTTTTTATGGTCAACAGATTTCCGTTTTGTACAATTTCATATTCAGCTTCATCTCTAATTTTATCAGCCTTTTCTCTTGCTTCTTTGGAAGAAATATTGTCAATAGTAGCTACAACTGCTTCTGAGCTATTGGCATTATTACTCTCTTTTGGGGTGTCGTACATATATGGATTATCATACGAGAACCTAATATGACCGCCATTATCAAAAATTAAAATTTTGTTTTTTATAAGCGATGAGGTCCAATTGGCAGGCAATTCAACGCTCTCTTCAAAAACTAAATGTGTGGCTCCACTTGGAATTGAGCCCAAAGCTTCTACATTATTAATAATATAGTCCATTTCTCGCTTTGTGGTCTGTTGACTCAATCTGAGGTCAATGCCATTGCCATATACATTATTATACAATAAAACATTTCTTTGAGCATTTCCAGACTTGCTGCTAATGTTTCTGCTCTGAACTTCACTTTGATTAGTCTGAAAATACATTTTCATATTAATCATATCGCTGAACACACTTCCATCAGAAAGAACAGTTTTGATTTTCCCAGCTGAAGTGGCAGGATAATAAGTTTTAAAGCTGTTGTGAGTGTTTTCGAAACCATTAGAACTTGGCAAAATAGAGTGGAATATTGTTTTCCATTCACCATTTTCTTTGTAATGAATTGGACCAGAAGCAAAAAAAGCTTCAATATCTCCGTCATCTTTAATAAAATGTTTCGAATTTTCACTTCGATTTGCTATTAACTCTTTTGCAGGATCCTTCTTTCCATAGAACTCAGGTTCCCACAACTTCACTTCGTCAACTTGTGCATTTACACCAAGGACGAGAAGTATAAAAAAAGAAAAAAAATAATTTCTCATAAGCAAGTGTGTTATAGTTGTTTGTTTTTTTAATTATTAATCGCAAATCTAAAAAAAAAAACAATATGAATCAAGGTGTTGGCTAATGTTTAACAAAATATATTTAGTTTATGATTAGTTGATAAAAGGTGTGAATTAGTGAATTTGCGTTGTGGATCAGCGTAGTAACTATAATCTGCTCTTATAGCAGTTTTTCAATAAAAGATACTATATTAATATTGTGTTAAGTTTAGGTTGTTATTACCCTTTTCTATTTTCAAAATCAATGTGTTGTCAAGTTGTTTTGGTGTTTTTCTTTCAAAGCCTCCCAATAGAGCCTAAAATCCAAGCTAAGTGGTAAGCCGAGCTGCCACCGCTTGAACCACAAAGGTACAGAGAAGGCACGGAGTGCACAGAGGAAGTTTTCTTTGGAATTATTCGAATTGTATTAAAATACAATTCGCAAATACATATAAGAAA